>DATNKB010000057.1:0-14484 GCA_035603595.1 Candidatus Dormiibacterota bacterium
CCTTGCTCGCCCACGGCATTGTCTGCAGATGCTTGGCTATACACGGACGCGACGCTCTCGCCGGCCTCCACAAACTCTGGCGCGCCGCGAAATTCGCGCTATATGGCACCGAAGCAATTCCACCGCGAAAGGTAAATTGAAGCCGAACTCGTAATTCATTCGGGAGAAAACTCATGCACCTGACGCCTCGAGAACAAGAAAAGCTAATGATCGTCGTCGCAGCCGACCTTGCCCGTAAACGCCAGGCTCGCGGCCTGAAACTTAATTACGTGGAAGCGGTCGCGATCCTCTCCGCTGAAGTGATGGAAGCGGCCCGCGATGGAAACACGGTCGCCCAGATCATGAGTTCAGGTGCGAAGATTCTGAATCGAAGCCAGCTGATGGATGGCGTAGCCGAGATGATTCACGAGGTGCAGGTCGAAGCCACTTTCCCAGATGGCACAAAACTCGTTACGATTCACGATCCAATCCGGTGACCTCGTGAATCCTGGTGAATATCTTCTTGATGAAAATGCCGGACCGATCCTCGCGAATACTGGCCGCAGCACGCTTCGCCTCATCGTCAAAAATACCGGTGACCGGCCCGTCCAGGTCGGCAGCCACTACCACTTCTTCGAAGCCAATCGGGCGCTCTCGTTCGACCGTCCCGCGGCGTTCGGCCTACGGCTCAACCATCCTGCCGGCACAGCGGCGCGCTTTGAGCCTGGCGAAGAAAAAGAAGTGGAGCTCACCGAGTTTGGAGGCGGCCGCGTGATTCACGGCGGCAACGGCTTGGTCGGCGGCGCAGTGTCCGATTCCTCTTTGCAAAAGCGAGCGATAGAGCGCGCGCGAAAAGAGGGCTTCCAGTCGAGCGGCTCGAGAGACTCAAAGGCCGATTCGAAGAGTGAGTTGAAATGACCCTCAAGATTCCCCGCCGCACCTACGCCGATCTCTACGGTCCCACCAAAGGCGACCGCATTCGACTAGCTGACACTGATCTCATTATCGAAATCGAAAAAGACTTCACCCATTACGGTGACGAGATCACGTTCGGCGGTGGAAAGGTAATTCGCGACGGCATGGGCCAAAGCAGCACCGCAATCCGCGAAACAAAACCCGGCGCGCTAGATCTCGTCATCACCAACGCCGTGATTCTCGATCACTGGGGAATCGTAAAGGCCGACATCGGCGTCAAAGACGGCCGCATCGCTGGAATCGGCAAAGCCGGAAATCCTGACACAATGGACGGCGTCGATCCCAATCTCGTCGTCGGCGCCGCCACGGAAGCCATCGCCGGCGAAAACCTGATCATTACCGCCGGCGGCATCGATAGCCACGTTCATTTCATCTCTCCGCAGCAAGTTTGCGAAGCGATTTCGAGCGGGATCACAACCATGATCGGCGGAGGCACAGGTCCTGCCACCGGCACAGCCGCCACCACTTGCACGCCCGGCGCCTGGAACCTCGCGCGCATGTTACAGGCTGCCGAAGCGTGGCCAATGAATTTCGGCTTTCTCGGCAAAGGAAACTCCTCCGCCCTCCCGCCTCTGGCCGAACAAGTCGTAGCTGGCGCGTGTGGCCTAAAACTCCACGAGGACTGGGGCACCACGCCCCCCGCAATCGACGCTTCTCTCAAAATCGCCGACGAGTTCGACGTTCAGGTTGCGATTCACACCGACACGATAAACGAAGCGGGCTTCCTCGAAGCCACAGTTGCCGCAATCGCCGGTCGCACGATCCACACCTACCACACCGAAGGTGCCGGCGGCGGCCACGCCCCGGACATCATTCGCATCGCGTCATTCCCCAATATTCTCCCTTCATCAACGAATCCCACGCGCCCCTTCACGATCAACACAATTGCCGAACATCTCGACATGCTGATGGTCTGCCACCATCTGAATCCCAATGTTCCCGAAGATGTCGCTTTCGCCGAAAGCCGCATTCGCCCCGAAACCATCGCCGCCGAAGACATCCTCCACGATCTGGGCGTCATCAGCATGCTCTCGAGCGATTCCCAGGCCATGGGCCGCATCGGCGAAATCATCATTCGCACCTGGCAGACCGCGCACAAAATGAAAACACAGCGCGGCCCGCTCTCGGAAGATTCCGTCCGCAATGACAATTACCGCGCGAAGCGCTACGTCTCGAAGTACACCATCAATCCCGCCATCACCCACGGCATATCCAGCGAAGTCGGATCCATCGAATCGGGCAAGCTTGCCGACTTCGTTCTCTGGAAGCCTGCATTCTTCGGCGTGAAGCCCGAGATGATCATCAAGGGCGGTTTTATTGCCTGGAATGCGATGGGCGACCCGGGCTCCTCGATTCCCACTCCTCAACCGGTTCTCTATCGGCCGATGTTCGGCGCTTTCGGCTGTGCGCCCGCCGCCACGAGCATTACATTCCTTTCCAAAGCGGCTCTTGCGGCTGGTCTGCACGAAAAGCTTGGGCTGAAAAAAACTGCCGTTGCCGTTAAAAACTGCCGCAATATCGGGAAAAAAGATCTCATCCACAATACCGGCACCCCCGACATCGCCGTTGATCCCGAAACTTACGAAGTACGCATCGACGGACACCTCATCACATGCGAGCCCGCCACCATTCTCCCGCTCGCCCAGCGCTATTTCCTCTTCTGAGGCCCGCGTAATCCTCCTCACCAAATCACCGGTTCCCGCGCTGCAACGCGCAACTCCTCATCAGTGGGTGCGCCTGCGATCCCGAGTCCAGCACATCCTGCAATCGATGGCACTCAATCATGGTCTCAGGCGAGGCCACGCGCTATGGAAGCAAGAGGGCCAGCACGCACTGCGGGTATTGCCTCTAGCTCCCTATTCAGCGAGCGACGAGCGGCACTGCTGACTTTGTATCCTCGCTTGCAGGGATCGATCGAGGAAACGCTGCTGGCACTTGGCGATGGACTGAGTGCAAGTGAAGGCGATGACGGAAAGACTCCCCCCATAAAGAGCGAGCCAACTTCACGTTTGATAGGAAAAACGCTGATCCTTTAGAAGCGAGTTTTCGGTTCATCTTCGTCCTCCTCGGGCCCAATATCTCTTTCGTTGCAACCGCCCCCCGGGCCATGTACAAAGGCGCTTCGGAAAGGCTGGCACGCAGCGTATTACGTTATGTAGATGTTTTATCCTTATACGGATATACATGCAAAAAAGGAAAGAATTTGCTCGGCGCATTGGAGTGAGCCAGAACTATCTTTCGGCGATGGAGCACGGAAAGGTGCAAATAGGCGCAGAGATCCTTTTGAGAATCAGTCAGCAGTTTGGCAAATCGATCGAGTGGTTGCTCATTGGCGACCCTTAGCATCGGCCTTAGCCAATCAAAGAAGCCAGATACTAATTCTAGACCTCAGTAATGTTCTAGTTATATGCTATGGGAAATTACCTAACTCTTTGGATCAATCTCTGTTTAGTGACCGGTTGACAAGAGATGTTGGGAGCGCGATCATGTACCCCAGTTTTCGGACGAGGATGTAGAAAAAAAGCCGAGGACGAGCCAACTGAAGTCCACCTTGCGGCCAGGGGTCTAGTTCCCTGCCGGCACTAACCGGTTGCGTCAAGGTAATCCGCAACCGGAGGATTTTAGGTGGCCGACAAGGACATTCGAGACGTACGTCGCAATCACCCTTCCGATCAAGAGAACCAAACCCAAAAGATAAGCAGCCCACCTCACGATCCTGAATCATCTGCACAACCGATCCAGACCTCAGTCGAAGTGTCTCCTGACGCTCTAGAGCAGTCCGACAGCTCGCTAAACGGTGGCGTGGAAGAGTCTCAAAGAATCGCGGTAACTTGCAGAGGCAAAAATTGCCGCCCATTAACCCAAGCACAAGAACTTAGGGAAGTAGAAGGTAGCAGAAGCATCTTGATACAACTCCGAGAGTTGAGGATACAAGTTGAACAGATCAGAGCCAGGGCCGATCGGGCAGGCGATTACCGCACTTCTCTGTTAGCTGTAAGAGAAAAAACACGGCTTGTAGAACTGGAAGCTCGATTAACCGGTGAGCTGAACGAAAGGCCGCAAACCAAGATTTTGAACTTCACCCTCGACGCAGAAACTGCCAGACGCATGACGGAAACTTTTTTGGCTCGCCACCTAGGAGTGAACCCAACATGAGCGCAAGCGCCGTCGACCACGGTCAACTGTTATCTTTGGCTCACGAAGATTTAGCTTGCTATGCCATTGCACAATGGCCTCAGTTCGAGCGAGCTGCTCATCATGAACTAATCATTTCAAAGCTTGAGGCGGTAGAGCGGGGTGAAATCAAGCGATTGATGATTTCCATGCCACCGCGCCATGGAAAGAGCCTTATCGCAAGCTCGATCTTCCCGGCGTGGTTCCTGGGTAGACATCCGCAGTACGACGTAATATTCGCAACCTACGGACAAGAGTTTTCTGACGGCTTTGGAAGGCGTGTTCGCAATTTCATTGCTGGTCCTCTTCATCAAGCAACATTTCCGAACTGTCGTTTGAGCGAAGACTCGACAGCCGCCCATCGGTTCAGTACCACAGCTGGTGGCGCATACTTTGCGGTCGGCAGAGGAGGATCCATCACGGGCAGAGGTGCCAACTTATTGCTTATTGACGATCCCATTAAAGGTCCCGAAGCGAACAGTCAAACGATTCGGAGAGCGCTTCATGAGTGGTACGAGTCTGTGGCCTACACCCGCCTGACGCCGGCTGGGGCCATTATTATCACACAGACGCGCTGGCACGACGATGACCTGTCAGGTTGGCTGCTTCGCGAACACACAAGCGAAAACTGGGATGTCCTTCGCTTGCCTGCGATTGCCGAGCAAGATGAGTGTTTTCGTAAAGAAGGCGAGGCGCTTTGGCCCGAAAGATTCCCGTTGCTCGAGCTTGAAAGGATTCGCATGGCAATCGGTGGCCGGGCTTGGGCGTCCCAGTACCAACAAAGACCTGCGGCGGCAGAGGGAGTGATCTTCAAGCGGGACTGGTGGCAGTTTTTTTCGCTACCACTTACGGTGAAGTTTGATCGGACCGTACAGTCGTGGGATACCGCCTTCAAAAAAGGAACAGAAAATGATTTCAGTGTATGCACGACTTGGGGTGTGGCTGGCGACGGCTATTACCTGTTGCACCTGTGGAAGGAGCGAGTGGAATTTCCAGAACTGAAACGCGTACTGTCTTCGTTGGCAGAGGAGTGGAAGCCAAACGCGATTCTCGTCGAAGATAAGGCTAGTGGGCAGAGCCTAATACAGGAGCTGAAGCTTTCTACGGCGCTTCCCCTAATCCCAATCAAGGTTGATAGCGACAAACAGACTCGGGCGCAAGCAGTCACCCCACTTATAGAAGCGGGAAAGGTATTTCTTCCACAATTAGCACCGTGGGTAAGCCATTACATAGAAGAGATGGCATGCTTTCCCAACGGAATTCATGACGACGTCGTTGACGCCACAACACAAGCCCTGAACTATCTCCGCGTGAAGCCAGAGCTTTGGGCCATAGTGCTAGGTCCCTCACGCTTTGACCGGGAACTCGATAAAGAGGCACTTTGGGAGAAGGCCAAGCTTGGCTATCCAATGTCGCCCGAAGAAATCGAACGGATGTAAATGTGGAGGCGATGAATCGCGGTTTGTCGCACCGATCGCTCAGAAATCTTTGAACGCCTGGCGAGAACCTCAAATTACCAAACGAAGCCAAAATCGCCCGACGAAGGAAAATAACGTGAACAAAACTGATTCAAACCGCCTCAATGCGCAAAACTCCACTGGCCCTGACGATACGACTTCGACCAGATTCAACGCTGTCAAGCATGGCCTGTTGGCAAAAGGCATGACTGAACTCGACGATTGGGAGGCGTACGAGTCTTTAGTTCAACGGCTTACACTGGCCTACGATCCCGTCGGAGACCTGGAAATCTTCTGGGTCCGAAGAATTGCTTTCTGCATGACTAGATTAAACCGAGCCGCCAGGCTCGAAGCGAATTACATTAACGCAGAGATCCATCCTCCGTCGCAGGAGCAGGACTGCCAGACACCGATTACTTCCGATCTTGGACTCTCGACAGCAATAGGTGCGCTGAGCGCCATAAACTTAGTTTCAGGTTTTCAGCGTTACGAAACTGCGATCGAGAATAAGCTATATCGAGCGATTCACGAACTTGAACGCAGACAACGAATGCGAAAAGGAGAGTATGTCCCTGCCCCGCAAAGCGTAGACGTCTCGATACACTCGGAACGTGAACGCGAAATCTAGGGTGGCGATCGACTTGCCACAAAATCAGTACTTCTCGACTATTGCTGCCGACGTCTTTGAGCTTCAAGATGAACAGCATAACCCGGCCGACGAACGTTCATTGTCTGACCGGCGCGTGCGCAGGAAAGACGATAGTCCTACCCCGGGCAGAAGGCGACGTCATAAGTTCCGTCGAGCAGTGCGAAAAGGAAGGCGTGATTCTGTGCACAGTGCCCAAGTAAGCGAACTGGAAATTCCGGTTACGATCCAAGGGTCGAAGCCCGTGGAGGGGACGGACCGACGAGAGCTATTCACCGAGGCGACAAAAACGACAATTGTCTCGGAGAACGGTGCGGTACTTTGCCTGAAGTCGAGCGTCTTGCCCGGGCAATGTGTTTTTCTTCGAAATGAGCACTCCGGGAGAGAGATTCTGTGCAAAGTGCTCGAGTCGCGGCAAGGAGGGGTCGCTCACTACACCGACCTCGAATTCGTCGATTGCGATCCGAAATTTTGGGATGTCTCTGCCGAACAACCAGTGGCAGCCAGACAGACGCCGGAGATTCATAAAATAAAGCCGGGCGGGACGAGTCCGGTCGCCACGCTGGGGATGGAGCCGAGCTCACGACCCGGGGGCCACGTCGCTTTGTCCTTTCTGGAAACTAATACCATGGCGCCCGTCTGCCCTGAGTCGACAAAGCCAGAATGGAATGATGCGAAAGACCAGGAGCTTATGGCCGCGCTGATTGCAATAGACGCCAAGCAGCTGGCCAAGCGAGAATCCGACAAGAAAAGTGCAACCGAGTCCGAGCCAAAGGCGGCGTTCGAGGATGCTTCAGAGCAAAGCGAAACAATTTCGGACACCGCAAGCGATGCGGAAGTATTTTCAACGCCGGCATCCCGGATTTGCCGAACGCGCAAGTTCACGGCATACAGGAATCCAATTGCAGTAGGAGTCGCCGCGTTCGTCTCGATCGCGGCGGTCTTGAGCATCGCGTGGCACATTAGACATAGTTCGATTCACAGCAACCGACCATCCGCATCCACAACTCAATCAAGGCAACACGCGGTTCCTGTTCCCTCCCCTGGGCAGTCGTCGCCAACAGGAGGTTCGGCTGTTGCCATCGGTACGCCAATTGCGGCAGACGCCCCGCAGCGAAGCAATGTCGTCTCACATTCTGCTGTGTCCGCCACACCCAAAGTGAAAACAAGCAATGGCACACTTAGTTCCCCTAAGGGAGCATTAGCACAGGCAAAATCTGGAAAGCTAAATGAGCTGAGTACTGAGGAAATCATCCCCGCAAAAATTCTGTCGCAATCCCTGCCATCCATTCCTCCGTGGGCGAAAGGGCTCGACATGGACGGGATTGTGCAACTCGACGCCCTGATCGATGAAAACGGGAACGTGGCGGAAGTAAAGCCAATGTCTGGACCGCGCTTATTGCAACGCGCGGCCGAAAGAGCGGTGGCGCTATGGATATTTCAACCAGCACTGTCGGACGGGAAGCCGACTGCAACACACATAGTGCTCACGGTTCAGTTCCAGAGGTAGAAAAATTCAGATTTGAGGCGGGGCCGGTGAGCAGATCTTTTTCGAGAGACCGAAGAACTGGTTCGTTAGGCCGCTTTGATATCCTGGGACGCGGGGCCATCGGAGTGGCTCAACCGATAGAATCGGGCATCGCAATCAACGCAGCGGAACGGGCGGACTCCGATTGCGCGGAGGAGATACTTCTCCACGGCGTTACGCCGATGCGACCGAAATACCTCCGAACTACCGCAATGTGGACAGGACCGGTTGGACGCGGGCTTCATCGCTAATGCTCCCTGCGAGGGCCGGGATACGTGCGGCTAAGCTCATTTAATGTTCTTCATTAGTAAAGGTATTGGGTATGCTTTGCAAGCAGCTTGCCGGAGGTAATCCCTACTTATGTAAAGCCTTGATCGTCAGTCTGCACCCCGCTCAGTATGAGAGCCCTGAGCCACCTGCGCCGGGACGCAGCAAATTTTCTGTGAGAGACTCACGGTTTGGGGGCTGGCACTCGGGATCTTTATCGTGAGTTATCTCACTGGATTGCAATCGGTGCTGGAACGCTTGCCGATCCGCGGTAAAGGGCGCCTTGCAGACGCGGTGCTCTCGAATAGGAGTGGGGAATTCGAGTGTCATCCGTTGCCCGGCGTCACTGTTTCCGTCAGGGCAAATCAACAAATCGAGCGATGGATGTGGGCGGGAGCTTACGAGACCGAACTGGTTTCCCTCCTGAAGAAAACGCTTAAGCCTGGCATGACCTTTTTAGACCTCGGCGCTAACATTGGATACTTCTCAGTGATCGCTGCAGCGCTTGTGAAGGATGGCGGTCAAGTTCACGCCTTCGAGCCGATGCCGGAGAATCGCACCCGTCTACTAATAAATTTGGCGCCGTTCCATTGGGCTATGGCCCAACCGTACGCAGTCGGCAATGTCACAGGAGAGGTTCCGATTCATTACAACGAAAAAGAGCCTGGGTGGGCATCAATATATGACCAGCGTCGGCTTGAGAACTTGCCATGCACCTCAACTGCGAGCGTCGTACGATTGGACGACTGGATGCGAAGTTATTCGCTCAATCGGGTAGATTTCATCAAGCTAGACATCGAAGGCGGCGAGTTGAATGCCCTACTCGGCGCCCAACGAATGTTAGGTCATTTTCATCCCACGATTGTCGCCGAGACAAGATCAGGTTGGAATTACGACGAAATCCGCCAACTGCTGAAGGCCACAGGCTATGAATGTCGTCCATTTCAGGGAGATTCCATCTTGGCTACGCCGACGCCTTAGCGGGGCGCGGGGTCCGGTTCATCGGCCAAGTGCATCTCAGAGTCACTGGAAATCCTGGAGATGATCCCCATTCCTCTTATCTTCCGGAACTTTTTGAAATGCGGCAGGGTTCAGCACCGGCGTTGCGACTTCGGAAAAATCCTTGCGGTTCCGGCGCTGCCCGGTACTGGCGTTACGGTTTAGCGAGAGCAAACGCAAACAGCGCTGATCCCGCCGGCAAGACAACATACTGTTTTCCGTCTAGCTCGTACGTCATCGCAGTAGAATAAATGGCCGCTCCGAGCTGCACGTGCCACAAGTCCTTTCCGCTTTGCGCATCCAGCGCAATAAAATTCCCGTCCGAATCGCCCGCAAACACCACATTTCCCGCCGTTGACAAGGCTCCACCATTCGGAGCGCTGAAATACTTGAACTCCCATTTCTGCTCCCCAGTCAGCGGGTTCAATGCCTGTAACGCTCCCTTCGGCCTTTCCACCGGATCCGGCACGTATACGCTTCCCAAAAAATCATGTCCGGTGCGATATTGCTGCGGGGAACTGGTAAAAACGTCGCACTCTGTCGACGTGGCGACGTATAGCAGCTTCATGTTTGGGCTGTAGGACGGGGCATACCAGTTCGTCATCCCGAGCGCCCCAGGGCAGACAAGATTCCCTCCGTCTTTCGTTTCCAGTGCCGTGTTCACGACCGGTTTGCCATCTGCGCCAATTCCTTTGGCCCAGGTCACGCGTCCAAACGGTTTTGCGGAAAGAAACTCTCCGTTAGTGCGATCCAGCACATAGACAAACCCGTTCCGGTTCGCCAGAACCAGCAACTTCCGCTGCTTCCCGTACCACTCCGTATCCAGGAGCACCGGAATCTGCGTAGCGTCGTAATCGTAAAGATCATGAGGTGTAAATTGGAAATACCACTTCAACTTTCCACTATCCGCATCCAGAGCGAGCATCGAATTGCTGTAGAGATTGTCTCCGTTGCGATCGCCACCATAATTACTTGGAGAAGGATTACCCGTTGGCCAATAAATAAGATTCAATTCCGGATCGTAGGAACCCGTAATCCACGCTGGGGCGCCGCCTGTTTTCCATGAATCGCCCGGCCAGGTCTGATGTCCCGGCTCGCCCGGACCCGGTACCGTGTTGAATCGCCACACGCGCTTGCCGGTATCCGCGTCGTATGCATCAATAAATCCGCGCACGCCGTACTCGCCGCCGGACACGCCGACAATCACTTCGTTCTTCACGGCCAGCGGCGCCACGGTGAACGTGTAAGCCTGGTGATAATCCGCGGCCGTCACATCCCACAGCACATTTCCCGTTTTCGTATCCAGCGCGATCACATGCGCGTCCAGTGTCGCCAGGAACAGTTTATTGCCGAGAATCGCGAATCCGCGATTCACCATCCCACAGCACGGCTGCAGTTTGTCCGGCAAATTCCGCTGGTAACGCCAAATGGCGCGGCCTGTCCGGGCGTCGATGGCAAACGCGCGGTTATTCTGCCCCGTTCCATAGAGCACGCCATCCACCGCTAGTGGGGTGGTCTCAAACTGTCCAAGATCGCCAACCTGAAAGGCCCATTGCAGCGACAAAGCGGACGCGTTGCTCGCGCTGATCTGATCCAGTGTGCTGTAGCGCCAACCTGCATAACTTCCTGAATACGTCAGCCAGTTCTGCGGTTCCTGCGCAGCTCCGCGGATTCGCTCGTAGGTGACCTGTGCCGTAGCAATCGAAGCGGTGAATACCAACAGCCCCAACAACCCGAACCATTTTTTCATCATGCCTTTCTCGATGATCGACGGCATAACTTCCTATCGATTCGGTTAGATAAACAGGCAGGTTCATTCACCCCGCAAACTCTCCATGTACGCGAGCAGGTCCTGCAGTTCTGCTGCGCTAATCATCTGCTCGGTATACGCGGGCATCAGCGATGTGCGCTCGTGGACAATTGTTTCCACATCACGCTTCAAAAGAAGCCAAAGCCTCTGGCTGGTGTCCAGAAGCTGGACCGAAAATGTATCTTCGTTTTTAGCTACACCGGTCACTTTTTCACCGTTCTTCAGAACCACGGTCACAGTGTCGTACACCAACGGCGAACCGTAGTGGTTATTGGGATCCAGCATCCCGTCGCTCAATTCCTTATCCGGGTCGCGAATCGACTCGATCAAGTAAGTTATCGATCGTGAAGCGCCCACGCGCGTTAAGTCCGGTCCCAGCAGCCCTCCGCGTCCCTTCACCATGTGACACGTCGCGCAACCTGCCTCTCCGTGGAAAAGCTTTTCGCCCTTCGCTGCGTCACCTGAAGCCTTGGAATGTTGCGATGGGGTCCGCGAACGCAAGTACGCAATAATCGCCCATGTCTCAGAGTCTTCAAATCCATTCGCCGGCATTTGCGTCCCCGGCACTCCCTGTGTAATCGTGCGAAATATCTCGGCGTCACTGGAGCCGTGCGTCCACCGGCCCGACGTGAGGTCCGGCCCACGCCCACCACCTTTTGCACTCAGCCCATGACATGGAGAACAGTTGGCTCGAAACAGCGAAGCACCCTCGTTAATCGCCGCTGAATTGGCCGCAGCCGGATTTGTCACGGGTTTCTCTTGTACCGACTGCCTGTATATCACTCCAATTTGTACTGGGAAGTACAATGCAACGAGCAACGTGGTTATGGCCATTGTCCGCACCGGTCTCTTCATGCGATCATTCACGTTTTAACTCCTTGTCATCGCACAGTTCTGGAGCTCCGTCACCCTCCTGCCCACGCAACGTCCGGCGCTGCGCGGTAGTCTACGGAAGCAGCAATGGCGCGTCAACGTCACTTCGGGGTGAGCGCTAGACACTCTTGTTTCTGTCGAGCAGATGTTTTTCGAGGTCCTGCTGCTAAATCCGCGGCGAAAATTACTCAAATAGGAAGGCGCCCACCCTTAAGCCTCATCAGGAAAGCGCCTCGGATGCAAGATTTCCTGGGTGATGAATCTCTTCCAAGAGACTTGGGGTAGCGCTTCCCCTGCGATGATGTCCATTCGCCCGAGTCGTAAGGGCCTTCGGCGATTATGGGCGGTTGAAAACCACCAGCACCCTGCGTGAAATGCACCACAACCCCCACGCCGGGAACCCTTAGACTTTCGCAGGCTCTCCCCGACACACACTGACCACTACACTTAGCCTCGCAACACTGGACTAAAAAGTTTGGCCCTCATCCTGTATTGCTCGATTTCAGATAGGAAAAGTTCTCGGGCGTCACATCCGCGAACGCCGAATTCCGAACATTGACTCCTGCGATCGTAAAGGATTATGGCGGCTTTGGCCGGTGAATATCACCAGAGCGGTTGGATGGGAACATGTGTAATCTGCAAGAATATTTGAAGCGCCTGACTCCTGCGCGTGACCGCCGCCTTAAGATGCGCGTCACTCCTACTTCCCCGGTATATGTAATGTTCGGCGACACCGGCGGTAGCGTCGTCAATGTAACTGAAACGGGCATGGCCATTGCTATCGCTGTAGGCAACCTTCCGGCAGTAGGTGATTACCCCATACGCATTCGCTTACAGTTGCCCATGTCCAGCCAAAACGTCGAAGTCTCCGCCCGGATCGTGTGGCTGAGGGAATCTAAAAAAGTCGTCGGCGTCCGCTTGGTTGATTGCACCGCCGAGGCCCGCTCGCGGGTTTCAAACTGGATCGCATCCGAAAAGTTAGCCACCGAATTTGAACAGCCAGCACAACTCCTTGCCCACAAAAGGCAGCCTTTGGAGATCGGGGCGTCTAGCAATCCATCAGCTCCCGATGAGGAAGCAGCAGCGCATTATACGGAGGTGTTTCCGGCCGAAAAAAATTATGCAGAACACCTCACCCAGGTCGACGAAAACACGCCGCAGCAAGATCGATTTCCAGCCCCTCTCAGGTCCCACACCGGCCCTAATGATTTGATTCTCCGCGCGGCTTCGAAAATCTCAACAGCCAGTCTTCCTCGAATCCTCAGCGCGCCTCAAGTGCAGTCCACCTCCGACCGGGTCGCGCCCAGCGCGTCAAATGCTCCAATCGCCGGAGTTGGATCGCAAGGTCCAACAGACGAAGTCAAGCCGTCTGCGGACGGCGCTGTGGACTCAGCCTCGCATCCCTATATTTTTGATCTGTCCGGATTGCATGTAGCCGCACTGGTGTTCTTATTTGCTGTGGTCGGTTTAATCATTGGAATTGTGGCAACGAAAGCCAGCGTTGATGTCTTGGCTTCTCTGGGACGCGGCCCGTTCGGAAAACATGCGAGGTTGCACTCACAAAGTAGAAACACTGAACCGCCCAGTGGGCCACGGTCAGATTCAGCTCCGAGCGTATTCCCGACGGAAACATCTTCAGCACAGACCACACAATCCTCTGTTGATCTAGAAAGCTCCATTGGAGCTAACAGGGTCGGCAGCTTCAGACCTCTCAGAGAAAAAGCCGAGGGAGGCACCCTTAACTCTGAACCTGATGGGAGTGTGCACGCGAGAGACTCAAGTTCATCTATTATCTCTACGACGGTAGAACGTGAAACATCGGCTGATTCCGAGCGGCATCCCAACCGCAACGACTTGAAGAGATTAATTGGGCGAAGCGTGCCCCCACAGGCGACTGCCGAATACGCACATTCAACAATGGCTGCTGGCCCAATTCGTAGCGCACGAATAAATCGTGCTGTTCTGATCGCGAAACCCGCGACGAGTACTGCGGCGAAACCGTCGATGCTGGCCGCGAGTCCCAAACGCCCTCATCCGGCCGAGGCTGTCGGCCCGAAAGGTACCGGACCCGGAAATCCCACTTCGGATTCCGCAAAGTCTGCCGCGGCTGCAGCGTCACCCCCACCCGCGAGTCCCAAGCTCAAGAATCCAGCTATAGCTCGAAGCTCGTTAGGTGCCGCGCCAAGAAATCCCGCGCCTCCCACAGCGAAACCCGCTGCCCCCACAGCACCGAACTCACGGCCGCCCGCTAACTCCGAACTCGCACTTCCAGTTACAGCTGAGGGCTCATCGAATGGGGTGCCACGAAATCCCGTCCCTCCCACGGCTGCGCAGCCGAATCCGTCGCCACCCGCCTACACTGTCCCCTCCAAAGGCAGCAAGCTGCTGAAGCTGGTTTTTCCGCAAAAGCAGATTGCCTTCTCGTCTTCGCTCATGATCACGACGCAACTTTCTGTTCTTGTTCCTCCTGAGTCTGGACTCGTAGCGGCTCAAGCCTCTCGATTGCAAGCAGGCAAGCTTGTTTCCTACGTTTTGCCTCGCAATCCGAGGCCGGGGGATCAATACGGAGCCGAAGAAACAGTAAAGGTTCACGCCACCGTTGGGCAGCAAGGTTTAGTGACGGAAATCAAGCCCGTGAGCGGACCGATCTTTTTACTGTCTTCTACAATGGGCGCCGTTCACCTATGGCGCTACAAACCCACTCTACTGAATGGAATGCCTATCGAAACCCACCAGGACGTCACTGTAATATTCAAACTGCCGCGGTAAAATCAGA
>DATNKB010000058.1:0-8253 GCA_035603595.1 Candidatus Dormiibacterota bacterium
CTGCCGAGGATTGTTTTCCAGGCGTATCCGCGCACGAGATAACTGGCCCACAGGGGAATTATCACGAGCTGATATAGAAGATCTTTTCGTCCAGCCGCGTGAAAAGAAAGAAAGTACGCGAGCGGATATCCCAGGAGCAGAGCTAGCAGCGTGACCGCGGCGGCGATGCGGAGTGAGCGAAAAAGAACTGAGAGATAAGTGGGATTGCGAATCAGCTGGACATAATTCTGGAGACTCCAATTGTGGACGATAGTCTGCTGCGCCGAGACGGACCAGACACTGTAGCAGAAGAGAAGGGCGTAAGGCACAAGCAGGAAGGCGGTAACCCACAGGAGCGGCGGGACTGTGACGGCGGATTTGTAGGCTCGGGTATACATCGTTAGGCCGAGCTTTCTTCGCGAACGGCGATTGCATCGCCCGCGCGAAATTCGAATTCGTGTTCGCCACAAAGCGGGCCGGGGCTTGCGATGCGAGCACGAACGATCTGCCGGGTGCCGCAATCAAGTTCGAGCGTGTCCATCGCGCCGCCGAAGGCTTGATTCAGGATGCGAGCGCGGAAGCGCGCGGTCGAGTCGTCAGCCGCCTGAGGCATCGCCCCGTGCGCAACAAGCCGAATGCATTCAGGGCGTAGCGAAAAAACAACTTGGTGCGAGATTTCTGCCGTTCGCCATATCAGCGGGCCGGCTCTCGCCACCTGATCTTTGACGTCAGCTCGAAGGAGATTTGTTTGGCCGATGAATTGAGCTACGTACGCGGATGCAGGCTGACCGTAAATCTGGCGCGGCTCGGCGACCTGTTCGAGAAAACCTGAGCGGAGTAACGCGATGCGATCGGAGAGCGCCATGGCTTCTTCCTGATCGTGGGTGACGAAAATGAACGTGATTCCTACTTCGCGCTGCAATGCCTTCAATTCGGTTTGCATCTGGCGGCGAAGATTTGCATCGAGCGCGGAGAGGGGCTCATCGAGCAAGAGAACGCCAGGCCGATTCACGAGGGCACGCGCCAACGCGATGCGCTGTTGCTGCCCGCCGCTGAGTCGAGCGGGAGGCGATTTCGAGAATTCGCTCATCTTTACCATGGCAAGAGCCTGAGCGACACGGTTGGGAATTTCGGCCTTCGCGATATTTTTTGCGCGCAGGCCGTAGGCAATGTTGTCAAAGACGCTCAGATGGGGAAACAGCGCGTAGCTTTGAAATACGGTGTTCACCGGGCGGCGATGTGGAGGGATTTGGTCGAGACGGTCGCGTCCAATCCAGATTTCACCTCCGTCTAACTGTTCGAATCCCGCGATGAGACGTAAAAGGGTTGTCTTGCCCGAGCCGCTTTCGCCGAGGATCGTTAAGAATTCGCCTGACGCAACTTCGAGCGAAATGTTGCGGAGAACAGGACGGGAGCCGAAACGCTTCACTACTTCGCGGATCGACAGGAGCGAATCGGTTCGCACCGATGCTGCGGCGTTTTCCGCCCTTGTAGATGTCATTTGCAGGTTCCGCAGCAGGTTCCGCGAATGGTGCCAATGAAAGACATCATTGGGCGGCCTTCACTTCATTCCAGATCTCGTTGTATTTATCGCGGCGAGACACTTGCTGCCAGAAATAGATGCGCGTCATGTAGAGATCGACGTTGTCGAGGTGCAGCGATTTTCGCTGATCTTCTGTCATGAATTGTGCGGCTTGCGGGTTAGCCGGATCGTAGCCAGTGACGTCGGCCACCGCTTTCTGGGTTTTTGCTTCGATCATGTATTCGAGGAACTCTGCGGCGAGATCCTTATGCTCGCTCGCAGATGTAATCATCAGATGGTCAATCCAACCCGTGGTGTTTTCCTTCGGGATCGTCTCGCCAATGGGGAAATTCGCTTTGCGAAGCTGATTCGTCATAAGAGGCCAGCCCATTGCGGCTATCACTTCGTGGTTCTCAAAAAGATTTGTTAGCTCACCGCCCGTGCTCCACATTTTTCGGATGTTGGGCTTCAGTTCGATGAGCTTCTTTTTCACATTATTGAGCTCTTCGTCCGTCAGGTTGTAGAGACGATTGGCATCGGGTTTGTCGTAACCGAGGACCTGCGCAGCCATGTAAATCGTGGAAAGCTCATCCCAAACGGAAATTTTATTCTTGAGATCCGAGCTCCACAGAACGGTCCAGCTATCGGGCGGTATTGGAAAAGCTTTTGTGTCGTACAAAAGCGGATTTGGTCCCCATGTGAACGGCACGCCGTATACATTTCCATTCACCCGCACGAGGGGCATTTCGCGGAGGCGTTCGGAGAGTTGCAGATAGGAGGCAAATTTCGAAAGGTCGAGAGGCGCCGCGAGGCCTGCTGAGGCGATCATGGTGGCGATGTCGCTGGAGGGCGAGATCACATCGTAGTTGCTGGCACTGCCGCCGCGAAGTTTGGCGACGAGTTCATCGCTCGAACCCATATAGGAAGCGCTGATCTTGCATTTGTGGGATTGCTCGAAAGCGTGGACGAACGAGGGATCGGCGTAGCCTTCCCAGACGAGCAAGCTGAGAACGGGCTGTTTGCCGCATCCGCCGAACACGAATGTGAAGAAAGCCACTAGCGAGAGCGCTGCGAGTCTATTTTTCATTGTTGTGATTGAGATCCCTCGTCACTGCTGCGCGCGTTAACTCAATGCCCTAGAATGTCGGTGGCGTGTTCACCCACAAGACCCAAGCCTCTTTCTTGCCGGGATTCACCCAGCGATGCGGGGTGCTGCTCTCGAAGTAAAAACTGTCGCCTTGTTCGAGGCGGTTCGTTTCGCCACCGTCGAGTGCAATCTCGATGCAACCCTTCAAAATATATAGAAACTCTTCGCCGTCGTGTGTGTAAGACTCGCCGCTTCCGGCCGACGGAGCAATGCGGAAAATGTGCGGCTCCATTACCGTGTTGCCCCAGGAAAGCAGTTCCATTCGAATGCCATTGCCGGCTTCGAGGACTTTTCTCTCACTCGGACGGACGCGGCCGGGATTCGCTTCCGAAGGATCGAAGAGCGAAAGAATGTTCAGGCGGTAGAAGCGGGCCAAGCGGCGGAGGGTGGCGATTGAGGCACTCATTTGTGCGCGCTCGAGAGCAGACAAAAATCCAACTGAGACATCAACAGCTTGCGCGACTTTCGCGAGTGAGTAGCCACGTTGCAATCGCAAGCGCCGCAAGCGCGGTCCCACCGGGCTTGCTTTCGGCTGGCCACCGCCGGACTTGGAAAGAAGCCCCTGCGTCTTGAGCATGTGAACGATGGCCGGGGCATTCATTCCGCGAGCCCGGCGTAGAAATTGTGCGCGCTTCAGCAAGCGCACGTCTGCTTGCGTGTAGAGGCGATATTGGCTGCGCGTCCGAGCGGGCGAAATCAGGCCAAGGATTTCCCAGGAGCGAAGAATCGAAGGCGAGACGCCGACGAGGCGCGCGACATCGCTGATGCGTAGGTAGCCCGGAGCGTGCTGAGTTTCGCGGGACAGCTTACGAGCTTGAGCCAAAACAGTTTCCTCTTGACAAGGCTACAGGCCATCCTCTAACGTTCGCGAATTATAGTAAGGTTTTTCGGGGCGCTGCAATCGAAAAATCGGGGGCGTCTGGGGTGGACGCGGGATTTTCAAAGGAGCGTCAATGAGAGCGACTGCGTGGGTACGGGTGTGTCTGCTTGCGTGCGGGAGCCTGACATTGTGTGTTGCGGCGATGGGGCAAACGAACGGGGCCATCCGCGGGATTGTGAATGACCCCTCCGGTGCTGTCGTACCAGGCGTCACGGTCACGGCTACGTTAACGGGTCAGGCCACGCCGCGCACTGTAACGTCGGATAAGGACGGTGCCTTCGCCATCCCTGAACTTCCGGTTGGCACCTACGACGTTTCGGCCGAGGCGACGGGCTTTAAGAAGTTTCTGGCTAAGGACGTCGTGGTCACAATCGGTCACGTCAATTTCATTACCGTTACGCTTGCTGTTGGCGGGAAAAGCGATACGGTGACCGTGGAAGCGAGCGCTGTGCAGGTAGAGACTACGAGCACTCAGTTGGGCGCCGTGATGACGGACACGTCGATCCGCGAGCTTCCTCTGAACACGCGGAACGCGTACGCGCTGCTCCAGCTTCAACCCGGTGTGCAATCGCAATTGGGCGCGGATTTGTTCGCAGGCAGCGACAACCCTGGCGTGGTTTCCGTAAACGGAGGCCGCGGACGCTCGAACAATTACATGGTTAACGGAGGGGACGGCAACGATATTTTCGTGAATGGACCCGCGATTCAGCCATCACCGGATGCGATTGAAGAGTTTCGCGTGTTGACAAATACGTTTGACGCGGAATATGGGCGTAACTCGGGTTCTGTCGTCAATGTCGTCACAAAATCCGGGACCAACGCTGTGCACGGCGATTTTTATGAATTCATCCGGAATGACGCGCTGAATACTAAAGGTTTCTTCGATAATTCGGTAGCGCCATACAAACAGAATCAATTCGGGGCTACCATCGGGGGGCCGATCAAAAAGAACCGCACGTTTATATTTGGATCTTACGAGGGACTTCGGCTTCATCAAGGCACGTCAACGGGCCAGGTATTCTTGCCCACAGCAGACGAGGCTGCAGGAAACTTTTCTGAAAACAACGCGGCTGCGACATTCGCTGGGCAAATCAATGATCAGACGTTTGCCGATACGTTGAGTGCGCGTCCCGGCTGCGCCGGTGCGGTTGGAGTACCTATAGCCGTTGGAGCGGCATACTCCGATCTCTTTCCCGGCAATAAAATCCCCACGCAGTGCTTCGACCCCGTCGCGCTAGCAATTTACAATAAGTACGTCGCCCCGCTCGGGACTGGCACTTTTACCGCGACGCCTCCCAAGGTCGCGCGAAATGATCAGTTTACAGTTCACTTCGACCAAAATATTACTTCGAGTGGTTCCCAAAAGTTCAGCGCCTACTACTACTTTGAAGACGACGCCCAGACCCTGCCGATTTCGTTCTTCCAAGGCGCTGGCGGAAACGTACCCGGCTTCGGGTCACAGTTCGGCACACGGGTTCAACAATGGAACTTGAGTCACACATGGACAATCGGATCGAACGCGGTAAACGAATTTCGTTTTAATTATTTTCGCGAAGGAGAACAGATCAACAACCACCCTGTAAACACGCTAGCGAGTGTGCACGATTCCTGTGGGGCAATTCCTGCGGCGAACTGTTTTCAGGATCCGAATTTCGATCCGACTTTGGGTATTACGACCGATCTTCCGGGCCGGGTGGGACTGCCCTATATAAGCGTATCGGGCGGGTTTGCGATTGGGAACAATTTCGAGGGGGAATTGCCGCAAACGGGGAACACTTTTCAGTGGACAGATAATTACACAAGGACGTTTTCGAAACATACCATCAAGTTCGGTGGTGATGTGAGACGACAGCGCTTTGACCAGTTCTTGTTCTTCGATATAAACGGCGAGTACATCACTACGAGTCAAGCAGTCCAGGATCAAATTCAGTCAGATCCAGCCTTCGCTTCGTACCCGAACTATTTTCTTGGCGCCCCCAATTCGTATACGCAGGGTGCGGCACAGCGAGAGGATCTGCGTAACACGTCTCTTTATCTATTCGCGCAGGATAGTTTTAAGGTTAAACCCAACCTTACCCTGAACTACGGTCTGCGGTGGGAACTCAACACACCGTATATCGATACGGGCAACCGGCTACAGACCTTTCGGCCTGGTCAGGCCACGACTCAGTATCCGTGCTGGCTATCCCAGGGCAACGCTTCTGCGTTAAACCTTGCGCCTGGAGACTGCGGCCAGAACAGCGGGGCAAATAACGCTGTATTCCCGCTTGGTCTCGTCTTTCCGGGCGACAAGGGTGTACCGCGCGGATTGACCTCGACCTACTACAAATCCTTCGCTCCTAGAATAGGAGTTGCCTGGAGTCCCGGATGGACGGAGGGTTGGCTGGCCAAGCTCACCGGAGGACCGGATAAGTCAAGCATTCGTGCAGGCTTCGGAGTGTTTTACAACCCGATCGAGCAACTAGTGCTCGAACAGTTCAGCGCGGAGCCGCCCTTTGGCGGTAGCTCGTTCGTCACAAATCCGCTCTTTAATCTCCCATATCTCGGTCAGGACGGAACGCAGACCCCCAATCCGTTCGGCGGCGTGATTCAGCAAACCCCACAGACACCATGCGCCGTCGACACGCCAGGCGGTCCGAATGGATGCGTTGATTGGTCGAGTTTTCGAGACGCGATATACTTCGGTGAATTCCAGCCTCACCTCAGGTCGCAGTATTCTGAGCAATACAATTTGACCATCGAGCGGCAGTTAACAAAATCAATGCTGCTGCGCGTGGCCTATGTAGGGACTCAGGCTCACCGTTTGCTCGCTTCGCACGATCAGAACGCCGGAAATATTCAAACTTGCATCGGCCTGGCCAATCTGGCGACTCTGAACCCGAATAACGTGCTTTCTGCACCAGCAGGCCTCGGCGGAACTCCGACGTCGTGTGGAACTTCTGGTTCGGAATCCGAGTACTTTATCCCTCCGGGGACTGTAATACCCACGGATCCGGCTCTGTCCGCTATGCCGACGCAGCCTTTTAAAGTGTCCAGCCTCAACTGCGCCGGTCTTGTGTTGCCATACAGCGGGGCGCCCGGTGGCAATCCGACGTGCTTCAGCGGACCCGTAGGGCCAAATGGATTGACGATTGTGGGCACGCGTCCCTTTTCTTCCCCGAATTGCAACCCGTTGAGCGGAGCCGGATGCCCGATCGACGGTGTGCCCGTCTTCAGCAACATTTTCGCCGAAGATACCAATGCAAATTCGAACTACAACGGTCTTCAAATTTCTGTCGATAGGAGCTATTCGCACGGACTGCTTTTCCAGGCGTCGTACACATTTAGCAAAGCGATCGACCAGGGAGCATCGTTTGAGAATGAACTCAATCCTCTTAACTTCAATGCGACGCGAGGGCTATCCCTGCTAGATGCCAAACATCGATTCGTTTTCAGCCCGGTGTGGGAGCTGCCTGTGCCGAAGTACGACGGGTTCAAAGGGAAAGCTTTAAACGGGTGGGGAGTCTCGGCCATCATCACATATCAGAGCGGCTTCCCAATTCGAGTGCAAGACGCGAATGACTCGGAACTCCAAACCAGCTTCTTCTTTGAAGATGCAAACACGCCGACGATGACCGCACCAGTCAAGCGCCTAAATCCGAAGGCGAATGGGAATTTTTGGTTTGATCCAACGAATTTCTGCGACCAAACCACAACACCCGCCTGCCCGACGCCACTCGGCGGATTCGGAAATACACCTCACGCCCTCTGTTGCGGGCCGGCGATCAGCAACACGGATCTAGTGATTTCGAAAAAGACGCCCATTACTGAGCGATGGAACACGGAATTCCGGGCTGAGTTTTATAACGCCTGGAACCACACGCAGTTTGCAAATCCGGACGGTGATTTTACTGACTCTACTTTTGGGCAAGTTCTAAAGACGAGAGAAAGCCCTCGCGTAATGCAGTTTGGCCTGAAGGTTCTATTCTGACGAGAGGGTGGTGAACCAGGTGGCGAGGGCGTCTGGGAATTGGGCGCCCTCGTTTTGGCGTCTACGGGTAGTTTAATAGCAGCGGGGGCGGGATGAAGGTTTTTGTTTTAGGCGCGGGGATGATGGGGAGAGCGGTGGTGCATGACCTCGCGGGAGCGCGAGATGTGCGCCACATTGTAGTCGGGGATTTTGATCGAGGGCGCGCTACGGAGGTGGCCAAGAAATTCGGGCGCGGGCGGGCGCGGAGTGTTTTTGCGGACGTGCGGGAAACCGGGGGCCTGGCAAGGCTTTTGCAAGGCTGCGAGGTGGTAGTGAACTGCACGCAGTATAATTGGAACCTGGATGTGATGCGCGCCGCACTAGCTGCTCGGGTGAATTACATGGACCTCGGCGGGTTGTATCACATGACCAAGAGGCAGTTCGCGCTGGACAGGGATTTTCGCAAGATCGGGCGCCTGGCGATTGTGGGGATGGGAGGGGCTCCAGGGATTACGAACGTGATGGCCCGCGCTCTGGCTGATCCGCTGGACCACGTCGAGGCAATTCGAGTTTTCAACGCCGGCGCGGATGAGCAGAAGTATGACAGTCCCATCGCGTATACGTTTTCGATTGCGACGATTCTCGATGAGCTGACTACACCTCCGATCGCGTTCGAAAATGGGCGTTACATTGAGAAGGCGATGCTTTCCGATCCCGAGCCGGGAAAGTTTCCCCAGCCAATTGGTAATATTGTATTGCGACACTCGATTCACTCC
>DATNKB010000059.1:0-2649 GCA_035603595.1 Candidatus Dormiibacterota bacterium
ACGTCAGGAAAACGGGCGCCCTGTGATTGGCGCGCGAATTCTTTTGCGAGGCATCGCCACGAACCAGCAATCGGTAAAAATCAGCGACGCGCAGGGCGTGTTTCGTTTCCTCGAAGTGCCGCCAGGAGCTTACGAAGTAACGATCACAGCAGAAGGTTTTGAGCAATTTAGAAATCCTACGATTCAGCTCAAAGCGGGCGATGATTTCGTTCTTGAGGCCGCGCTCGTCCCCGCCCCTTCGACGAATTCCGCGCCGCCATCGTTCCCTCAGATTCCCGGCGGAGTTTCGAATCCCCCGTCTGCCTCAGCGCCAACTCCACCCTCTGCGCCGGTTGTGATCCAAAATGGGAGCGAGCAGGAGCAGCAGAAAACGGAGACTCCCGCGGAGGCGCTGCCTTCGTCCGATCAGGTTTTCTATCCCCAGCCCGATCGTTGGCTGATTACGATGCCTGACTGGGACCGCTATGGAACCGGTGGCGAACATCCGTACGTTCGAGGCAGTAAGTGGGATCCGTTCGACCGAAATAAATGGAAAGGCGACGTCCCGATCATTGGCCAGCAAATCTTTCTGAATTTTACGGGCATAAGCGACACGTTTCTGGATTTCCGCCGATTACCCACACCCAGCAACATCAGCACCGCGAGGCCCGGAAGCACTGATTTCTTCGGTAAAGGGCAGCAGTTTTTTCTCGATCAACTTTTTCTTTTTTCCTGGGATCTATTTCATGGCGATACTTCATTTCGTCCAGTCGACTGGCGAATCCGAATCACTCCGGCTGTCAGTTTGAATTATCTCAACGTCCAGGAACGCGGAATCGTCAACGCCGACGTGACCAAAGGCACCACGCGTTTCGACGCGCACATCGGTTTGCAGGAAGCCTTCGGCGAACTCAAGATCAAGGATATCGGCCCAAATTACGACTTTATCTCGGTGCGCGCCGGCATTCAGGGATTTAATAGCGACTTCCGCGGTTTCCTGTTTGTGGAAGAGCAACCTGGCGTCCGCATCTTCGGCAATCTCGATTCGAATCGGTGGCAATATAACGTCGCGTATTTTAATTTCCTCGAAAAGAATACCAACAGCGGTTTGAATTCCATGGCGCTCCGCAATCAGCAAGTGATCATCGCCAACGTGTTTCGCCAGGATTTCCTGTTCCAGGGTTACACCGCGCAGTTGAGCGTTCATTACGACAAAGACGATGCCACCATCCACTACGACGACAACGGTTTTCTCGTGCGCCCTTCGCCGATCGGAAAAGTGTTTTCCAGTGGCATGATCCAGCCCCACAGCGTTCATGCGGCTTACATCGGTTGGACTGGCGACGGCCACATCGGGCGAGTGAATCTGACCCATGCTTTTTATCAGGCACTGGGAAACGACAGCTTCAATGCTATCGCAGGAAAACCAGTGACTATCAACGCGCAGATGGCGGCGCTCGAAGTATCGGTGGATCGCGACTGGTTCCGGCTGAAGGGTTCGCTCTTTTATGCTTCTGGCTCTGCGAACCCATCCAGTAGCCACGCCCGTGGATTCGATTCCATCGATGATTTCCCTGAATTCGCGGGAGGAATCTTCAGCCTTTGGAATCGCGAGAGTATCCGGCTCACGGGCTCGGGGGTCGCGCTCAATTCTGGCAACAGCCTTCTTCCCGATTTGCGTTCGAGCAAAGACGAAGGCCAGGCCAATTTCGTGAATCCCGGAATCTTTCTCGCGAACGTCGGCGCCAATTTCGATATCACGCCGAAATTGCGCGGGTTTGTAAACGTGAACTACCTGCGCTTCGAACGAACCGAGGCGCTCGAGCAGATCCTGTTTCAGGCGCCAATTCGTCACAGCATCGGTTTTGATTCGAGCATCGGCGTGCGTTACAGGCCACCACTGACCGAAAACATCGCGATTACGGCCGGCGCTGCCACATTGGTTCCAGGTCAAGGCCTGAAAGACATATACAGCGGCAAATTGATGTACACATTTTTCACCGATATCAGGTTTCAGTTTTGAAGAATGATTTTATCGGCGCGCAAAATGAATAAAACAGCCCGCACCGCGACAACTCGACACGGAAATGTACAACGAGTGGGGGCCACACTAGTTGTGACGCTCAGCGCGCTCGCCGTTTCGTTGTTGTTTGAAAGGCACTCGCACGCCCAATCCGATCCCCAACAGCATGACTTGCTCAGACAATCGCAAGCCGACGTGGATCGAAAGAATTCCGGGTGCGTTTCCTGCCACACCAGCACCGACGAACCCTCGATGCATCCCACCGGCACCGTTCGTCTCGCATGTATCGATTGCCACGGCGGCGATTCCACCGCAACGCTAGCGCCAGGGACAAACTCCAAGACGCCTGAATACGAGCAAATAAGAAATCGCGCGCATGTGCAGCCAAATGATTCCGCTCTCGCCGGCCGGTCAGGAAATCCGCAGCGCCTGTACACAAAATGGCTGCGCGAAAGTTATGAGTACATCCGCTTCGTCAATCCGGGAGACCTGCGCGTTGCTGCCGCAACCTGTGGCACAGCCGGGTGTCACGCACCGGAAGTCATGAAAGTAAAAACCAGCATGATGACGCACGGAGCGATGCTTTGGGGAGCCGCGCTTTACAATAACGGCTCGTTCCCTCTGAAAAATGCGCGCTTCGGCGAAAG
>DATNKB010000060.1:0-12651 GCA_035603595.1 Candidatus Dormiibacterota bacterium
CATCGCCGAGCGCATCATGAAGTTCAGCGAAGCCGACGAAACCGAAGTGGAAATCGACGTCACGACGGACGCGCTCACCCGCTTCGCCAACAACATCATCCATCAGAACGTCGCCGAGCAAGTGCTTCACATCTCAGTCCGCGCCGTGATGGATGGACGCACAGCACGCGCTACCACCAACAAAACCGATGAGGAATCGCTTCGCCGCGTGATGGCCGCAGCTGAAAAGCTGGCGCTGCACCAGCCGAAGATTCCAGGCCTCCTACCGATGCTTGGCCCGCAGAAGATTCCCAAGGTGCAGCGCTTTTTCGCGGCAACCGCCGAGGCGACTCCACAGGATCGCGCTCGCGCCGTAACTCGCGTCTGCAAACTCGCGGAAAAGAACAAACAGACCGCCGCCGGAATTTTTTCCAGCGGCGCGATGCAAACCATCCTCGCCAATTCGACAGGTCTTTTCGCGCATCACGAGCAAACGCGCTCGGAATTCTCAGTCACGATCCTCGAACCGAATTCCTCAGGCTGGGCGAAAGCCAATTCGGCGGACATTCGTGAACTCGATCCCGACCGCCTGGCGGAACGCGCCAGCCGCAAAGCAGCCGACTCGCGCCAGCCGCGCGAGCTCGAACCCGGCCACTACACGGCAATCCTCGAGCCCTCCGCCGTCCTCGATCTCGTCGGTTTCTTGTTTTATGACTTTGCCGGAACGTCGGTGATGGACAAGCGTTCCTGCCTCAACGATCGCATGGGCAAGAAAGTCTTCGGCGATAACATCACGCTCTGGGACGATGTGCACCATCCGTTCCAACTAGGCGCGCCTTACGATGGCGAGGGCGTTCCGCGGCAGAAGGTTCTTCTGGTTGATCGCGGCGTTCCCAAGAATCTCGTCTACTCCCGCGCGACTGCGAAAAAAATGAAAAAGAAGCCGACAGGTCACGGCTTCGCGTTGCCAAATGAATATGGTGAAGCGCCCATGAATCTGGTTTTCAGCGGCGGTGACAAATCTCTCGACGAAATGATCCGCACCACGGAGCGGGGAATTCTGGTCACGCGTCTCTGGTACATTCGCGAAGTCGATCCCTATGAGAAGATTCTCACCGGCATGACGCGCGATGGAACCTTCGTCGTCGAAAACGGCCGCGTTGCCGGGGGTATCCGGAATTTCCGCTTCAACCAAAATATTCTCGAAATGCTTTCGAACGTCGAGATGCTCGGCGCCGCCGTGCGTGCCGCCGGGGAAGAATCGTTCGAGATGGTGGTGCCCGCGATGAAGGTCGCGAATTTCCATTTCAGCGAAGTCACAAAATTCTGAGCCTCCAAGTTATTGCGCTCAGGCGCTTTGTTAAAATTGTGGAAATTTCCACCGTTTGACTTGACAAGCGCAATGCACGGCAGAAGACTGGTCACCTCCGGCCCGGTCCCCCTCATTCGAGGGGCCTCAGATAAAACCTACAGGAGATAGCCGTGGCAAATTTGACCTACCGTGACAACAACGTATTTCAAAACCTCTTCGATTTTCGGCGCGACTTCGACCATATTTTCAACCGCTTTTTGAGCAGTGGCTTGCAAACAGGTCAAGAACAGCAGAGAGGCGGCATGTCGATGGCGTCGTTCGCTCCCGCCGTCGATGCGTTCATCGATAGAGACGGGAAAAGATTCGTCGCACATGTCGCTCTACCAGGCGTCGATCCTAAGGAAGTAGACATTTCGGCGCAGGGCAACATGCTCACGATCAGCGGAGAGCGCAGCGTGTCTGACGAGCGGAGGGAAGCTGACACCGTTTACAACGAACTCATCTACGGAGCGTTCGAGCGCACCTTGTCGCTACCAGAGGGCGTCGATACGCAAAAGCTCGCCGCAGAATACCGCAACGGCGTCCTCGAAATCACAGCGCCGATTTCAGCATCGGCTCTGCCGCGGCGCATCGAAATCACCGGCGGGAGCCAGCAGAAGCAGATGGCGGCAGGTTCCAGAGGTTAACAGCAGAAAAGTACGCAGTGAAGACACCAGAGCCCGGAGCCGAAAGGCTCCGGGCTCTTGCGTTTCTGGCTGAATTGTCAGTGCTGCGCTACGGGGGTTCTGGCTTGACGCTCAAAGTATTTCCACTTGTCGAGAGCTGCGCGCACGGCGACGTCAAAGAATCCGACCATCATTTCGTCGTAGGTCTGATCGCCCCAGCGGACGGCGGCCATGGGATCCGGATTGTGCGGATTGGAATTCGAGTTGTCGTACCACGCGACTGCTTGCAACTCTGTTCCTGCCGCGAGTGGCAACGGCTGAGCGAGTTGATAACTCAACTGCCAGTAAAAATCCCAGTTCACGCGCAGCAATGGTTCGATCGTGCCGTCCTTGTGCACGATGTTGTACTCGAATCGCTTCCCGCGCAGGTGCATGTGCGGAAGGAAGCTGAGCAGAGTCGCGTCGTTCGGTAATGTGCCGCGGGCTTCCACGCGGAAATTATCAGCTCCCGGCGGTATGACGAAGTGGTCGTTGGTGAGTTGCAGCGTAAGGACGCGCTGCTTCGGTGGCTGCTTTGCGAAGATCAAGCCGATCTCGGTCTGGTCTGCGGCTGCATGGCCTCGCGCAATGTAATGCATTTGGAAAACGAGATCCGAGCCCGCTGGCACGAGCTTGGCCATGCCGTCAGGCCAACGGTCCGGCGAACTTCCCGGCGCATAGACGAGCAGAACGTCGGCGTCTGTCCAGAGCGCGTCGCGCTTCGATTTGTCATCTGTCATGTCCGCGGCGGTGAAGGGAACTCCGACCGGAGCGTGCTCGAGCCATTTCGATCTGGACGGTCGGATGTAGACGACGGCGTGATGAACGCTCTCGCGGCTTGACGGGCGAATCTCTGAAAGCTGGATCCATTTTGCTTCGGTGAAATTCGTGTGCACGATTTCGTAGGTGTATTCGATATCGCCCTTGGAGGGAAGCGCGACCGGCTTTGCCATCTTCAGAATTGCATCGGGTTGCGGGATGTTCCAACCGTTGGTCCATTCGCGAGGGGGCGGAGCATTGTGCGGGTCGCCTGCGGGAGCCTTCGCTTCCCGCCACGCGTCGAGGGTTGCGATCTCCTGTGCCGTGAGCGATGGGTCATTCGTGAAATGGCCGATGCTGGGGTCGGCGAACCACGGCGGCATTTTCCGGTTCGCGGTGATGAAGGCGATGGAGCGAGCTTCGGTCTGCGCTTCCTCATAGGTCATCAACGGGAGAGGACCGATTTCGCCCTGGCGGTGGCAGCTTTGGCAGTGCTGCTGAAGAATCGGCAGCACATCGCGGTAGAAAGTTGGCGCGCTTTCAGATTGATTCGCAGCCGAGGCATGCTGAGTTCGGCGGCAGATGAAAAATGCAATGGCGGCGCAGACAGCGAGAATCAATACTTGAACGCGGTAGCTTGGCATGGACACCGAAGAATTAGTTACGCATTGGAGCGGCTTGGTTGCAAGCGCGAAAGAAGAATTGCTATGGCTTCGCGAATTGAAGGCTTGAGATTGCGCGGGAGATTACGTTCTCTTGGATCTGGACGAGGTCGGAATCGGCGGACGTCATTCCAAAGATCGTGTAGAGATGCGCATCGTGCTGAAAGAAGACAGCGACTCCCGACCAATCGTGCTGGTCCACGCTGACGCGAAAACGCTTTTGCACCGCGGGCTCGCCCGAGACCACGATCTTCTTCTCGCCGAGCGCCCGGAAATTGTCGAGAGTGCTTCGCAGGTGACGATCCGTCGCGTCTATATCGCTCGCAAAGGATTTTTCAATTGGCTGCCGGCCGATGAGCAGGTACGTGGTTTCGTCGGAGGTACCGAGCGCTGTGATGGCGCCGGGCAGTACGGAACGCGCGCCCTCGACCAATTGCCATGTGGGAGGCTTGTACATTTGAAAGCCGTAGGTTTCATTGGCGTAGAGATTGCCGGTGACGCGCTCGCGCATTGATTCAGGAGGAGCAAGCGCGGCGGGCGCAGCGGGAGGCTGAGCGGCCGCAGCGGTCGGCGTTGGAGTCTTAGCTGGTGCGGAAGTTACGGGTGCAGTTGTGGCGGCAGCCTTGCCGGTAGCGGTTGTGGCGGCGGATGCAGGAGATGTATTCGATGAGGCAGCTTTCGGATCTGAAGCGTTTGGATCGGCGCCCGGCGCTGCGAGTGGCGGCGTCGACGAAGCGGTATTGTTTTTCTTGTACGAATTTACAGCGGGCGCTGGAGGCACTGGTTTCTCGGCGGATGGCTCCGACTTCTTTTCGGAGTCGAGCTTTTTCCCCGAGTCCGTGATGCTGATGGAGAGAACCTGGTCTTTCTGGACGACGGCGAATCCGTAGTTCGTTTTCACTTTGAACGAATTTTCTTCGAAGCCGACAATCGTCCCGACGATTTTGGTTCCGTCTTTCAGCTTCAGTTCGTCAGCCTGCGTCGTGCGCGGTGACACCATGACGAGCGTTGCGAGCAGTATTGCGGATGGTGAAATTCTCTTCATCATCTGAGTATCGCGCTGCTAAGAATGGGCGGCAAGCTGCGGCTGTGCGGAAGTGCTGCGTTAGTCAGGGTGTGAGGCGATGGGGGCTACTTCTTACGGCGTTTACCGGAACTTGCGAGCTTCGTTTTTGCCTTTGTCGCCGTCTTTGTTTTATTTTGAGGCGCGATTTTGATCAGCTCGGCGTGAAGCTGTTGCATCGCCGCTTCGAGTGCGCGAAATTGGGCATCGGCGCCGCTCAGGTTACGACTGCGGCCCATTGCTTCGAGGTTTTTGGCGGCGGTGACGGCAGATTGGGCGCCGAAGATTGCAACGGAGCCTTTGAGGGCATGCGCGGCGGTATCGAGTTTCGCGGCATTCTTCGCTGCAAGTGCGGCTCGAATAGCGGCAAGCCTTTTGGGCGCGTCAGCGAGGAAAGATTTCGTCAGCGACTTGACCAGCTTTTCATTTCCACCGGTGGTGCGGAGGAGATGCGCCCCGACATTCTCGATCGGCATAGGCGCCGGCGACTGTGCCCGCGTCGCCTGTTCGGTAGGGCGTTCTTTGGCTGCGGGATGCGAAGCCGGCATCGGCGTCGCTGGAATCACCTGTGCACCAGCCACAAGAAATTCGATGGTGTCAAAGAGCGCGTGCATTTCGAAAGGCTTGGGAACGAAGCCGTCCATGCCGGCCTGGACGCGCTGTTCTTTGTCTTGTTCGGTGACGTTGCCGGTGAGCGCGACGACCAACTGATGCTTCCCGGTAGACTTTTCTTTTTGTCGGATCGCGCGAGTGGCGTCGAGGCCGTCCATACGCGGCATCTGTTCGTCCATCAGCACGACGTCGTATGGATTCTTCTCCAATTCCTCGAGCGCCTGGCGCCCATCGGAGACGGCAACCACTGAGTGGCCGCGTTTCTTGAGAAGTTCGCTCACAAGCTCGCGGTTTTCGTCTGTATCTTCGGCGACGAGAACGCGCAAGCACCTGGTCGGTTTATCGAGACGGGGTCGAGTCACGGCGATGGAACTCTTTTGCGGCGCGGATGGCGCATCCTGGCCGCGCGGGGCTTCCTTCTTGGTGACGTCACGGCTGGTCTTCGCTGCACGCGGTAGCCGGAACCAGAAGCGGGTTCCGCCTTTCGTCTTGGTTTCCGCTCCGATTGTACCGCCCCATCGCTCTACTGTTATCTTGAAAAAGTAAAGTCCCAGGCCGGCTTTGCCGGGTTTGTCTTTTCCTTTCGCGAAAAGCGCGAACATTTGATCCGGCGATTGATCTTTCGGCAGACCGGGGCCCTGGTCGTCAACAAATGCGAGGACCTGCTTGCCTTTTTCTTCCAGGCCGATTGTCACAGTGGTATTTGGAGGGCTGTAGCGGAGGGCGTTTTCGAGGAGATTCCCGAAAACTCGATCGAGCCGTGAGTCGTCGCCCGTAACAATCCAATCCCGCGAGAGATCGACAGCCGGATCGACTTGCAGCTTGATCTGTTTCTCTGCGAATGCGGGCGAGAATTCCTGCACGGCTCGTTGTGCAGCAGCGCTGATATCCGCGGCGCTCGGCGCGCTTTCCGTAGATGTTTGCTCGCCCGCGAGATCGGCGGAAAACGCCTGAAGGATTCCACGAATCATTTGTTCCTGGCGATTGGATTCGCGTTCGCCCGTCTCGACCATTCGCCGTAAATCGGCGGAGAGGTCTTGGAGTGACATCAAGTTGAAACAGCCGCGCATGGCGGTGAGCGGTTGTGAGAGGTCATGAATGATGCAGTGGAGCAGGATTTCTTTCTTCTGAATTTCGCGGAGGAGGCGCTCGTGTTCGAGAAGGGAATCGCGGGCGGCTTGATACAGCTTTTGCCGTTCGGCATAGGTGCTCGCAAGATTGCGAATGAGCAGTACATTTTTGCCGTCGACATGGAGCGCAGCCGCTTCGAGCTGCACCTCGCGGCCAGAGGGGTCGCGTTCGATCCAGACGGGCGAATTCGCGGAGCCTTCACGGTTCGAGTTCCAGAATCCTTCGGCATCAATCAGGAAATTCTCGAGGAGGGGAGAAGTTTCGCCGAGACGAATCGATTTATCGCGTCCGAGGGCCCCTTTCCACAGGTTCTCGCACCACTTTGGATACTCGCCGATGGGATGAAAGACGCCGTTTCCCGCGTATTCAAAGAGGGCATAGCCCTGAACGGCCAGAAAACTTTCGAGGATCGAGTTTGCAGCCATCATTTACCGAGCATTTTCAAAGTAAGGCGGGAAAACGCCGCATCCACATTTTCGCCGGTCTTGGCGCTGGTGCGCATGATTTCCCAGCCGCCTTGGGTGAGCTGAGCCAAACGGTCGTCGCCAATTTCCCATTGATCGGCCAAATCGGCTTTGTTCACGAGAAGGATTGCCGGTACTTTGAGGCCGGTGTCGGTGACGCGCTGATTGAGGGCCAAAGCTTCGTCGAGAGTGTTGCGCCGCGTGCCGTCCACTACCAACAAGTAGCCGAACATGCCGCGCCAATAGGAGGCCTGCACTTTTTGGAATCGGTCCTCGCCAAAGATATCCCAGAGAACGAGTTTTACTTCCTGGCCTGCCTCGCGGACGGATTTCTTATCAACCTTCACGCCGATGGAAGTTTGATAACCCTCGGAATAAATGCCCTCGATGAACCGGCGGACCAAGCTCGTCTTGCCGACCGCAAGCGTGCCGAGCATGCAGATTTTCTTTTCGAGCATCAGAATGCGGGCTAGTTTACAGGGGGAGCGGGAGAAAAAGCGACTTTGAAAGTAACGCTGCGATTGAAGCGGCGGCCTTCTTCGGTTGATTCATCATGCAAAGGCTCGGAAGTACCAACGCCTCGGGGATGCAGATTGGCGGGTTTGATTCCGGAGCGAGCGAGAAGATTGATGATGACGTCGGCGCGCTGTTTGCTAAGGACGAGATTGGTGCCTTCGACGCCGGTGATATCCGTGTGGCCGATGACATCGATTGCAAGTTTGCCGTTCAAGCGCCCGGCCTCCACCAGCAGGGCGCGAATATTGTTTTGGGCGGCGGCGATGTTGTTTTCCTGACCGGGTTCGAGTTCAGCGCGACCGACGGGGAAGAGAAGCACAGTTGATTCGAGAGACGATCGGAGGCGATTGAGTTCGAGCTGTTCGCTATTCTGCAAATGCGAGTCGTCGACGGCGGTGACGCCGGGAATCCACGGAGCGCGCTCTTCGAATCGGCTAATGAACGCGGGTGTGGCGATTCCTTCGGCGCGAAGCTGGCCGTCTTTTTCAGAGAGCGTTACGCCGGAGGGCGGGTGAAGGAAGGCATGGGCGCGTTTCAGCACTATGGGATCGTCGAAGGAATAGAAGGGCTTCAATTCGAGATTGGCGGTTTTTGGGTCAATACCTGCGTTCGAGAGCAGATTTTCAGGATTTGCGGCGAGCGGGTCGCGAAAGCCCTGGACGTGATAGCGTCCGCCGTCGCGAGCGTAGGACATGACTACGATGCCGGGTTCCTGGCGGAGGACTTTCAAAAAGCGCGACCACTCCCAGAGCAAGTAGATTGAATAGCCGATCGGTATGGCAATCAGGGCGAGGATGACTGCACCGGCAATCAGGGCGGCGCGCGGGCGGCGGTGAGCTTTTTCCGAGTCGTTTTTGAACTGTGTTTCGAGCAGGTGCGTCAGGTCATCTTCGACAGGGCGGAATGGAGCGGCGTCGCCTTCGAAATGGGCGAGCGCCGAACTGTAGTGGCGCTGAATATTTTCGAGAGATTCTTTCATCGCGACGCGGTAGCTTTCGGGGGCATGACCACGGATCACGGCGGCCAGGACGGCTCCGGGCCCCTGCTCGATCCAGACCTCAAGCTCGCCCACTTCCAAGAAGTCGAGCGTATTGTCGCCGCGCTGCGATTCGAACGAATCTTTTACGAACTGCTGGATGGCGGAGAGCATTCCTGAAACGAGCGACGGATCCTGCGTTGCGACTTGCGGCGCGACGACGTGACTGAGAACCAGCCCCGTCTCGCGGTGGATGAGAAACACCTGCTCTACGCTAAAGAGCAGGCTGTGCATCATCGCCACTTCGCTGAAGGGCTTTCCTGAGCGAAACGCTTCGAGGCGCCACTTCAGGCCTTGCCAGGAAAGGCTGTGCTCGAGGGCGGTGTTGAAGGATTCGAGCATGCTGCGGAGCGTCTCGGTGATCGACTTGCGAATCGCAGGGCCCATCACAGGGAAGAGGGCGTCAGCTAGAACATGCGGATCGCGGCGGACGGATTCGCGGAGGGTGTCCTGAATGGTGGGAGCAAGTGCTTCGGAGAGAGCTTGCGTGTCGCCCTGCTCGCGGCGTTTCTGGATTGCTTCGGCGACGACGGAGCTTACGTCTTCGATGCGGCGTCCGGTGTCGTCGAGGCGCTCTTGGATTTCCTTGAGGCCTTCCTGTTCGGGGCCGACGATGAGATGGCGCAGCTCTTCGTAGGGGTGACTTTCCGGGGAATCGCCGTCGCGGGCGGAGTTATCAACCGGCGGGTTCTCGGTCGCATTCTCCTGCGAGGCTCGGCGTTGGGCTTGCTCGGCCATGTTGGAAGGTTGCAGTTTTTGACCGGCTGACATCTGGCGCTACTTTTCTGGCAGCTCGAGATCGTCCTTCAGGCGCAGCGAGAACTCCGCGAAAATGTCGGCGAGAGCCGCGCGATCGGTCTTGTCGTTGCGCAGGGCCTCGACTTCGCGATCGAGTGACGCTGAAGAGTCGCGGCGCAGCTTGTCAATTTCGTTCGAGAAGGCTTTCGAGTTTTCGAGCATCTTGGCACGAATTTCGCTTTGCGCGTCGGACGTCTGTTCTTCGAGCTGGCCGAGTTTTTTCTCGATCATTTTGGCAGCGTCTTTGAGCTCGCGCGCGAGTTCTTTGAGGCCTTCGGAGCGCTCGGACTTTTCGGTCTTCAGGCGCTGGCTCAGGGATTCCACTTCCTGTTGAGCGAAACTGCTGAGAGTTTCGAGGCGCTTCATGGTGTCTTCGCGGAGAGTCTCGACAGCTTTCGAGACGTTTTCTTCCAGGCGCGCGAAACGCTTCTCGTAATCGCGCATCTGCGAGCCGAATAATATGTCGCGGATCTTGTCTACATTTGCGCCTTCTTCTTTGCCGGATGAATTGTTAGGAAGTTTTGCTTCCGCCGGGGATGCCATTTTACGAGGTCTCCTTTTGCGATTCTGTATGCCCTGACGACGGGACCTGCGCGAGGTGGTTCGGGGCATCGCGTGACACTACTATGAAAGTAGGTTTTGTCGCAACAAGCACGTGCATTGGGACGTAGGTACGAGTGGATTGGGAGTCATGGAACTGAGTTTTCGCTGGGATTGGTTCTGACTGGGCGGAGTTGAGCGTTCTGGCTGGGTCAGCGGTCGAGAAATTCGCGAAGGCGGGCGTATCCGGCGCGGCTGACGGGGAGTTGTGTTCCGTTGTGGAGCACCGCGACGTGGCTATCTTTGCCGTAGGGCTCGATGCGGGCGACGCGTTCGAGGTTGACGATATAGGAGCGGTGGATGCGAAGGAATCGCGAAGGGTCGAGGGCGGATTCGAGGCTGGAGATGGTTTGCTGTTTGAGGTGCTTTTTGGTTTCGGAGCAGAGGGCGATGTAGTCGTCCTGGGCTTCCGCGTAATCGAGCTTGGCGATGGGAATGATGAAAACCCTGGTGCCATCGCGGACGGGGATGCGATCGAGATACTGAGCTGGCGGACGAGCGGCGGCGGCGAGGTCGGAGGGCGACGGCGCTGGGCGCGGTGACTGCGCGCCGGGCGAGATTGCGGCCGAGGCTGGGTTGCTGAGGCGCTCCTTGGCGCGGGTTAGGGCGGCTTCGAAACGGTCGCAGCCGAACGGCTTCAGCAGGTAATCGACGGCGTGGACTTCGAAGGCGCGAATTGCATAGTTGTCGTGGGCGGTGACGAAGACGACGGCGGCGTTGGTGCCGATCAATTCGAGAACTTCGAAGCCGTCGAGCTTGGGCATTTGGACATCGAGGAAGACGAGGTCGGGCTTCAATTCGGTGACGGATTTTACGGCTTCGAAGCCGTTGGCGCATTCGGCGGCGATTTCGATTTCCTGATGGGCGGTGAGAAATTCGCGCAGGACCTGGCGTGCGAGCTCTTCGTCGTCAACGATTACGGCGCGAAATTTCTTGTCGATCGCCTGCGTCATGACGCGTGCTCCGGGCGTTCGGCGGGCATCGTGATCGCGACGCGGTAACGGTCGCCTTCGGTTCTTACGTCGAAGCTGGCGAGGTTTCCGTGGCGCGTGGCGAGGCGCTGGCGAACGTTGGCGAGGCCAACGCCGCCGCGGCGACGGGGTGGCGAATCGGGATCGAAGCTGTTCTCGACGGCGATTGAGAGTGTGCTGTTGCGAGAATGGATTTCGAGCTTGATGGAGCCTCCCTCGACGAGATTCGAGATTCCGTGGACGACGGCATTTTCGACCAGCGGCTGCAGCAGGAGGGGCGGCACGAAAACGTCGAGCGCATCCTTATCGATATTTTCTTCCATTTGGATGCGCGCGCCGAAGCGGACTTTCTCTACAGCGAGAAACGAGCGGATCAGCGATAGCTCTTCGTCGAGCGGAATCGCGGCTTTCTCACCCAGCCCTAGCGTGCGGCGCAGGAAATCGCCGAGAAGGACGCACATCTCGCGGGCCTTGGCGGGATCGGAGCTGGTGAGAGCACTGATGGAATTGAGGCTGTTGAAGAGGAAGTGCGGATTCACCTGGGCTTTCAGCGCTCTCAGTTCCGCGTCGCGAGCCAGAACTCCTGCTTTCATTTCGCGTTCTTTCGCTTCCTGCGACTGCTGAACAGCCAACAAGACGTAGAAAAATGCGACTGCAAGCAAATAGAGCAGGATTCCGGTGCCGAAGAGCAGCGGAAGATTTTTCGAAAGGCGGGGCTCGAGACCGTTGAAGGCAGAGAAGGCGGACAATTCATGCGCCAGCGCTTTCGCCGACAAAACCCAGATTCCGCTGACTACGATCGCTCCCAGCAAATGCGTGAAGGCAACCTGAAGCGCGCCGGCGCGGTCGAGAGGCGTCCAACGGCAGGAATACCACGCCGATAGACACATGAATCCATAGAGAAGGCAAAGCGGAATGCCGAGTGCAAAGGCTTCCATCCACGTGAGTCCGCCAGGAACCGCCAGCAGATAAACGAGCATTGCGGAGAGCGGAAGCCAGCTCAGCAGGTAAGCGATGAGCCGCCGGAATTGGCCGAGAATTGGGTGCATTGTCGCGGCTTAGTTCTTGATCTCCAGGCCGCCGAAGACGGCGACGCCGCGGATGATGAGCTTTTTGGCTGGCGGGTCCGGCGGGGGATGGTTGGTTTTATCGCTATAGCCGCCAAAAATTCCTACGCCATCGATCACGACATTCCAAGTGCGTGGAACACGAATCTCACCACCGCCGAAAATCATCGTAGCCTCAATCACGGCTTGGTCGCCCTCTATTTCGGCTTGGGTGAAATCGATTTCGCCGCCGCCAAAGATCGACGTCATCTCGCCGGTCTGGAAATTCCGCGAGCTGACCTGGTGTTCTCCACCGCCGAATATGCTCGTGCAGGCGACGTGGGAGCCGTCGGTATTGAACTGCTGCCCTGCCTCGAATGGCTTCGACTTCCACTTATTGAGCCGGGGCTCGCCTCCCTTACCGAATGCCTGGATCACCAGGAGAACGCCGACGGCGATGATAAACACCGGCCAGAGCGTCTCCATTCTGATGCGCTGAAACCCCAATTCTTGAAGCTGTAGCGCAATTCCGGCAAGAATCAGGAATCCGGCCCAGAAACGCCGTCCGGAACCCTGACAGGTGAGCAGAGTCGAAACGCCCCAGACGATCAGAAGTAACGGCCAGAACCGGAATACGCGGTTGGCGTCGATCAGGTTCATCTGATCTAAAAGCAAGGTCACGCCAGCGATAACGACAAAGATTCCGAAAATGAGGCCTCGCGTGCCGCGAGTTAGACTACGCATCTTGATTGCCCCCGCTTGGCGCCCCTGTGGGCCGCTGTTGCGTATGTGCGCGTCTTTGGAGGAAAAGAATCATCATTCCAATCGCGACCAAGGCGAGCGGCACGATCTTCAGAAGCTCCCGCCAGACCGGATCGTTCCACTGGACCGCGAGCATATTCCATAATCCGGGCACAATCACGGAAAAGAGCCAAAGACCGTGAGGCAGCAGGCGCGCCCAGCCGATCTCCACGGCTTCGAAAGCCAGCCCCAGGACG
>DATNKB010000061.1:0-11564 GCA_035603595.1 Candidatus Dormiibacterota bacterium
CATAAGTTTGCGGATTGGGTCAATGCCGAGTCCGCGCATCGCGTCCACTTGCTCTGTAACGACCATGGACCCGAGCTCGGAAGCCATTCCGGTCGCGTTCCGGCCCGCGACCAAAAGCGATGTGAACACCGGACCGAGTTCGCGGAGGAGAGCAAGCGAAACTGCGTCGCCCGTAAGAGCTGTTGCGCCGAAGCGGCTAAATTGTGATGAGGAATTCAGAACAACTACCCCGCCGACGCAGACGAGAGCGACAATTACGATCAGCAATGAACCCACTCCGATTTGGTCCATCTGCACGATCATGTCGCCGGTGTAGCGGGTCGTAGTGAAGATGTCCTTCACCGACTGAAGAGTGAGCAGCGTATAACTTTGGAACGAGAGGACCTGCATTTTCGTTGCATGTTCGATGTTGGAGAAAACCGAACGCGTGTTCACAATTGTGCTCCCTGTCACGAGAAGTGACACTTCAGTGCGCTGAATCCTAGGAACGCTGCCCGGAGAGAACCATATACTACGATAGTTCGGTACGAGAGCCGCCGTTCTTTCAGAAGTGGTTCACTGCTAATGAATAACTGGGATATACCGCATACAGCAAAACTTTGACTTTCAACACCATGCTGAGGCCAACTGGACTCGCCTTGTCTCAAAAATGGCTGCATGGCAACTACACGCGAACCTGAGCGAGCCGTGACTTCCTAACTCATTTGTTTTTTAGATTGAATAGACGGGCTTAGTTCGAAGGTGAGCAACGTGGCGATTGTTTTTGCAAGTCGTAGTTTTCTCGCTCGAGGTGCAATCGGCTTCCTGTTTCTGATTTTGAGCATGGCGGGTGGATGCCAGAAAGGCACACAAAAACAAGCAGGAGAGGCTTCGCCGGCAGGGTCGGGCAAATCTCTCTCTGTCCCGGCGGGTCAAGATCCGATTCTGGTCGGAGCTGGTGACATCGCCTCTTGCCAGGATTTGTCAGGCGCTGAGGCTACGGCGAAGCTTCTCGATTCGATTCCAGGCGTGGTGTTCACCGCAGGCGACAACGCATATGAAAGGGGTACCGCCGAGGAGTTCAGCAATTGCTACCAACCTACGTGGGGACGCCACAAAGACCGAACGCGCCCAGCGGTTGGGAATCACGAATTTTATTCTTACATCGCAACGCCATACTTCCGCTATTTTGGGAAGAATGCGGGTGATCCCGGGCAGGGCTACTACAGCTACGAATTGGGGACGTGGCACATCATCGTTCTCAACAGCGAATGCTTTGAGGTAGGAGGATGCCAACAAGGTTCGCGGGAGGAGAGGTGGTTGAGTTCGGATCTCGACGCTCACCCTGCTCGCTGCATTTTAGCTTACTGGCACAAACCGCTTTTTAGTTCAGGGGCAAAGCATGGGAACGATCCTGAGATGAAAGCATTCTGGATGGACTTATACAGAAAAAAGGCGACCGTTGTGGTCAACGGACACGATCACGACTACGAGCGATTCGCGTCGCAGGATCCAGATGGCAAGCCTGACCCAACTCGGGGAATTCGGGAATTTGTCGCTGGGACAGGCGGAAGAAACCATCGCCCTTTTGCTGCTCCGCTGCCGACAAGTGAGGTTCGGAATGCTGACACCTTCGGTGTTCTGAAAATGACTCTCCATCCGGGCGGGTACGAATGGGAGTTTGTTCCAGAGGCGGGTAAGACATTTCACGATTCCGGCGCAAGTTCATGCAACGAGTGAGAATTTGAGGTCCTGGTGTTTGGTAACCCACCCACGGGGACAAATAGGCGATGCGTCGTGAGATCGAGAGCCATTGTTTTCAGAACGCAGCGTTACGTTATAGAAGAACGAGACCGCGACGAATTCCGAGGGTAACAGCCTCTGTGCGGCTCGCAGCGCCCAGCTTACCGAGAATCGACGCCACGTGAAATTTCACCGTGTGTTCCGAGATCGCAAGGCGGGTTGCGATCTCCTTGTTCGTCAAGCCGCTCGCCAGCATTTGAAGGACTTCGCTCTCGCGAGGCGTAAGTGGCTCAATGAGGTCTGCGAGTGGACTAGATGCCGCCTCTGCTGCTGAAAACATTGCGTCAGCTTCGGCAGGATGGAGGACGATAAGACCAGCTGCCGCGGCTTCGAGGCCAGCAACGATTTGGTCCGGTGACGCGTCGCTGGGCAATATAGCTCGAACGCCAGCTCGCAACGCTTCGGCGAGCCGCCCAGGTTCAGAACGGTCCGAAAGAACCACAACGGCAGCTTCAGAACTAAGTTGCGATTGGTTTAGAGAATTAATCATTTCTCCGAAGTAATCGCCGGATGCATCAATTAAAACGATGTCTGCTTCAACCTCTGGTGGCTGATCCCAGAGCGATTCAAGGTTTGGGCCGCTGCCAACTATTTCCACTTTCCGCGCCCTGAGCAGACTCTTTAGATTCGCCCGAGACAGAGGCGAAGCGGCGACAATAAACACCCGAATCACGCTGCCGCAACGCTCCTTAACGTGTCGTGGTCACCCAGCTGAACGGTGACGCGCCGAACACGCGAGTAATCTCCCCGCAGAAATCTAAGACGTAGCTTGCGCGCACCCCTGCCTTCCAATATTTTCGAGAGATCGTCGAGCGAAGTGAATATTTTATCCTCGGTGCCCAGCAAGATGTCGCCTGGTAAAAGAGACGCGTAGGAAGCCGCGCTATGCGATTCCACTTCGAGGAGCACCAGACCAAAACCGTCAGTCACAGTGGATCGGGGGATGCGAACGGGACGAACGGTCACACCAAGCCAAGCGTCGGACGGAGCTGCGGAGAGAAAATCTCGAACCACATTACTCGGAATCGCTAATGCCAGGCGGCCTGCGACCATGGTATTGATTCCGATAAGCCGACCATGCGCGTCGGCGAGTGGGCCTCCTGAATTGCCCGGCGCTAACCGAACATCCGCTTGCACCCAAAATTGCGGGCCCAATCCACGAACTGGGCCAATCGCGTGAACCACGCCGGTTGTGAGTGCTCCCACAAAACCCATGGGATTGCCGATGGCAATCGCAAGTTTGCCAGGTCGGACCTGCGCTGAGTCGGCAACGAAAACTGATGGGAGGTTCGTTGCGTGGATGTGAAGTGAGGCGAGGTCTCCGCGAGGATCACGAGACGCGACTGCGGCGTGAAACTCACGTCCATCCCAAAGCCGAACGATGACTTGCCTGCCGCGCGCGACGTGAGCGTTGGTGAGAATTGTGCCATCGCTCGACCAGATGACACCGGAGCCCGCGGACCGGTTAGCCACCTGGATCAAGACGGTGGAGCGGCGCAGTTTTTCTGTGATTTCGCCAAATCCCGTGAAAGCCATGTCATTCGCCTGCGTGCGGGCGTTCCGCAACCACGACGTGGCTTTCCTGAATGGAACCCCCGCGAACGAATTTCAGCGGAAGTGATTTGCCAATCGCGTCCCCGACCAGGAGAGACTGAATGTCTCCCGGTCGTGCGATTGGGTTTCCCGCCAGTGACACCAAAATGTCGCCTATAACCATGCCCGCCTTGTCCGCCGGCCCGTCCTGCTGAATTTCTAGCACGATCGCGGCGGTCTTTTCTTTCCGCTGCAAGGATTCTCGAAGATTATCGGGTAAGCTCACTGGCTGCAAACCAACTCCAAGATATCCGCGCGGAACGCGTCCTTTCTTCAGAAGCGTGTCCGCAACTTTATTTATGACCGAAGCCGGGACCGCAATGGCACCAAAACGCGCGAAGCGCGGCGTCGCTAAACCGATCGTGCCACCTTGCGGGCTAATCACAGCGCCGCCCACGGCGGTGGGTTGCAAACTGACATCGAGGCGGATGTAGGGAGTAAGCGATCCACCAGTCCAGGTGCGTCGGTCGGGCGCGACAAGGCTGACGACTCCCAGAGCAGCCACAGGCCCACTCGCGCGCGTGCGGCCAACGACGAGCGTCAGGGCACCCGGTTTCACCTGAGCCATGTCGCCTGACTCGATCACCGCGCTGTCAGCGTCGGCACACTTCAGGACCGCGATATCTGTTGAGGCATCGCGGCCCGCGAGTGTCGCAGTGACGATTCGGCCATTTGGCAATGTCACTTGAATCTCTTCGTCGCGGCGCAGTGCGTGCTCCGACGTGACAATTATTCCAGAACGCCAAATGACGCCGCTGGAAGAGCCGCGAATCTCGGTGTGAACAGCCACGACGCTCGCGGCAGCTCGACCAGTCGATAGTGCCAGCTCATTCGAAAGCTCGATGAGTTCTTGAGACATGTTTGATCCTCCAAAAAGAGAATCGCACAGTGCATCCTCGTCCACATCCGCCGAAAGGCTAGGTCTGGTACAGTTTAGGAAATTCGAAGGGTTCTGAAATGCTGAAGCAACTACGGGGCACCTCATACGAACGAAACCGAATTGCACCGAACAGCTAACGGAGTTGGGACGTAAACCCAGTCAACCCAAGGACCTTGTCTTTTGATTGGACGATGTGCTCGTACATCCGTTGGCGCGCGCGAGCCGGGTCACGATCCTGGATCGCCTTCAATATCTCGCGGTGCTCTACGCTGGGCGCTTCGCCGTAGTAGTCGATGTCGATTGCCGCGAACATGATCCGCTCCATCTGAGAACGGGCTTCGTTTACCGCCTGGACCAGCATTTGATTGCGCGAGAGCCGCGCAACGGTTGAATGAAACGCCGTATCGGCTTCGATAAAACGGACGCAGCTTTGGCGGTTGTCCGCGCGGCAAGTGACGCCGGCCAGCTCCGAAAGTTTGTGGAGGACCTCAGGGTTTGCCCCCTTGAAAGCGGCAAGCCGAGCTGCTTCACATTCGACAGCGCAGCGAAATTCATAAATATCGTTCAAGACTTGCAAGGTGATCTGAGTTACAAAATAGCCGCGGTTCGTGACGATGCGAAGGAGGCGTTCATTCGCCAAGCGAACAGCAGCCTCACGCACAGGAGTGCGGCTGCCTTTGTAGCGAGCTGCGAGATCCTTTTCGTTGAGGGATTCGCCGGGTTGGTATACGCCGTGGATGATATCGCGTTTAAGTGCACGGTACACTTTTTCGCTCAGCGTATTTGCGGCACCCGCGGGCGCCAGCAGCGGCGAGGGCGTTGAAAAGGAACGCCGGCGCGAACCGCTTCCGGTCTCCGATTTTGTCAATTGCCCTCCGACGTACTCAGGCAAACTCCTGCATTCTTCATCATTTGTCGTATGGTGTCAAACGTATACCAATTGCATACACAAACCATTTCATTGACACACTGAAACGAACGGGGTAGGGTCTTGCCAACTTCGTGAGCGGGTGGCTAGACACTCACGAGAAAAACAATTTTTCATGCACGAATGACACTTTCAGGGAACCGCAGCACAGCGCCACGGGGGTTGAGCAGGTATGGCTAGCTCGAATGGCTTGCCGGGGGGCCGCGAGAACCCCCAGCAACTACGACGCCTCCTCAATCAGCGTCAGTTAACGATGCTCGCGATCGGCGGCGCGATTGGCGTCGGCCTCTTTCTGGGTAGCGGCGTTACGATTCAACTGGCCGGCCCTGGGGTAATTCTGAGTTATCTGATGGGCGCGATCATTGCTCTGATCGTTGCGTTTGCTCTCGTCGAAATGGCGGTCGTGCATCCCGATGCCGGCTCGTTCGGCGTTTATGCCGAAACCTACTTGAGTCGCTGGGCTGGATTTACGGTGCGAGCCACGTATGCTTTCGTCCAGATGATTGCTATCGGCGCTGAAGTTACGGCGGTAGCCATTTATTTTGCATTCTGGTTTCCCAGTGTCCCGCAATGGATATGGGTTGTTGGCGTCTCGATAGCACTCATCGTAATCAACACACTACAAGTGGCGCGATTTGGCGAGTTCGAATATTGGTTCGCGCTGGTAAAAGTGGTGGCGATCTTGGCATTCATCGCTATTGGCGCGGCGTTGATATTCGGAATTGGGACAAGGCACGCCATTGGCCTTTCGAACCTCACCGCGAACGGAGGGTTTTTGCCGCATGGTTGGACGGGCGTTTGGCTAGCACTAACGCTGGTGTTGACAAGCTACATGGGAGTCGAGGTCATTGCTGTGACAGCCGGCGAAGCTGAAAAACCGGAACAAACGATCCCAAAAGCGATGCGAACGATTGTTTTTCGGCTTATCGTTTTCTATGTTCTTGCTGTCACCGTGATGCTCGCGATGACGCCCTGGAATCAGGCGGGCGCGGGGAACGGACTAAACGCGAGCCCCTTCGTGCGGGCTTTTGCCATTGTAGGAATCCCTTACGCCGCCAGCATCATGAACATGGTTGTGATTACAGCGGCGCTCTCAAGCTGCAACACCGACCTTTACCTCACTACTCGCATGTTATTTTCGCTTTCACGCGGGCATTACCTGCCCGAGTGGATTGGAACCCTGAGCGAGAACGGCGTACCAGGCCGCGCTCTAGCCGTTTCGTCGGCGGGAATGGCCGCGGCAATTATTTTTGCGATTTACGCACCGAGTAAAGCCTTTCTCGCTCTCTATGGAATCGCTGTAGCAGGAATGTTTTTTGTTTGGACTGTAATTCTAATCACTCACATCGCATTTCGCCGGTCGCTCGGAAAAGACCGCGTCGCGCGCCTGCCGATGCATCTGCTGTTCTATCCTTACTCGACGATTGTCGGAATTCTCTCTCTGCTGGGAATCACAGCGGCTACTTTCTTTGTTCCCGGCCTGGCAATGACGGTTCCTGCATTCCTATGTTTTCTCGCCGCCGTAACTATTGCTTATTTGATTCGCCCGGCGCGAAAGCAAGTCGCACGCTGAGTCCAAAACCGGCAGAGAAAGCTCGGACAGCCACACACTGCTTGTGGAGCCACTGTCTCGTGTACGACTGGTATACAGGTAGAATCGTCTTGACATACTTTACAACGAGGTGTAGCGTCCGCGTCAAATCGGGGCCTCTGGAGGATGACGTGAAAGATGGTCGCATCGCCCGCCTTTGCTTCTTCGTTCTTGTGCTGATTCTCACCTGTGCCGGCAACTCGTCGGCCCAACTATTTCCAGGCCGCGTTACTGGCGTGGTACGAGATACACAGGGGGCAGCAATTCCAGATGCTGGCGTGAAACTGTCGAACCCCGCTACGGGGCTGGAACGAACAGAAACAACGGACGCAAATGGAGAGTTTAACTTTCCCGATTTAGCTTTGGGAAGCTATCGGCTGACGGTCAGCAAGAACGGGTTTCAAACCGTCGCCATCACAGATATTGCGACATCGCAGAACGAGGTCAACACGGTTTCGCCCGTCTTGAAGGTGGGCAACGTTACGTCGGAGATCGAAGTGACGTCCGCGCCTCCGCTGCTTCAGACGGAAACAGCTTCTGTTGGCGGGCAACTCACGCAAGAGCAAGTCACTGCCCTTCCAATCGGAAATAGCGACTACACGCGCTTGGCGCTTACTCTGCCCGGCGTGACCCAAAATAGTAATTTTGCATTCGCGCAATACACAATTAACGGTTCACGTTCGAGATCGAACGGATTCAATATTGACGGAGCTTCGGACACAGACCCCTCCACATACCTACCATCCATCAATGAGGGCGGAAACTCGGCGACCGCCGCAACGCGACTGCCGCTCGATGCAATTCAAGAAGTGAGCGTAGTCAGCGCCGGCGGAGCAGACTCAGGCCAAAATTCCGGCAGCGTGATGAACGTAATTGTGCGAAGCGGAACGAATCAGTTCCACGGGTCAGCCTACGAAGTGCACCGCGACGCGGCCCTTGATGCCTCGAACTTTTTCGAAGCTCCCGGCGACAAAGCGCCCTTCGTGTGGAATGAGTTTGGCGCGACGGTCGGCGGTCCGATCATCAAGAATCGAACGTTTTTCTTCGCGGGATATGACGGAAGCCGCTTGCGGCTGGGCGTAACCCAAAACGGAATCGCTCCGACGGCGGCACAAATCACCAACGCAACAAACATCGTGGAATCAAAGGGAATTGTTCCGAACCAACTGGCTCTCAATATTCTCGGCTTGTACTCCAACTTGGGACTTTCCGGCCCCTTTGTAGCAGACAACCGTGGGCAACAATCTCCGAACAGCGGCGTGCTCAAGATCGACCACAAAATCTCGGATTCCGACTCTCTTTCAGGCCGTTATTTGGAAGGAAATGGTGAAGATGAATTCCCGGGCGGCGGACCGGGGCCAGGCGGGGGTTCGCAGTTGAATCCGTGGTTCGGTGTAACGCCCACGGTCGCGAGTAATTTTGCGGTCAGCGAAGTTCACGTTTTCAATCCCAATCTGATCAATACGCTGCGCCTCGGCTGGAATCGCTTCAGCCAGTTTCAGAAAGGGCGGGACGCCAACGTCGACCCCACCACGCTCGGCTTTGACACCGGAGTTGGGCCGGAAAGTTTCGGCATTCCGGAGATTGACATCGGCTCGAATCTAAACACGCCGGGTTTTACTCCAGGCCGCTTTTCCAACCTCGGCCTTCAGAACGGAGCGGGAGGCCGCGTTGCAACGAGTTATCAGATCTCAAACGATGTCAGCTGGACCCACGGGCGGCACGCGTTTAGATTTGGCTTCAACTACTTGCATAACTATTCGGATTACACAGTCGTGGGATCTCGCGGCATTTTCACGTTCGACGGATCTCAGCTGGCGATTCCCGACAATCTGGCAGATAACGGTTTGGATGCTTCGTTGATTGATTTAATTGCCGGTAGGCCTTCGCCGGGCTCGGGGTTGACGCAAATCACTCGTGTGGGAACAGACCGCGCCAACATCGATCAGAACATCATCAGCGGTTTCGCAATGGATAATTTCAAGCTGACGCCCAACCTCACTCTGATCGCCGGTTTGCGCTACGATTTCTTCACCACGGTACATGAAGACCATGGGCGCTTCTCAGCTTTCGACCCCACGCTGGGATTGGTCCCCGTTTCCGAGCTTCCCGGAGGGAAGCTGTACAACGCGCCCAAAAATAATTGGGGACCGCGCATTGCCGTAGCTTGGAATCCTCCTTTTCAAATCATTCCTGGCCGGCAAACCGTCGTCAGGGCCGGCTTCGGAATCTATTACGACACGATTCCGCTAAACAATTTCGAAGAGGGATTGGCGCAAAACCCGAGTGGTCCGACGGGCGGCGTAACAATTGTTCCCACGGCTCCCATTCCTTTTGGCGTTGGTATTCCCAGTTTCGGCACCGGAACCCCACAACCTCCCTTTAATATCACCAGTATTCAACACAATCTCAGAACCCCGAACACACAGATCTGGACCCTGAATATCCAGCAGGAATTGAGCCAGCGGTTTGTTTTCCAGATTGGTTACGTCGGCAACCACAGTGTCCATCAGCTGCAACTTCTTGATATAAACCAGCCTACTCCCGGAGACAACGATCCTGCTGCGGAACAGGCCCGCAGACCCTTCAATCTTACTTTTCCAGAGCTATCTCAAATCAACACAATTTCGTCCGCCGGTTGGGCCCACTACAACGCCCTGCAAGCGGTCTTGAGGTCTAACGACTGGCACGGTCTCACGACGCAGGTCTCCTTCACCTGGTCACACAACCTGGACACCGGATCCGAAGTCGAGGACTTCTTCGGAACAAGTGGCTTCGTGCCCCAAGACTCCCGGAACCTGGCCGGAAGCTACGGCAATTCCGAATTCGACCAACGCCGCGCACTGATCTTCACGTACATCTACGCGCTTCCGTCGCCGAAACTGGCTGGCGTCCTTGGATATGCGCTAAAGGACTGGCAGGTCTCCGGCACGACGACGCTGCGAGATGGTTTGGCCGCACCGCTATTGACGTTTGGCGATGAAAGCGGAGTGGGAAATTTTCACACCAGGTTCGATTGCGTCGCTCCAATTCACTACCAACTGAGGGATCTAACGCAACCGTACGCCTCCCAGAGTTCATTTGCTTCACCAGCACCTGGAACTTTTGGTGATTGCCCGCGCGATCCCCTGGTAGCTCCGGGATTGAATGCTTGGGACATTTCGATTCAGAGAACATTCCGTTTTGCCGAACGGTACGGGTTGGAATTCAGAACCAGCTTCTTCAATGCCTTCAATCACCCGAATTTTGCCGAGCCATCGCCGGACATCACTACTCACATCACCGCCTCGGCCGACGACGGCAGCTTCGACTCGCACTTCGGCGTGGGTGGGCCGCGCAACATCCAGTTCATGCTTAAATTTACATTCTGACACCGGGACAGACTCTCAGCGGGCGCTCACCATCGGCAGGGCTATATTTTCGGCTTAGTCGGCCACGAAAGATGACAACTCGAAGGGTTACAGCGTGAGGAGGAATCGTGCGCATGAAGCATCACAACCGGGCAGGCCTCGTGGCGATTCCGATTGCGCTCATCTTCCTTGCCGTGACCACCACGCACGCTCAGCTTTCGCCCCCCGGCCCAATTACTATTTCTGTCGATGCCACCCACGCCCCACAAAGAATTCTTCACGCGAAGCTCGAAATCCCGGTGCGGCCCGGCCCCCTTACGCTTTACTACCCCAAGTGGATGCCGGCGGACCACTCGCCCGACGGCCCGATTCCCAACATCGCCGGACTGAAATTTTCCGCAGGCGGCAAAGAAATCGCGTGGGTGCAAGATGACGTGGACATGTATGCGTTCAACCTCGATATTCCAGCAGGAGTGAATTCAATCCAAGCCTCGCTCGACTTTTTGATCTCTGCGCCAGGCCCCACGATCGATTTTGCCGCGTCGGGCTCCGCGAAGCTCTTCATCCTGATGTGGAATCAGGTAGTTCTGTATCCGAAAGGGTGGCCAGCTGCCCAATTAACCTTTCAACCCTTGCTCACAGTGCCAGCAGGATGGAAATTCAATACCTCACTTCCCATCGCCAGCCAGTCCGCAGACACAATCACGTTCTCGCCCGTACCGCTCGATCTACTCGTTGATTCCCCTGTCCAAGCGGGCGAATTTTCACGCGTCTACACGTTGAATCCTGGCGGAAAACCCTCGCACGAGGTCGATGTGGCATCCGATGATCCCTGGGCGCTCGATATTCCGCCGGCCCTCGTCGACAATTACAAGCGGCTCGTTGCTGAAGCCGGTGCGCTCTATCAATCGCACCATTATCGCGACTATCATTTTCTTCTCACGCTGAGTGACAACGTACTGCCGCTCGGCCAGGAGCATCACGAAAGCAGTGACGACCGCGTTGCAGAACGCACGCTCGTCGACCCGAGCTCTCGTCTGCTCGAATCGGGATTGTTTCCCCACGAATTTTCACATTCCTGGAATGGACAATACCGGCGCCCTGGCGGCTTGGCTACGCCAGATTTCCAGGCCCCGATGAAAGGCGAATTGTTGTGGGTCTATGAGGGGCTTACGGAGTACTTGGGAACGGTTCTATCGGCGCGCAGCGGCCTTACAACCCCACAGCAGACTCGCGACTACATTGCTCTGACCGCGTCAACGATGGCGCATCGCGCAGGGCGTCGTTGGCGCTCGCTTCAGAACACTGCAAACGCTGCCCAGATTCTGTATTTTTCGCCGCCAGAATGGGCCTCTTACCGGCGGAGCGTCGATTTTTATCCGGAAAGCGTTTTAATCTGGCTCGATGTCGACACCACGATTCGCAAGCTCACAAACAATC
>DATNKB010000062.1:0-3201 GCA_035603595.1 Candidatus Dormiibacterota bacterium
TACTCGGTAAAACCAACATGCACGAATTCGCCTACGGCATCACCAACGAGAACCCGCACTACGGCCCGTCGCGAAACCCATGGGATCTCGATCGCATTACTGGTGGCTCAAGCGGAGGCTCCGCAGCCGCACTGGCGATGGGGATCGGATACGCCGCCACGGGTACGGACACCGGCGGTTCGATACGCATTCCGGCGGCTCTGTGCGGAATTGTAGGGCTGAAGCCCACATTCGGCCTCGTAAGCGTCAAAGGTGTTGTGCCGCTCGCGAAGACGCTCGATCATGCCGGCCCAATGGCGCGCAGCGTTACGGACGTCTGCATCATTTTGGATGCGCTCGCAGGTGATTACCCGCAAGGGGCGATCCGCCCCGATCCTCGGAAGCTCCGGAAGAACCGCCCGCGCAAATTCCGAATTGGCTGGCCCAAACAATATTTCTTCGAGCGCATCGATCGCGAGGTTCATGACGCAATCGAATCAGCCGCAAAATGTTTCAAATCGCTCGGCGCAAGCATAAAGCAAGTGTCGCTGACAGGTCTCGAGCACTCGGTCGAACCCAGCACGAATATCGCGCTCGCAGAAGCAACGCAGTACCACGAATCGCAGGGTTATTTTCCAGCCCAGGCCGGCAAATATGGTGACGATGTGCGATACAGGCTCGAGTTGGGTCGCAAGGTTCTAGCCGCTGATTATCTACACGCTCTCGACGTAAAGCGAGAAATCACTCAGGAATTCGACGCGGTTTTTGAAAATGTAGACGCAATCCTTGCGCCCACACTTCCCATCGCCGCGCCACGCATCGGTGAGAAGGAAGTGGTAATCGGCGGAGAAAAAGAAACCGTTCGCTCAGCTCTCGTGCGCTTAAATCGGCCTGCTAATCTTACGGGCCACCCCGCGATTTCGATTCCGTGCGGGTTCACGCGCAGTGGCTTGCCGATCGGCCTGCAATTGATTGGGCCGCATTGGAGCGAAGCGCGGTTGCTTTCCATCGCGCTGGCCTACGAAGACGCCACCGAATGGCACAAGCGACACCCCCAACTCGCGTAGCGTGCGTTCGGATCAGCTTCATTCAGCAATCTCCGCCAACGCGCCTCTTCGCTCCATCAGCCAGCTTCCCAGCGCAAAGCCAAGCGCGCCCACAACAATTCCCGCCAGCACGTCCGCGATATAGTGGTAGCGGCCATAAACCGTCGATACGCACATGCTCACAAAAAATGGCAGGCACACCCAGAAGAGCCAGCGACGGTACCTCCATGACGCAAGAATTGCCACTGTTGAGCCGGCGACATGAGCAGATGGAAACGCGCCGCCGTGCACACGACCGAACCGCTCGATGAATTCGATCGCCGTGGTGAAATATCCTCCGCTGAGAGGGATCGTATTCATCGCTGCGAGCGCGTGATAGGGACTCTCGATCGGAAAAAGCACAGCGATGAAATAGACCACATAGTTGGCGATCGCCGTCGAAACCATCACATTCCAGAATGCGACCCGGTCCTTTTCCGCGTACAGAATCACGGGGAGAATCACGAGGTACAAAAAATATGTCATGTACGCGAACTGCATGAAGTCATTGAGCGCCGGATTCGAAAATCGCGCCAGCCACACGGAAGGATGTACGCCCGCAAGATTGAAATCGAATCGAATCAGCCAGTCGTCAAACCAGCCCGGGAAAACCGCGTGCACCAGCCCCTGAAGCTCCTCGAAGAAAAATATGTAGAGCGGCAGCGGATACCAATCGCGTGCAAAACGCAGCACTCGATTCCGCGAATGTCCGGCAGCCCAGGTAAGACAGATGATTCCGAGAGCGATCCAACAGTGGACAACGAAGTACTGCGCTGCGTGCGCAACGTTGCGATGAAAAAGCGCCAGCATCGAGTTAAGCCAGGCAAGGTAAGCGAACGTAACCCACTCGAATGCGCCTACCGAGCGCCGGATATCATCGAACGATCGGGACGAATTGTTCGCGCTCCGGCTTCGCACAGCGGCGGACCATTCCGCACTGTCTTCAGAGGCCATCCCACGCCGCGCCACTGACTGAGATGAATTCATCGAACCTCCCGGGGAGCGAGAGTAGTGTCAATTTGCCGTTTCCTCCCCTCCTGCGAACCGCTCCAGCGAAGAATGGTCCAACGGCGCCTCTGTGCCTTGCGGTCCAGGCTCCACGATGCGTTCACGGCCGCTGGATGCCCCACAGCCTCGAGCATCCCTGCATCCGACATTTCATTCCCGTAGGCAAAGCTATTTGAGAGGTCGAGGTCGCTCATGGCCGCTTCCCTTCGTATCACTCGCTCCTTCTGCTCGAAGCTTAAGTGCGCGCCGGAGAGTCGTCCGGTAAAACGGCCATTGTTTATCTCGAGTTCGGTCGCGCATATTTCCACACCATAGGGCAGATGGCGAGCCAGCACACGCGCCAAAGGCGCAAGCGTTCCGGTGACAAGCACGACCCTGTGACCACTTTCCAGATGCCAGCGCATGCGATTGATTCCTTCGATGAGCAATGGAAGCGAGCCAGCTGCAATTGTTTTTTCCCACTCTCCGACCATGGATTCTTGTATTCCGGCGAGATAATATTTGTTGGTGAGCACCGCGCGCTGCCCGCTACTCAGAAAGGTTCCCGCTGACCGCGCGATCCATCGCGCAACGTTCACGGTCCGAATTTCGTCCTGCTCCATAAGATAGCCGATGAACCGCCACTCGAGCGAAGGCGGTGCCAGCAACGTTCCGTCGAGATCAAAAAAAGCGCCGATTTTTCGCGCCGCGTTCATTGCGTCATTTCGAGGAGGCCGTCGCTGTCGCAGTAGAGCTGGCGTTCGTTAGATACCGGCGTCCATCCCAGATCACGGGAATCGCGCGAACCACGCAGAATGTGGCGGTAGCTAATACCAAAGCTTGCCCGCCGCCCGAAAGCCACTGCCGCGAATTCGCATCCAACCACGTCACCTGAAGCTGCGGCAGTGGCAACAGCACGCCGAGATAGCAGAAGCATGCGCACTTGAGCGCAGCATATGCCGCGCGACTTGGCCGCGAAGCTACCAGGCTTCGTCCCCACCAGGTCTCAATCATCGAATCTCGACCGAACCCGCTGCGTCCGCTTCGCGCGGCGAGGCCTCGCAGAAAGTCTGTGACCGTGCCGCGCACAAAAAACAATACCGGAATCCAAAACGAAATCAGGCCCGTAGCGGCAAAAAATGTGAAGAAA
>DATNKB010000063.1:0-2422 GCA_035603595.1 Candidatus Dormiibacterota bacterium
GTCGGAAATCGCCGCGATGTTTTTGCCCTTGATCCAAATTTCTCCGGAGCTCGGTTTTTCCAGACCCACCAGCGTCCGCAAGAGCGTGCTCTTCCCGGAGCCGGAGCCTCCCAGGATCACGAGCGTTTCGCCGTGCTTCACCTCAAACGTGATGCCATGCAGAATCTCGACCTCGCCATAACTCACGCGCAGATCGCGCAGAGAGATCATGACTTGTGTATCGAGCGAATCCGCGTTTTCCGTTACCATGGGCAAGGTTGCGCGTCCTAACTGCCGCTCACGAAAAAGAACAGTCCTGTAAAAACCAAATCCACGAGCACTACAAGGAAAATCGACATCACGACCGCCCTTGTCGTCGAGCGCCCGACCTGCTCGGCGCCCGCTCCCGTCGCCAATCCCTCTTGGCAACCCACGGCGGTTATGGTAATCCCAAACATCACACTCTTGACCAGTCCGGTCGTGATATCGCGCAGGAAAAGAGAATCCAGCGAGGCTTGGATATAACGGACAAACGTAAAATCTGCCTGGGCGACGCCAAACAGCGATCCACCCAGAATGCCCATCGCGTTGGCCCAGATCGTGAGACAAGGTAGCATCACAATCATGGCCAGAAATTTCGGCGTGACCAAGAAACGGATGGGACTGATAGCCATCGTTTCCAGTGCATCGATCTCCTCCGTGACCTTCATGGTGCCGATTTCCGCCGCGAAGGCCGAGCCGGAACGGCCGATCACGACGATGGCCGTGATAAGCGGCCCAAGTTCCCGCGACATCGAAATCGCGACGGCCGTGGCGACATAGTTCATCGCTCCAAACCGCCGGAGTTCGTACGCGCTCTGGAGCGCGAGAATCAATCCTATAAAAAATGTAATCAGAGAGAGAATCGGTAAAGCCCGGACGCCCACGTCCATGGCTTGCGATACGGCGCGCTGCAGACGCAGCGGCTTGCCCTGGAACGGTCCCACGAAGGTGTAATAGGCCGCGCGGACTCCAAGCGAGGCCAGAGAACCGACGTACGCCAGGCCATTCGTCACGCTGCCGCCAATTTGTGACACGAATTGCATCTCTATTCTCTAGCTCAATTCTCTGAAATTTCCAGAAAATCAACCGCCCGGAACCGAAAATTCTTAGCCCGCCAGCGCTTGCTCTTCGTTGTCGTAAATCTCAAAAATCTTTAGCAAACGCGAAAGCTGCAACACTTCACGCGCCGAGGCGCTCAATCCAAACAAGATAAAGCGCGAACCGACGTCGCGCGACGCTCTTAAGCCTTCGACCAAAGAGGCCACGCCGGAACTATCGATATACCGCACCTTGCTGAGGTTTATCACCACCCGCGGCGTACGTCTTTCACGCACCTCGCGCAAGAGGGCCTTTCGAACGGTCGGTGAGTTCGCGAGATCGATGTCTCCCGACACGTCGAAAATGACGGTTTTATCCAGTTCCCGGCTTGAAATCTGCACAATATCTTCTCCTTCACGCTCTTACGCATTCCCATCCGGCTGCGGCGTGTGGACGAACTTGACCAGGCGGAGACGGTTGGTCCCGTTCGCGCGGTTGTATTCGACGATATCCATGCTTTGTCGGATGAAGTGTAACCCAAGTCCGCCCGGCCTTATTTCTTCCAATGCGCGGAGGCACATGCGCTCCGGATCTATGGCTGGGCCGCGATCGCACAACACAATTTCCAGCCCTTCGGCAGATTCAGGATCGTCCTCTCGCACCGAGCGGCAAAGCACCTCAATCGGCTGGTCCGCCCTGCCGCAGTACGTGTGTCGTATGATATTCGTCAGCGCTTCGTCGACAGCGCGCGTGACCGCCCGGGACTCTGGCGCGGAAAACCCCAATGATTCCGTCAGTCGTTCCACAGCCCCGCGCACCGCACAGAGCAAGCCGGGATTGCTGGTTAACTGCAGCTTCAACAGCAAACCGCGTTTCAAGTCTTCATTACGTTCCATGCCATTGCCTCGCCCTGCTGAATGGGGTCTCCATGTGCGACTCAGTTTCGCCTCCGACTATGGTTCACGCCCGGGGAACTCGTTGCACGTTTTCGGTCATTCTCCGGAAAAGTCGAGAACATTTGGAGCAGCAACCGCCCCAAATAGTAGTTGTTAGAATAAGGCTTTACCTCTTGTACGAATCCCCAGTGCTTCGAATCTTTTCCTAATACTTTTGAGGTATCGGCAGAACTTGGTTCCGAGAGGTGTCCACTTCGGTCCGGACTCTTAATTGGCCTTAATGGTCCAGCAAACATTTATGGACATGCTAACACCGCTTTGAGGCCGAGGCTGTGATCGGTAAGGATGACCCCTCTGACCGTGTTGAGAGGAGGGCGACCGCACTGGGCGCTCCGGATTGCCCCGCTGCCAGCGTGGTTCCTTCTGATATCGACCTTCAAGAAGTTCCAGGGTGAGGGACACGGTTC
>DATNKB010000064.1:0-33170 GCA_035603595.1 Candidatus Dormiibacterota bacterium
AAACGGAAAGAAGCAGAAATCGCGAGAGCAAATCGACCAAACGCTGCTGCGCAGACAGACAGGTGTGCTCAGAAAAATAAAAAACTAAGACAAAACGTTCTTGACGGAGCCGACTTCGTTAGAGATGTTATCAACATCTATTCTGCGATCGGGGATAGCGACAACAACCCGCCAAACGAAAGTGGCTAACCCTGAGCACCCTCGACGGCGGCTCGCGCATGAGTGGGGGAATATCCTGGATGTGTCGTACACGAGGCTTCGAGCCGAATTGTTCTTTTATTGAAACGAACCAGGCTGTCGCTTCACTACATTCTGAGGCCAGAGCTGACGGAAGAGCATACAGATGGCAAAGAGAATGGCGCATCTGGAAGGAAGCCGATTCTTGGCGCTTCCCGTATCCACTGAGTGCTTCCCACCCCTGTCTCAAGATAGCTGGTGATAATCCCTCCGAAAAGTGCATTTCTCTTAGTATTTAGCGGATTACTTCCGAGTGGACCGTTACCCTCCAACTTTCGGAGCGCTTCGGCCGTCACGCAGCATCTCGCTGTTGTTCCTGCCTACTTGCTCGGAGGGACTGCCTCCATCAGCAGCCCGAGTGCTTTCTTCAAGCTTTTATCACCCTCGTTCGCACCTTTGAAGTGTCCCAGTCGCACCACGACGAGATCATGAGATGCAATGATCATAGCCTTCTGGCCACCGGCGCCCGACATGAAGTACGCGCTCCTCGGCACCGGGTAATGGCCGTCGCCGTTGATCCAGAAGAAACCGCCGTATACCGGGTTATGGTCGGCTACCCAGGCCGGCGCCAGCGTGCTGACAAACTTCACGAATCCCTCGGGCAGGACTCGCTCTCCATTCCAGACCCCGTCCTGGAGATAGAGATTGCCCAGCCGCGCCCAATCGCGTGCGGACGCGAATTCATATCCCTGGGTGAGGAAGTTGCCGAACGGATCGGTCTCCACGATCATAGTGCGCATACCAAGCTTGTCGAATAATGCACGCCGAGGGAATGAAAGATATTCCTCGCCACGTTTCTCCACTGCCAACCGGATCAGATAGTTAGTCAAAACCGGGTCGGTGTTGCGATAACGTCCCACCTTCCCCGGCAGCCATTGCAGCGGCCGCGAGGCCGCGTAGTGGAACGAGTCCACACTGCCCGTGTACAGGTAGAAGTGGTCGGCATACGTTCCGGTGGGATCGTAATCAGGGTCCTCGGGCGCCTTGATGCGAAGTCCGCTCGACATGTGCAACAGGTCGGCAATCCGGATCTCCGAGCGTGGGTCGTTCCCGTCCTGCCACTCCGGGATGGGCGCCGGCTGCCACAGTTCGTAGGCGCCCTGCTGGATCAGCACACCCATCAGGGCGGCGGTCACGCTCTTGCCCATCGACCAACTCTCGAGCGGCGTCTGCGCCGTGATCCCCGGCGCGTATTGCTCGGCAATCAGCCGTCCTCTCCAAGTCACCAGGAACGCCGCCGTCTTCGCATCCGGTGTTGCGAACGCCGCTTCCACGGCCTCCTTTACTTTCGCCATGTCGAGCTCGCGGGGAGGCGGCCCAATCGGCAGCACGTCGCCCATCGGCCAGACCTGCTCTGAAGCATTCGGCAAATTGCTCTTAAGCTTGACCGTCTTGAAGCTGACTGAGTCCTTCCCCACTGGAAGCGACACGCACCCTTGATCGCCGAGGTAAACGGCCGTGCGGGTCACCCCGTCCGGCACGGCGACTCGCACCTGTTTATGCTCCCAATCAACGACCGGTTTGCCAAGTTTTGCGCGCACATCGTATGGCGCTGTGAAGTAGCCGACGTTCTCCGCAGCGAAGTCGGGATCAAGCCCGGTGATGAATACGGCCGAACACATGACTTTGGCGAAGCCGGCCGCGTGGTGCACCAGTGGGTCGCCGGGGGGAGCGACGTACGCTGTATCCAACTCAATCGCCTTCGCGCGCGAGATTAATGCCGCAGCACTCGGCCGCGGGTCCGGCGGAGACAGCGCCGATTGGGCGCCGACAGTCGCGAAATGCTGTGTCGGCGCATCAGTGACTACGAATGCCAACAAGAATGCTGTTAACAATGCTCGCATCAGATACATTCTCCTACTTTCTAGCGCGTTCGCAGAAAGGTGTGAGAGGACGGCGCGCGGCCACGTTAACGGGAGCGTGTAATGGATGAGAGCCGCGCGCAAAGGTCGCAGATTTTGAAGCTTAAAGGCTATCACGGCGGGCCATTGCGGTGAAGCGACTCGTCCTTCCACCATCGCTTAGTTTTTCTGGACGATGGGCTTTTGGATTCCGAACAGATGGTCGGCAACTGGAGGGTGCTCCCGCTAAAGTAATCCGAGATGGTCGGGATACTTGGCTTGCAACGAACTCACCAGAACCTCAAACTCTGGTAGCTCGCGTAAGTTTTCTAAGTGAGGGTCCTTGAGGAAAAAGGGCCAGCACGCGAACCCACTCGTGACGCTCCGCTCAAACCACTCAAATCCAGCTTGTCGCCGCTCCAACAATGCAAGTATGCAGGCGATTTGATAGTAGCTGTGGTGCGCATGCCCAAAGGATTTTGGGCTCGCACAAGCCGTTGTCAGGCAGTCGAGCGCCTTTCCGGCTAATCCCTTCGACGCGTAATACACGCCCTCCAAACTGACAATCAGCGGTTCTTCCGGCAACAACTGAACCGCTTCGTCCAACAAGGCCCTTGCTGCGTTCAAATCTCCTGTCAGCAAGGCCAGTTGAACAGCAAAGTAGACAGGATATTTGTTCTCTGGATTCTCGGTGCGCCAAGCTTCGATCTCCACACGTGCCAAGTCGTATTCGTGGTTCCAAACGTACACTTGTACGATGCTGTGACTAACAGCTTTTCTGGGATGAAATGGCCGTGCCCGCTCGAACATTTCACGGGCGTGCTCGAGCAAACCGATGTGAGCCAAGATCGTTCCCAGACGGTTGTACGCCTGGGGCTGATTGTTCTGCAGAGCCAAGGCTCGCTTGAGCTCGTCAATCGCTTCTAGGTGTTGGAAGTTCCTGGACGGCCCCCAAAAGAGAAACGCGCGGGCGACGTGCCCCTCGGGCAAGTCCGGATCGAGATCCAGCGCGCGGCAACAATGAAACTCGGCCTTCTCCCACCACTCGCTCGATGGATCAAGTTCAAAGTGACGAGTCGCGCAGACCACGGAAAGTGCGGCGTGCGCCAGGGGAAATGCTGGATCTCTAGCAACCGCATTGCTCAGGTGCCGAGCAGCTTCGTCCAGCATCGCTGGATTGCCAGAGGAGCTGAGCTTGTAACCCCGCATGAACTCCGCATAAGCCATAGGGTCCTTGCTATAGCGCGGGGAGCGTTGAACCGTCGCTGCACCCAGCGGCCGGTTCAATGCCATGGCGATTTGCTTGGCGATCTCATCCTCGAGGTCGGATAGACGGTTGAGGTCCAGATCGCGCTTCCTTGTGAAGCAGACACTTTGCAGATGCGTGTCGAACATTTCCAGCGAGAGGCGCCAAAGTCCCTTGGATATTTGAATGCCACCGTGAACGACAAACCGCACGCCAAGCCGCGAAGCGGCGTCCACAGGCATCGCACCGGCCGGCACGCTAAGCACTGCGGAAGTTGGAAGGACGTCCACGCCCGGCAAATTCCCTAGGCGCACGACCAGTGCATCGGCAAATCCCAGGCACACGCCATAATCATCCGTGGCCCTGCCGAGAAGCATCAGGGGCAAGACGGCCAGAGAAGTGCGCTCGTTCCACCCGCGCGTCTTATCCGAGACGGCCGCGCGTACAACACCCGGTCCAAAGTCGGATTGTGGATAACGCGCGTCCAGCACTCGCACTGGTCCGACAAATCTGTAACCTTTGCCTATTACGGTTTCGAGAAAACGAGGCTTAGCGGAGTCGTCACCCAGAGCGGAGCGGATTTTTCGCACAATGTTGTTGATATTGGGCTCGGTATCGAGGAACAAATCCGAGCCCCACAATTTGTTTACGATCTCTTGGCGCGAAACCAATTGATCTCGGCGGCTCACCAAAAAAATCAGCAGTTCCATCGGTTTCTTCTCGAGTTTGACTCGCTGGCCCTGGCGGCGAAGCTCATAACGCCCCAGGTCCAGTTCGATGTCGCCCGTCGCCGATCGTGCGCGTCGCATAAGGGTTTCGAACGGCATTATCCCGTAAGAATCAGTAATTTGCGACGATATAGAAAAGATACGCAACCTGTATGAACACGTCATTGGAGTAGTCTTCCGCTTAAGACATGATTCCCCCGTTCGATACCAAACGACGGAGGTTCGACAATGAAACGACACTTATTCGTAGCTGTTGCAGTGGCTGGAATAGTCTCTTCGGCGGGGCTGGTATTTACCAGCGCCGCGCAGGATGATTCGCACAAAAAAAACGCATTCACCCCCGACACCATTTCCTGGGGAGCGGCGCCGCCCATTGTCCGTCCTGGTGCGCAGTTTGCCGTGCTCGAAGGCGACCCAACCGCCTCTACCGGCGACTTCACGATTCGCTTGAAGATGCCTGATGGGTTTCGCATCGCACCCCATTGGCACCCGAACAGGGAAAACGTCACAATTATTTCCGGTACGCTCAAAGTCGGAATGGGCGATGAGTTTGAGCCCACCAAGATGAACGCATTCATCACCGGCAGCTTTGCCTTCCTCGATCCCAACATGCACCACTACGCCATGGCTAGCGGAGAAACGATCGTCCAGGTCCACGGACAATCTCCGCTTCAGTTCAACTACGTCAATCCTGACGACGACCCCAGCAAGAGTAAGTAGTCGGTACTCGCGCACCGCGGGTGAGCCCACTAAACACCTCAGGAAGCGGCAGCGATCGCTTCCTGAGCGTAACCCAAGCGAGCGGTATCGTGGGAAGCCCACATAAGACATCACTGAACGAAGAGTCAAAGAAATCGCATTTACAAAGGGGAATTAGAATGGCACTCGATATGGACAAACTGAATGTGTTCGTAGGGCAATTCGTTGGGGATCTAGGCGCGGCGGTCCACTCTGGCATGGTGGTGATTGGCGAAAAGCTGGGGCTGTACAAGGCTCTCGCCGAAGGCCCGCTGACTTCGGCTGAGCTGGCCGTTAAAACCAGAACAGACGAACGTTATGTGCGCGAATGGCTGAGCTCACAAGCTGCAGGCGGCTACGTCACCTATCACGAGCAGACTCGCAAGTTCAGTCTCAGCGAAGAGCAGGCATTTACGCTGGCCAACGAAGATAGTCCAGCTTATCTTCCGGGCGCCTTCCAATTGGCCCTCGGCTCTTTGGCCGCAGTTCCCAGGATTACCGAAGCCTTCCGATCCGGCGAAGGCATGGGTTGGAATGAGCATGATGAAGATGTGTTTCATGGCTGTGAGAAATTCTTCCGGCCAAGCTATGCAGCAAACCTTGTCAGTTCCTGGATTCCTTCCCTGCACGGCGTCCAGGCTAAGCTCGAAGCCGGCGCGCGCGTCGCCGATGTTGGGTGCGGCAAGGGTGCGTCCACCGTGCTGATGGCTAAAGCCTTCCCAAAATCGCAGTTTTTTGGCTTCGACTATCACGACAAGTCCATCGAGGGCGCTCGCGCGACCGCCGCTAAAGAGGGTCTTGAGGTTCGCCTCAACTTTGGCGTCGCCAAGGCCAAAGCATTTCCAGGAAAAAACTACGACTTGGTCACCGTGTTCGATTGTTTGCACGATATGGGTGATCCAGTCGGCGCCGCAACTCATGTACGCAATTCACTTAGCAAGGACGGCACATGGATGATCGTCGAACCGTTTGCTCACAATGAACTAAAAGACAATCTGAATCCTGTCGGTCGCGTGTACTACTCTTTTTCAACTTTGTTGTGCACTCCTTGCTCGCGTTCACAGGAAGTTGCGCTGTGCTTGGGTGCGCAGTCAGGCGAAAAACGCATTCGCGAGGTAGTCACCGAGGCTGGCTTCAGCCGTTTCCGCAGAGCCGCGGAAACACCGCTTAACATTATCTACGAAGTTCGTCCATGAGCCGTTCGTCTTAGCGAAACCAGTCGGGGGTTGAAACCGTGCCGGTCCACGTTCTAACGAACGAGTTTTTCAACCACAAATCTGCTTATTTAGACTGCTCTCCATTAATGAGGAGACTCTATGTCAGGTAAACAGGTGATCGAAGTTCCTGGATTGAAGACGATCGGGCCTTATTCCCAGGCTGTGCGCGCGGCTGGCTTGTTGTTCGTATCCGGACAGCCAGGTGTTGACCCTTCGGCTGGCGAAGCGGCTGGCCCTACCTTTGATATTCAAGCCCGGCAAGCGTTTAAGAATCTCGACACCGTTCTGCGGGCTGGAGGTAGCAGGCTCGACTTGGTCGTAAACACCACCGTTCTTGTCTCCGATGTCTCCAACTTTGCGGAACTCAACCGCCTTTTCACTGAATTCTTTCCGAATAATCCTCCTGCTCGGATGACCATGACAGTCCCTTTACCAAAGGGATTGCTGATTTCCATCGGCTGTGTCGCGATGATTGATTAAGCCCGACCGGGAGTCGCTGCCCGACCACGGATCGCGAATTGCGAAGCGACCCTGCGTCATTTGTCGGCTAGTCGGAAGTCATCCTTGGTCGATTTCTGACGGAAAGTCGTATCGTCTGTGCCATTTCTTTCCTTATTCTTACACCGACCGGCGGCGCTGCTGGCGTTTCGTTGAGTGCGAACATAGCTCGGGTCAAAAGCGCTGAAAGGCAGTGACCGATTTTTCGCTGCAGGCAGACCCAGGGGCCTCTACCCCTCGGGGTAGAGATGGCCCTAGATTACATATGCGTTCTCTCCTTTGCGGTTAAGTCACAAGAATGTTACTCACAACCGGAGGTTTTATGGTATTTTACTTGAAGGTTAATACATCCAAGGCCAGCGAGCATGAAACGAATTGAAAGGTCGACTCACTATCTAAAGGGCTCCCCATCAAGTTGCGTTCGCCACCTTGGCGTCAGCCGCTTTGTGAACCCCAGGGAGCACTACATGAAGAAGACCTACGTGAAGCCAGAAGTCAGATCGCGGTCTATTCGGCCCGGCGATATTGAAGCTGGTGCACGGTTCGCCCAGAAGCGATCAGTACCGCGATACCCTTTTGCCGCGCCGGCGGTAATCCTGGAACCACTCACGCAGACTGAACTCTCCTGCAGAACCTCCGACATCAGCCTAGGAGGCTGCTTCGTCGAATCAGTTGATCAGTTTCCCACAAACACAATCATCCGGATCAGGATTGAACGGGATGGAGAAATCTTTAAGTCCTGGTGTCGCGTTGCCCACGTTCAAAAGGGAATCGGGACAGGTATAGCGTTCCTGGAACACCCTGCCGAGGCGCGCTTGACCATTCAAAGCTGGGTCGCTGAGCGGAGCGAAATTTTTGACAACAGTAGTCGCTAACGGCGCGCCGTGACTCATTAAGTAGAAGATTTTGGGATCCTACACATGCGTATTGCCAAACAGAGACCACAATTAGATACGGCTCGTTATCTTTCGATTTGTATACTCTACAATCGAACGAACCACGCAGCGATCACCACTGAGACCCTTCAAGACGCTGGTTTTGACGTGAGAGGGACGGGCGACCCTTCTTTGGCACTTCGTCTCCTTCAGGAAGGCTTCTGCCGTACCGTTCTCGCGGACGTGGAACTCCTAGGTGTGGATTGGTTTGAATTCCTTGAAACGGCGTTGAACATAGATCCAGGGGCTCAAATCATATTGATCGGGGGTACCTATACCGTCGATTCTGCGATAGAGGCCATTAAACGCGGCGCGTACGATTATCTGCCTAAACCCATCGACGTTTCCCGTTTGATGAAGACCCTCGACGAATTGGCTGAGCTTTCCGAGCGACGTAGTCAGGTGGGCCAGCTTGAACAGGAAATGCTGGACAAATTCCTATTCAACGGAATCGTTGGAAAGAGCCCGACTATGCTCGATATGTTCGATCTGGTAAGGAAGATTTCGAAACACTACAGCAACGTGTTAGTTACGGGACCAACTGGATCGGGCAAGGAGTTGGTCGCCCGAACGCTGCACCAGATAAGTCCTGCGGGGAAAGCGCGCTTTGCTGTCTGCAATTGTTCGGCACTTGTTGAGACTTTGCTCGAGAGCCAGCTCTTCGGTCATATGCGTGGTTCTTTTACCGGTGCCACAGAAACGCGTCCGGGCCTGTTTGAGTACGCGAATGGAGGTACGGTATTTCTTGACGAAATCGGCGAGACAACTCTCCCGTTGCAAGCAAAGCTGTTGCGGGTGATTCAAAACCGAGAAATACAGAGGATTGGCTCTCCCAGTGTACAAAAAGTTGACGTCAGAGTCATCGCGGCCACGAACCGTAATCTGAGGACTGAGGTTCTTGCCGGAAGATTTCGCGAAGATCTTTTCTACCGACTCAGTACATTTGAGATTCTGGTGCCAAGCCTGAGCGAGCGGTCCGAGGATATTCCGCTTCTCCTCCAGCACCTGCTGAGGAAGTGCAATGCTGCATACGGAAAGGTCTTCCGGGGATTTACGCGCCGCGCGCAAGTGATTTTGCTCCGATATTCCTGGCCTGGAAATGTTCGTGAGCTGGAGAACGTCATCGCGCGTGCTGCAATTACCGCAGAAGGTGATTTCATCGACGTCTCAGATTTGCCCAAAACGATCATCGAGCAAAAACTATCGTTACGGTTTGCCACGGCGAGCGATGGTTGGCGCCCCGTCTCGCTACAGGAAATGAGTAAGATTCATATAGAGCGTGCGCTTGCTATGTGCGAGGGCAACCAGCTTCGTGCTGCTGAAATTCTCGGGATTGGTCGCACAACGCTTTATAGGTACCTACGTCGGAAGACTAGACATATTTCCGATCAAGGGGCAGCTTAAACCTCGCCACGTGCTCGCTGATAAATCAAAGATTCCCTCCGGCTCGGAGCCCGGAGGGAATCTTCCATCGAGCAAACGCGGCTGCAGCTAGGCAGAAGAACGACCTTAGTGTTTTTCGGAGGAATTGTAAGGGGCAACTCCTTCATGTGGTGCCGACGCTTCCCTTTGTGAACAGTCTTCTGAAATGGGGCATCTGTGAAAGTTTGACCGTTGCAGGACCCGGAATAGGCCGCCGCAGTAACGAAGAGATTCGACATTGTGATGTCGCCGGGGGTATCGCTCGATCCTCCTGCGTTAGCTATGAAGCCGATAACATCCCCATACGAATCTGTTCCGTAGAACTCGAGAGTGTTGCCGGAGGCAAGACTGGGGGCGACGCTACTGTCTACCGTGAGGTTTGAAAAACAGGGATTGCCGCTCGCAGTCACCGTTCCGGTCAAGTTGAATTGGCTGTCCTCAGTCAAAGTAACCGTGGCGTTGAACCCACTACCTCCGGCATCTGGAGTAAACGATCCAGAGTAGGTTCCGGTCACCGGTTGGTAGCGGTATGCGGTAAAAGGCATTCCGTTATCGGCCGACCCGCACCCGAGACCCTTGCTGACATACACCACAGTTCCGATGATCGTAGTCTTATCCAACGATAGCGTGCCCGTGAGGGTATAACTTTCACCGTTGTCCACGCCAATGGTGCCCGTTACTGCCCGTGCCACGCCGCTATCGAGCTCTGTCGGACTCCCCATTCCAGCTGCGACGCACATTGAATTCGTGAGAGTGCGATCTGTAAGGTTGGTGTTCACGTATGCATTAGGATTTCCTTTACTTTGGCTGACGACATCAAAGGTGAACTCCGTAGCTGCTCCTTGTCCGTTAGGAGGAAAAGCATTGGTGATTTGAAGGTCCCATTTTCCTGTCAGATCAGCACGATTCTGGGCGTGCGCTGGAATCGCCAGCATCAGACCCGCACACATCAACAAAAACTTTCTCATTTCAAAATCTCCCTTTTTTAACGATTTAGAGCGTAGTTTGCCGGGTCGTGTTCGGGACGTAGGAGCCGATCTTGACCTGTGAGACTCGACAACCACAGCGAGAGATTGCACGAACTAGTCCGACCTGCGAGGCACGTAAAGTATTGATAAGATGTTGCCTAGCGGTCATGACTCTATTTAGAAACTGTTTCAAAAGCGGCGCGGTGTGCCAAATTGAAACAACGCCTTGACGACAATCGTAATGCGCCACGGGGCAATTCTGCAGCGCATTGGTAGGATGATTCCAAGTGAGGAAGCGGAGCCGTCGGAGGAAATTTATGAATACGAGCACAGCGTTTGGAGGCATTGAACTAATTTTAAAAGTTCACCCGATATGGCGAATCGGATGGATACACCGCGACTTGTTGCTGCGATCATCCTTGGTGCCTTTTTGCTCGTTCTCAACGCGCGCTAGAACCGCGGCCGCCAACAAATACCTCAAGCCGAATGCATTGTTCCCCAGCGACTCGCGGGCCCGGATAGGTGTCGAGAAATCCGCTTCCCACCATCTACCTCAGCCTGAGATAGCTAGTGATAATCCCTGATGGCATAACGAAGTTGGCCTCCGAACGGTTCGAGTAAACTTTGCGGTGTTCACCCGGCAAAGGCTCGGAACCGAGGAGGCCGAGATGCAGATTATAGGCGTGGACTTACATACGCGACAACAGACGGTTGCGATGTTGAACGTCGAGACGGGCGAGATTGTCGAGAAGGCTTTGCAGCACGAAGGCGATTCGGTGCGAGAGTTTTACTCGACTCTTGCTGGACCGACTCGGGTGGGGATCGAAGCGACGGGCTCGATGCAGTGGTTCCTGGAGTTGATGGAAGAGCTGGGGATCGACTGCGAGGTGGGCCATCCGGCGAAGATCCGCGCGGCCGAACCGCGGAAACAAAAGCACGATCGAAGAGATGCCGCACTGGTGTTGCAGTTGCTGGTTGAAAACCGTTTTCCTTCGATCTGGATGCCTTCCCGTGAACAACGGGACGTGCGCTCGCTGATCCTCTATCGACATCAGTGGGTACGCATCCGAACCCGCGTGCAGAACGCCTTGCAAGCGATCGCACTCAGTCACGGATTGCGGCGTGGCTCGTCGCTGTGGAGTGAGGCGGGGCAGCACGCGATCGCCTCATTGTCACTAACTCGCTATACAGCCGAACGGCGGACTGCACTGCAATCGCTGTATCGGCACCTGGAAGAACAGATCGAAGACTTAAATCGAAAGGTAGAAGAGTTGGCCTGGCAGCGCCCCCAGGCACGGCGGCTGATGACTCATCCAGGGGTGGGACCGATTACAGCTCTGGCGACGGAAACCTTTTTGGGTGAGCGAAGCGCTTCATGGATGGAAAGGCAGTAGCCAGCTATGTGGGACTGATCCCCAGCGAACACTCCAGCGGAGGGCGGCAGCGATTGGGCCGACTGAGCAAACAAGGGAATCCGCTGCTTCGTTTTCTGTGGTGCGAAGCGGTGGGGCATGCGGTTCGTAAGGATGCAGAGTTGCAGCGTTTCTACCAGCGCAAGCTGGTGCAGAAGGGTCTGGGGAAAGCGAAAGTAGCAGCCGCACGAAAGCTGGGGATCCGACTCTGGATCCTGTTGCGTGACCAGATTGATTACCAAGAGTTCTGTCGTCGCGGACAGCTGCGACAGAAGCACGGTGGTGCCCATGCGGGAATGCCTGCTTGAGAACATGATCCTGTTATAGCAGTGATCGAATCCCTGAATAGGCGACCCGCCTTCCCCGAGGTGCGGGGAGTTCTAAGAACTCATCATGGTCAGCAAGGACCGAAGAGATGTCTGGTGGGCAACACCGAAACGATAGAGTGAATGGGCCGAGCCGGTCGGGTGAATGTGAAGCGGAAAGAAGTAGCAATCAAGAGCAATCAACCAAGCGCCGCTGCGGAGACACACGGGTGTGCTTAGGAAAATAAAAAACTAAGACAAAACGTTCTTGACGGAGCCGACTTCGTTAGAGATGTTCGCACCAGTTATCCAGAAAAGATCTCCTTTCGTAGTTGTCGAGCGGCTTACTAACGAGTGCGCTGTCAACCGACTAGCGAATCCCGGTCTTAGACAAAACAGCTGTTCATATCCAGCAGAAAAACAGATCACAACCAGCAAGGCAGTAAGCGTGTGGCCGTCCGGGACGAAAGGCTGGCTATTGGACGTTGACCGAAAACTGTATCGAATGCGTTGCCGAACCGAGGGTGAGGGAAATACTTGCGTTGGGATCAAGCCCCACGGGCGTCCCGGGATCATGAACGCGACCGCCGCTACTCCCTGCACAAGCCACAAGCGTGAAGAGCGCAGCAAATACGATCGCGGTGAGTACGAACTCCGTTTTGCGGCGCGTGCGCAGCAGTCCAAGGAGCGACGAAAGTGCGATCAGGCTGATTGCAATTGGGGTACCGATTCCGATCCCCGCTCCAGGAGAGTGAAAGTTCCGGTTCGGCGCTACGCTGGAGGGCGCAGTGGTTGTAACGGTAAGCATGATGTTCGCCGTCGTAATCGTCGAACTGAACGTCACGCTTGTAGGTGACACGCTGCAGGTGCTTTCGGACGGTAAACTAGCGCATTCAGGAACCAGATTAAAGGAACCGGTCAAGCCATTCATCGCCGACAGCACTAGCGACGTGCTGCCCGGTTGTCCAGGCTTAGAGATCGTGATCGACGCGGGATTCGCAACAATGGAGAAGTCCGGCCCAGAGTTCACAATCAGCGTGAAGCTTTGAGTGGCCGCCGTGCCCACGCCGTTGCTGGCAGTGATTGTAATTGGGTAGCTGCCTGCCGTCCCTGCCACCGGTGTCCCACTGAGCGTTGCAGTGCCATTGCCATTATTTTTGAACGTCACAGGGCTAGGCAGCGCACCAGTCTCCATCAGCGAGGGCGTTGGGCTCCCCGTCGCCGTCACCGTGAAACTCCCTGCCGTGCCCACCAGAAATGAAACGCTGTTCGCGCTGGTGATCGAGATCAATGCCGGTGCCGTCACCGTGAGGTTCGTAGAGCCACTGATGGCACCTAACGCGGCTGAAATCGTCGTGCTGCCCGTGTCAACGCCCGTCGCCAGCCCCGCGTCGCTTCCAATCATCCCCACCGCCGTATTCGTCGAACTCCAGCTCACCGAACCCGTCAGGTTTTGCGTGCTGCTATCGCTATAGGTTCCCGTAGCAGTGAACTGCTGTGAGGCACCCTTGGCAATCGAGGGATTCGCCGGTGTCACGGCAATCGATACCAATGATGCGCTGCCCGCCTGAAAAAGCTGCTGAATCTCGTTAGCCGAAAGGGCGCGATTGTAGATCCTGAGGTCGTCTAATTGACCAGCATTCAAAAGCTGACTGCCGGCGCGGGAGAACAAATAGATCGGATTGGTGCCGAAGCTGTTGGTGTTCTGAGCCGTGTTGTTGAGGTTGGATGTGGGAGTCTGCAGCACGCCATCAATGTAGAGAGCGGTCTGAGCATTGCCCGGTTGCGTCTTATCGTAGATGATGGCCAGGTGGTGCCAAACCCCGGAAGACGGTTGGGCATAGCAGTTAGTGCTGTAGCCCGCGTTGCCATGCACGGCAGCCTGAATTCCTTGACATTGAGTGTCATCGGGAAAGAAACCAAACCCGGTGGTGGAAAAGTTGTAATTGGTGCTGCTCTCCAGCATCACAGATTCAACGTTCGTCGAATAAATCCGATTGGCCCAGAAGGCCACAGTGACCGTATTGGTGGCGCTGAGATTAATGGCCGGTTCAGTGGCGTATTGATTGGTTCCGTTGGCTGAAATGGCGCCGCCGATCTTGCCGGCAACCCAACTGACGCCATTGACCAAACTCAAGGTGTTGCCATTGCCAGAGGAATCGACAGCAGTGGTGCCGCTTCCATCGTCGAACTTCCACCAAGCGACCAAACCCGACGGACCGGTCTGAACTGTATAGTTGGCGGTAGCGACAGCGCTGTTCGCGAAGCCACTTGCTACAGCGATCGCATTTACGGTAGCCGACGCTGTCAAAGTGAATGATCCGGTATACTGCTCGCTCGGTGTTACCGTTGGCATGCTCCCGTCGGTCGTGTAGTAGATCGTAGCGCCGTTCGTAGCGTCCGTTATCGACACCAAAACAGAGTTCAGATAGGTACCCGTGCCCGGCGTGATCACCGGAGTGGTTACAACTCCCAACGCGAGGGTGGTGCTCGTCGTCTGGGTGAAACCTCCGCTCGTTCCCGTGATAGTCAACGGGTAGATGCCTGGGGACGCACTACCTGTAACCACGGACATCGTGGTCGATCCGGACGTATTTACAGTTGTGGGATTAAAAGTCGCGATAGCACCTGAGGGAAGACCACTAGCGCTGAAACTGACGGTTCCGGTGAACCCCGTTACTGGTGTTACGGTAACTGTATAGCTAGTACTCCCACCCAAATTGACGGTTTGCGTGGCTGGAGAAGCAGAAAGCGAGTAAGAAGGCACCACTGTTATGACTCTTGTCGGCGGGCTTGGGTCGGAGAGTCCGGCATTGTCCGTCACCGTTAAGGAGGCCACGTACGTGCCGGGGTTTGAGTAGACTACGCTTACAGGATTCGTGCTTGCGCTCGAACTTGGGCTGCCTCCCGGGAAGTTCCAAGAGTAACCGGTGACCGTGCCGTCAGAATCGCTGCCCGTTCCTGAAAAGCTCACTGCCTGACCAGCTGGAATGGTCACGTCTGAGGCGGGGCTGGTAATTACTCCTGTCGGAGGCTGGTCGGTCGGCGCGAGTGAGAGTTGAACGAAACTGGCCAGGGAAGGAACACCGGCCGAATTCAAAATGAAAAGCAAGTAGTAGCCGGGAGGCGCGATGCTCCCGTTCGGAGGCGCGGTCGCGTTTAATACTCCGTTTCCGACCGTAAACGACAAACCGACCAGTCTTTGATCCATGTCAAATGCATGTGTGGGGGAGCCCGGACGCACCAAAACAGCAGAAGATATGTTGGCTGCGTTCGGAGTTTGAATTTGAAAACTATCGCCGTATCCAATCACTCCGGGCGTGACGTTCGTAATTGTTGGCCGCGTGGCAAGGCTTCCATCCGAATTGAAAAGGTAAGCGGGCGAGTAGACCTCCAGGCGAGGTTCGTAGGTACCACGCGCAGGGTTTCCGCCTATCACCAAGACAGTTGCGTCCGGGAGCAGCAGTGCACCAGAGTGATAAAGGCGCGCATACGCGTTCGCACCTGCCGAACTAAAAGTGTTCGCGATTGGATCGTACAGGTCTGCATTCAAGCTTGCCCCAACTTCATCATTCGGCGAGCCATTGACCGCCAGTACTTTTCCATTAGGAAGGATGACCGCGTCCATCTCGATGCGCGGCTGAGACATGGGTGGGCCATTCACCCACTTGGGATTACTCGCCCCCAAATCTATGATTTCGGTCGTGTTGGTAGCAGGGTTTCCGCCTCCCATTATGATGACGAGTGGATCATAGTTGTTCGCCGGAGTCAGTGGCAGAAGCACCGACGTACCATAGGTTCTTGTACCGCTGAAGTTCGTGTTAGCTACACCGGTGGTCCACTTTTGCGTTGTAGGATTGAAGATTGCCGAACTTGTCGTAGATCCGGAATAGAAAACGTTTCCGTTCGGCAGGAGATGCATACGAGGATAAAGGGGCGGTGTCCATCCAGCTCCGATCGGTTGGCTCCAGCCTGAACCTACTTTGTAGATCTCGACGGTTGTGTTAGTGGCGCTATTCTCGTCAAGCCCGGAAAAAACCATGACACTGCCGTCGCTAAGAGTTGTTGCGGTGGGGTACCAGCGACCATGCGCCATGGATTGCAGTTGCACGAAATTTCCAGTTGATGGATCGTAGGCTGCAGTTCGCGGATCACCCTGGAACGGATCGTATTGCAATGTTCCGCTCATGATGAACGGGCGGCCATCCGGTAGCACAACCATTCCGTTGCAGAACATATCGAAGGGTACCGGTTGTGTCGTTACCGTGTCTGTTGTGGGGTCCCACACTGCCGCGAGATAAGTGGTATCCGATGGGAGGTTTCCAGATCCTGACACGACCAGCACCTTGCCGTTGTGCATCAGCCCTATATGAACGGGGTTTATCGGCATCTGAGTGTTTAGCGTCACCCACTGCCCCTGCACATTCGCTTGGGCCAGAGCGGCAGGAGAGACAAAGGCGAGAACCGCCCAAAAAATCAGACAAATGCACGGCAGAGCCAACAGTTTGTTTGAGCTTTGCGCCCGCAAGGCGCCGACGCACGTAAACTTGGTGGTTTTCACGGTTCTCTGATTTTCGACCTCTATTATCTCAGCGAAATAGAATCAACCTTCTCGGTTTGGCACAGTCTGGCGGATGATTTTGGGTGTTCCATACGCTCGCACTCCTCAAACTTAGAGCAAAATCTCCGGGACTTGACGGTGCAAGACGTCTTTGGATTCTTTGGGCCGCGGTCTTCGAGGAAGTTCAACTGAACCTGAGCATGAGGTTGACCGTGAGCAACGATTCGCTCTAGGCATTGCCTTATTCGGGGGTGCGGCCTCGAAAACAAGGATACCCTTCGATTCAGGGCGCCGGGGTGCGGTTGAGAAAACGTTTGTCTTATGAGTATAGGAAGGCGGCAATGCGGTCCGTGATCGGCGTATCGTCGCCCAACCGACAATGGTTCTGACCCGAGTTGGACGATGACTTAGGACCTCGTCATCGACGGACTCAAGCCAGGGACGATGGAAACCTGGCCGCTAGGCCCTCGGATTTGCTTGGTTCCGTGAGGCGCCCACCGCCCCCGCAGTCAGGCTCACATCATTCGGCGACTTAGAAGTGCCTCCTCGGTAGATTTTCCAGCCAAAGATGGATAGGTGATGGCATAACGAAGTCGGCCTCACGACGAGCCGAGTAAACTGTGCGGTGTCCAACCTAACCGAGGTCGGATCGAAGGAGGCCGAGATGCGAATTATAGGTTGTGATCTACACGCTCGAGGACAGACGATCGCGATGTTGGATACTGACATGGGCGAGCAGCAAGAGAAGACCCTCGAACATCAAGGCGAGACAGTGCGGGAGTTTTATTCGGCACTGTCTGGTCCGATTCTGGTGGGGGTCGAAGCGACCGGTTCGATGAGGTGGTATGCTGGAATTGATGGAAGAGTTGGGGATCGAATGCCGAGTCGGTCATCCCCAGAAGATCCGCAAGGCGGAGACGTGGAAGCAAAACATGATCGGCGGGATGCACGATTGTTGCTAACGTTGCTGAAAAGCAAAAACCTATAACGAAACGTTCTTGACGGAGCCGACTTCGTTAGAGATGTTCTCGACAGTTATCTGGTCCTCATTGTCCGGTAACCGTGTGAATCAGGCTTGAGGCACTACGGCTTTCGCACCCTCAGAATACTTCACTTCTTAGGATGCCTATCGGAAGGCTGCTCTGAGTCGGACGAATTCTTGGGTTCCGTCGCGTGTTTTTCGGCTTCGATTGTGACTTCTACTTCAGCACCGGGCTTCAGCTTTACGGGCTTGCCATTCTCGTCTTGCAGAGTATTTTCGACACGAATTTCTTTGTAGAGATCTTCCGCTCCTTCGACTGCAATCTGCGCTTTATCGGGCATTGCTGGAATAACGCCCGGAATGATTTTTTCGACCTTTCCAAGAAGGGTTACCGAAGGTTTCTCGTCAGCATCTTCAGTTTCTTGCGGCTTGTTACTCATAGGCAGGGCTCCTCGGACCCTGCGGAATTCTACGCCCATTTTAGGGGCCTTTCACAGAATTAACGGCGCAACGAGCGACCTGGGTTCTAACCTATGACGAATCATCTAATCCTGACCTTGCCAGAGCGCCCGATTGTTGCTTAGCCGATTTCAGAATCCATATAATGCGTTGCACCCTTGAATTGGGCGTCACAGTCTTCTGGGGGAAAATGTCTTCGGCCTTAATCTGGAACACGCCGACCATGAATAAAACGATTCTGGGCAGCACTGTCTTGGTGACGGGAGCAGGCGGTTCGATTGGGTCCGCGTTAACAAAAACGATCGTCGGATACGCGCCCCAACTCGTAGTCCTACTTGATCGCAGCGAACACAATCTCTACCAAATCGAGACCGATTTGGCCATGAGTCGAATCGCCGTTCCGAATGCTTCGGTATTGGGGGACATCTGCAACGAGGAATTGATTTCCGAGACTCTTGAACGTTACCGTCCGAATACGATCTACCATGCAGCGGCTTTCAAACACGTACCGTTGATGGAAAGAAATCCGATTGCGGCAATTCAAAATAATGCACTTGGAACGAACGTTCTGGCTCGGGCTGCACGGAAGCACAGAGTCAAGACGATGACAATGGTTTCAACCGATAAAGCCGTCAGTCCCCGAAGCATCATGGGTGCGTCCAAGCGCCTTGCTGAACTTGCCCTGGCTCGTTGGACCTCTGAAGAAACTCGGATGACTTCGATCCGTCTTGGAAACGTTTACGGCACCGAAGGCAGTGTTGTCAAACTCTTCGCCCAACAGATACTAGCAGGTGGCCCGGTTACAGTGACGCACACCGAGGCCACGAGGTACTTCTTGAAGCTCCATGAAGCCGTTGACCTGATTTTGGTAGCTTCCGAGCTACCAGGAGACGCCAACATCCTGATCCCTTACCTTGGGAAGCCGGTTAAAATCGTCGACCTTGCATACCGAATGATCGAAGAAGCCAGCATCATTGAGAATAAAGAAATTCCCATTGCGTTCATAGGCTTGCGTCCCGGAGACAAGATGACAGAGGATTTTGCTTCCCCCAATGAATCCGTGAAACCAACCGATGATCCCCGACTTTCGCGCGTGAAGATCGCCGAGATGCATCCGGACAGATTCGACGCTCTAATGTCGAATCTCGCGAGAGCCGCGGACGGACGTGACCTTTTTGCAGTACTTGAAACAGTTCGCTGTATGGTGCCTGAATATGAACCGAGTGAGTCTCTCCTGCGCTCACTGGAGGGCGCTTCAACGTGAGAGCTAAGAAACGCACGATTGCTGCGATTACCTCTTCGCGAGCGGACTACGGCCACCTGTTTTGGCCGCTGCAAGACCTCGCGAATACAGAAGGTATCGAACTCAAACTCATTGCTCTCGGTTCGCATCTGTCGCCGGAATTCGGAAACACGATTCAAGAGCTCGAAAAAGACGGCTTCGAAATCGCCGCCCGGATTGAATGCCTGCTGAGTTCGGATACCGATGTCGGAATGGCCAAGACCATTGGCAATGCCACACTGAGTCTGGCGGATCTTCTAGGACATATGCGACCAGATGTACTTCTGCTGATTGCGGATCGGTATGAAATGCTGGCTCCAGCATCAGTTGCTCTGGCGTTGCGAATTCCGATTGCGCACATCGAAGGAGGTGAAATCAGCGAAGGGGCGATCGACGACGCGGTTCGAAACGCCCTAACAAAAATGAGTCACGTTCATTTTACTTCGACCGAAGAAGCGCGACGCCGCGTGATCGCCATGGGAGAAGAGGAATGGCGTGTCCATCGTGCCGGTGCCCCGTCACTAGATCATCTCCGTCGAACAGAATTATTGACCAAAGATCAAATTGAAAGACACCTCCGGCTAAATCTCAATGGACCTACTGTGCTGGTCTCCTACCATCCCGTGACCATTGCAGAAGATACACTCGAGGAAGCAGACGCATTATTTGCGGCCCTTGAGACTTTGCCTGACCAACTAATATTTTGCTATCCCAACGCCGACGCAGGAAGTCGGTCGCTAATCGACCGAACAAGGGCTTTTCTCGAAAGACGCAAAGCCGGGTGGGTATTTACCAACCTCGACCCACGAGCGTATTGGAGCCTACTGCGACACGTCGACATTTTGGTCGGAAATTCGAGCAGTGGAATAATGGAGAGCGCTTCCTTCGCGCTTCCTACCGTCAATGTGGGGATCAGGCAGCAAGGTCGTGAGCGTGCCCTGAATGTGCTGGATGCCGAGCCTCGCGTCGAATCTATTGTGAACGCAACCAGAAAAGCGCAATCACCCGAATTCAAAAAGTCCCTTGAAGGAATGTCGAACCCATACGGAGACGGCCACGCTTCAGAACGCATCGTCCAAGTGCTTACGAACGCGCCTCCTTCGAAGGTGCTCCTTCTAAAGCGCCAATCACGGCACGTTGCATCAAACGAAGTTGTTCGCAGTGCGACACAGCGATGAAAATTCCCCTGTCGGCTCCAGATGTGAACGAAGAGGACATCCGGGCCGTAAGCGACGTACTCCGTACCTCTAGGTTGAGCTTGGGACCCAAACTGGAAGAGTTCGAGCATGCGATTGCTGCATACGTGGGAGCTTCGGATGCCGTCGCCGTCAATTCAGGCACCAGCGCTCTACATCTATGTCTCCGTGCGCTCGGTGTCGGCGAAGGCGACGAAGTAATTGTTCCTTCATTTGCCTTCATTGCTGTTGCAAACGCAGTTCGCCACGAACGGGCAACCCCGGTTTTCGTCGATATCGAATCGGACATGCTTAATTTGGATACCAGCCGAATTGAGTCGGCGATAACTCACCGAACAAAAGCGATCATCGTGGTGCATACCTTCGGCTGCCCAGCAAATCTGGAAGCTATTCTCGCGATCGCAGGGCGTCATGCTCTCCGTATCATTGAGGATGCGAGCGAAGCCATCGGTGCCGAATACAAGGGCCGGAGAGTAGGAGTTTTTGGGGATGCTGGCATATTTTCTTTCTATCCCAATAAACAAATCACGACCGGCGAGGGCGGGATCGTCGTCACTCAGAATCCGGAAATCTCTCGATTCGTTAGGAAAATCCGCAATCAAGGAAGGGGCGATCCGGGAAGCTGGTTCCAACATTCTGAACTGGGTTTCAACTATCGGATCTCAGATATCAATTGCGCTCTTGGAATCGAACAGCTGAAGCGCATCGAGTCGATTTTAATGCGCCGAGAGGCGATTGCTCTACAGTATAGTCACATACTGGGCAGGCGTTCGGAGTTCAAGCTTCCTCTACTGAAGGTTCCCTTCGGCAGAATCAGTTGGTTCGTTTATGTGATTCGCTTGGGAATGCAATTCACCCGACTCGATCGGGATTGGATCGTGCGAGAAATGCATTTGCGTGGCATAGGAGTTGGCCGATACTTCGCACCGATTCATCTTCAACCGATATACAAACATTGGGCAACCTTGGGAACGCTTCGGGTGACGGAGGAAATTGCTCCGCGCACGATCGCGCTGCCGTTTTTCAACCGCATTCAAAGCGATCAGATCGAAGAAGTCTGCAGCACCCTCACTAAATTGTCAGATTTCGCCAGTAACATGGAAAAGAAAAACGTCAGTCGACACAAGTTGCGAATGCAATCTGCCGGTGGATGAGATTCCGACAGCATCAATCCCAATATATTCCGAATTTCGTTACCGATGTGGTCTCGTCGCCCGAAGATCGCGGACCGACTTTGACGCAACTCCTACTTCATCAGAAGGCGCTACTTGAGGAATCTGAGCGAGCTCTTTAGAAATGACAGGCGATAGGAATTCGAGAGCTTCATCAATCGGATTATTCGGAAGGGCCTTGTCCAGTCGGCGCCTTATTGACCTTGCCCTCCAAGTCGGCGAAAACCTTCCAAGTAACTTCTTGGCCAGCTTTGCCCTCCGCAGCATAAACAGGTCAGCTCGATCATCCGGTTTCGTTGTCATCCGACGCCTCACGCTTCGCCTGAGACGCCTTCGAATTGTGTGATGACACCCGATACACATCCCAAGAGCATCGTAGATTACGTCCATACGACCGCAGATCATGCAGCCGTAATCGTCGAAATACGCGCGCATCTTGTTGCGATAGCCAGGCGGGATTAGGGCGCTTATCGCAAGAAGGCTCTGTCTCGGCAAAAACCAAGGCTGGAATACGAGTTCGTGCGAAGTGAACCGATTCAACCTGGTCTTTGGATTGGGGGACTTGTTTGTGAATCTTTTCGTTTTGCGTTCAGAGCTCATAGCTTCCTGCCAAAGGATGATTTTGGCTAATGGCCTTAGCCATGTGGGCGGTGCTGAGCCGTGTATAGGCTAGTGTTGTACCCAGATAGACGTGCCCCAAGAGCTTCTGAATGATCTCAATATTTACGCCATGATCGTATAGATGCGTTGCGAAGCTGCGTCGGAACATGTGAATCCCGATGTTCTTCAACCCAATCCTGAGCCCGACTTTATTTAGAATGTACCCTAATGCGGGACTGCTTAGAGGGCGATCCGGCTTCGGACGCGTAAGATTTATGCCTACTAACAGCGCCCTTAATTTTTCGTTGGCATCCTGAGGGGACATGCAATCGATCCTCCCTAGGTTTACTCTTTTTTTGATGAATTTCCCGCAGGGAAGCCGTTTGCCATAGTCAACCCAATTTGCAACCCAGAATCCCTCAACTGCCGAAAGGCCTGCGCTTTGCGGAGGTCTGTCGTCCTGAAAAACGAGACCCCTCTTCCGGTCTTTAACGTAAGCTCGTAAAGCAACAGAAGCACTTGGAGTCAGGAAAGCACGTCGTGTTTTGCCAAACTTTCCGTGAACTCGAACAGAACGGTTTTCGAAATCGACGTCTTCCAACTTTAGTCGCGTTGTCTCTCGCATCCGGCATCCCGTGCTGTAAATGAATTCCAGAAGTGCGCGCTCTCGCTTTGTCTGTGCCGCTGCGATGAGACGTTTGACCTGAGTCTCGGTTAGCAAGGGAAGGTCTGATGGTTTTTTCGATTTCATACGTACTAGCCGTGGGGGAACGTAGCTTACAACCCCACCTAGATTCAAGAAGTCGTAGAAGCGACGCAGCACACCCAAGTAGCGATAGGTTGTCTCAAGTGTTGCGCCGTATTCGGAAATATGCGTCAGAAACTGACGAATCTCCATGTGTGTGACTGAAGTAGCCGGTCTCTTCCCAAGGAACTGATTAAATTTTCCTAAGACCTTACGATAATAGATTTTAGTGTTCTGAGCGTAGTGGAGCGCGGTCATCCAGTCGTCGTAGCGCCTTGCAAGCTGTCGGTTGTGGTGGGCAAACGATCGCATAGATGTCACCTAATCAAGTCTCGGGGGTTCGACCACGTCTGCTGCCAGTCTAGGGTTGATTTACCCCAGGTCGCAATGAGACGAAAGTCTCTATGTAGGAATTACCTACCAGCGCGTTGTTCCAGCGGTATCTCGGTCTGACTGGCTTAGGGTCTGAATTAAGCATTCATCCAAAGCTTTTCACACCAGCTGCCGAAGAGCCTCTCAAGGGAGGCCAACATGGCTACTAATCAGCGAGTCCCGGTTGCACAGTACGTCCGCATGTCCACCGAACATCAGCAGTATTCGCTTGAAAATCAATCGCTTGCAATTCAAAAGTATGCCGACTGCCACGATTTCGAAATTGTCCAAACCTATACGGATACGGCCCGGAGCGGCGTGATCCTAAAGCACAGAGTTGGTCTTCAACGACTGTTGCAAGATGTAGTTCAAGGGTCCTGTGGATTCAGTGCGATTCTTGTTTACGATGTCAGTCGTTGGGGTCGGTTCCAAGACACCGACGAAGCAGCCCATTACGAATTTCTCTGCAAGTCGTCTGGAGTCCCCGTTCACTATTGCGCGGAAATCTTTGCCAATGATGGAACGCTGCCTAGCCTAATTATGAAGGCCCTGAAGCGAACCATGGCGGGAGAATACAGCCGCGAACTGGGAGTCAAGGTCTTTGCAGGACAAAAGCGCCTCGCGATGCTTGGATTCAAGCAGGGCGGCCTACCCGGCTACGGTTTAAGACGAATGCTGGTGTCACCGTTCAAGGTTCCTAAACAGATGTTAGCTCCGGGCGAGAGAAAGAACATTGCCACCGACCGAGTGATTCTTGTCCCAGGCCCAGATCGAGAAGTTCAGTGCGTTAGAAATATCTTCAGCATGCTCATATTCGAAAAGCGGACGGTATATGCAATAGCACGCGAATTGAATCGGAGAGGGATTCCCTATCTCAACGACGCCGAATGGGATTATCAAGCTGTTTACAGTATTCTGACCCACCCCAAATATGTCGGATACGCTGTTTTCGCAAGATCCTCTCGCAAGCTTTACACGCCGGCTGTTCGTCTTCCGGAAACACAATGGGTTTTGACGCCTGGCGCGTTTGAGGCAATAGTGGACTCCGAGACCTTCCAAGAAGCACAAAGGATTCTGCGCGACAGAACGATCAATAAGTCGGACGAAGAAATCCTGAACAGTCTGCGAAGGTTGCTCGCCTCAAAAGGGACTCTATCCCTATCACTGATTCAGAATTCTCCTGATACGCCATCTCCTTCAACATACCGACGTCGCTTTGGAGGTCTACGACAAACATACTCGCTTGTTGGATATGGGCACCCAGACCAGTTCAAATCCATGGACCTACGCCATAAAACCTTGGCGCTGCGTGATGAAGTACTCACACAAATAGTTCGCTTGTTCCCGAATGCAGTCTCGATAGTTAGGCGGAGCAGGCGGTGGCGGAATAAGCTGTGCATGCCCGGGGGAAGGATTGTGTCCGTAGTGGTGGCCCGCGCCATACGTTCTTCGAAGGATTCGGTTCGGTGGCAGGTAGACCCTCATTTGAGCGAAAGAAAGTTTGTGACTCTTCTAGTTCGTCTCAACCAAGACAATAGTGGAGTTAAAGATTTTCATGTCTTCGCCCGCATCAACGCGAAGAACCGATTCAGGTTAACCCTCAGAGACCCTCGGCTCCAGTTGGGCATAGTGCTCCCGACTCTTTCGGCGTTCCCGGAAGCTGTTGAGCGAGCGGCGCATAACTACCTGACTGGACTGTGACTCTCGTAAGTATTTCTACCTATTCCGTTTGCGGACGATACGAATAGACATTAGCGCGTGTGTCGAATAAGCTCGGACTGCTAGTGCAACTGCGGTCCGGACCGAATTACCTAGCGTTGCTGGGGCTGTCGTCAGACGTGGGGGCAGCCCCATTATTCAACGTTATACCTTAACGTTCCGCGTAGATCCGGCCAAGGCCGCGAGCATGCAACTTTGAAGGTTCGATGCATTTTGCAATGGGCTCCCGATCGGACTCCGTTTCGCCCACCCTTGGCATCGGTCACTTTTGTGAACTCCAAGGGCGCGAAGTGAAGAAAACCTATGTAAAGCCAACAGTCAGATCGCGAGCATTCGACATGGCGATATTGAAGCCGGTTCGCGCTTCGCTCAGAAGCGATCGGTGCCGCGCTACCTTTTTGCAGTTCGCACGGTGATCATAGAACCAAGTACGCGAGCCGAACAGTCCACAAGAGCTTCCGACATCAGTCTCAACGGCTGCTATCTGCAATCATTTGATCAATTTCCTCCCAACACGGTTATCCGGGTCAGGATCGAACAAGGTGAGCAAATCGTCGAGATTTGGAGCTGTGTGCCTTACGTTCAAGAAGGGCTCGGAACAGGGATAGCGCTCTTTGAATACCCTGCAGAGCAACGGTTAACGATTCAAAGCTGGATCGCCAACGTGATCGCGTTCTTCGACAAAAGCGCTCTAGCCGATTCAGAGCAGCAAGTGGAGCGGCGACGAAACAAAATGCAGGGGACGCTAGTGCGCTTTCTGAAGCGATTGAATGACGCGATCCAGAAGATTTTCTCCTTTTGCTACGACATCCGACACGCCTTCGGGAAGGACCTGTTTCCTCCGGAATACATCAGCGAATGCGGTGTACAAAATCACCGGCACGTCTGGACAGATGTGCTTGAGCTCGCGGGCCGCATCGACTCCGTTCATGCGAGGCATGGACATGTCGAGAATTATCAGGTCGGGCCTGACTCGCGATAGCTTATCGAGCGCGTCGATTCCGTCGCCGGCTTCTCCACACACGTCGAATCCCGAGAGCTCAAGCTGCCGGCGAATACCTGCTCGAATGTCGGAATTATCATCGACGATGAAAATTGAATTAGGCAAGCCACACCCTGGAAAGGGGGTGGGCATCTGATGCCAGTCCGGAGGAAGCACCCGGTTTCGTACGCTACCGTACACAGACGCGAAGGCAAGTTGCCATACCCAATACCGTGTAGGGATTTATCCTGTGGGGTTTGTAGGGAGGCGCGGAAGCTAACGGGAGACGTCGTGCTCGCTCTCTCGTCTCAACATTTTCAGAGCTGACACCGCATCTTCAATGGCGATACGTTCCTCGTTTGAGACTTGGCCATTGAGCGACGCGCGTTCTCTAATCGCTTGCTCAGCTTCATTCACGCGATCTCTCAATTTGTTTCGATTGGTCTCAAGAACCGCGAATTTGTACGGTTCCCACCAAGGATATTCGACCATATGCCCCCTCCCTTGGAACGGAGGCGTGAAAGGGTACGTCCGAGGGGGGCGCGCTGTCAGCGCGGTAGCGTACCAAGCCGATCTGCTTCCTGGTCCCACTTCACTGACTGTTTCTTCATGGCCGCATGACATTCGCACGCGGCGTCTTCGAGCAGGGCACGATTTTCAATCGTTACATGGCCACGGTTGTAGGTGATCAGTCCAGCCTTCTGCAGAATTCCGGCAGCAACTGTTACGCTCGCTCGCCGGGTTCCCAACATGTGCGCAAGAAACTCTTGAGTGAGAGGCACACCATCTCCCTCGAGCCTATCCTGGCTCATCAGGAGCCAGCGGGCGAGCCGCTCGTCCAATTCATGCAGCCGGTTGCAAGCCGCTACGTGGACCGCTTGCATTCCCAAGTCCAGGCTGTAGCGGCTCAATTTTTTTGCCAGCGTCGGGCAAGTGGGGAGAAGTTTCAAAAAATCCTTAGCGTTGATGCGGTACGCGGAGCCCCGTAGCTGCATAATGACGCGTGTGGCACTCGTGGTGAATCCCACGAGAAGTGGAAGGCCGATAAACCCTTCCTTGCCAGCGAGCCCGACTTCAACGCTTGTAAGCATGCTTTTTTCGCTGTATGGTGCCGAACCGCTCCCTGTTGTCTTATCAAGAGCCAGAACCTGCTACTAATTTGTTTAAGCGGTGCCGTGGCACTGTGATTCGGCATCAAAGTTGGAATGCGACGAGGGTTGTAAGAAATAAAATCCAAGAAAGACAGGAGCCGTCAATGTCTCGAAACGATGCAACGGGATCATTCCTTATTTTCCTTGTGGGAATAGGCGTAGGAGCGGCGGCAGTTATTCTGCTCGGATCAAAGAGGCTGGATCAATTGCACGATGGTGTCAGCGAAGCCTTGAATGACGGTTTGGATCAGGTCCGGAACAAAACGAAAGACTTAAGACGCCAAACCCGAAAGGCCGTCAACACCGCGCAGCAAAAAGTACAGGAGCTTATTGACACCGGCACCGACGCTTATGGCGAGGCCAAGAGGTCATAACACCATCGAGAATCACGCGTCATCTGGGCCTTTTCGACTTGCGTGATCGCGGTGTCGGCGGCCTTGGCCGAAGTGACAAGCGGCTACGAGCGCCAGCAGAACGACAAGCCCTAGCAAAGCGAACAGTGGGAAGGTGGGCATAGCAAATCGTAGGAAGAATAAAGCGCGCTAACTATCGGATGTTTAGCTGAGTATGTAAGGGGGGCGTGCAGTAGGGGACATTGTCTGTATCTATCGGATACGAGAGCCAAAATTTACGGCGCTTCCGATTCGCTGCTTTGGTTGTTCTTTAGTTGCCAAACGCTATCCAGAAACGTACAAGGCGTGCGATGATTTGCAATCATCGTAGCCGTTTGTCCCCACCAGCCAGAGAAACCACTTCGACCGTTAGGCCAATTCTGCCAGCGAATAAGAACTCGCAGGGGTACTGCCAACGACGACGATCGCAACCCGGCAATCTCATCCTGAGGTAGGTGGTGATAATCCCTGTTCTCGACACCTATCGGGAGATTTTCGTTTCATCTGTCGGTGCAAAAACAATAACAATATCGGTCCGCTTGCGCATGCTCTCCGTTAAATAGACTCTGGTGATATCGCCGCTTTTTCGCAGCCTCGGAAGCGGCTCGAAATAGGTTCGGAGGCCCGCTTACATACCAAGTACGTAAAACAGTTCCATCGCACGCGATGTCAGCCCCAAGCACCACCTTCTCGGAAATGCGCGATTTATCACCATCTGGAAAAGGAATCGGCGCATCTGGCGAGATCAACTTTGCCTGCATGATGGAGCTACCTGCCCAATAAGTCTGTAAGAACAACTCACTAAGACCGCATCGTGGCCGCTGTCGTTCATCGATTTCCGGGTTATGGTTCAATACCCAAAGAAGCACTTCTGCGCCTGCGCGGGGACTCCTAAATGTGCAAATGAAAATACCTCAGGGCGCGAAGCTCATCTTGGGATATTACACATCGACCGTGGGAGAAGCGGCAAACTAAAGGGTATCAAAGAGAGGCCGCCGCGTGGCCGGCGGCGCGGGTCGAAGGTAACGACTGCGTTTCGATCGCGTCCGGACTCGCCAGCTGGTTAATGAGAGTAACTCGCGATGATGCCCATTGGAGCCGCCCGTCGCTACTCGAAACTTCGTCTGCGATTTTCATAAACAGCCGATCTTTCATGGTGGTTCGTTTCGTGTAGTCAATCACATAGCTGACGGTGAATTCAAACGATCCCTTATTTACGACGAGTGCGACGGTAGGTTCCAACGGAGGGTTTTCGCTTCGATAATCGTCACTGATCACTTTCCAGGAGGTCTGCGCCTCGACCAGGTACTCCCCAATCGCCTCCTTGGCTACGCGCAAAAGCATCTCCCTCGCAAACTGGCGATCGCTGGTGTTTGTAAGCCGCACTTTAATCTCATCCCAGATAAACCGGAACCCTTGCGAATAATTGAAAACGGACCCTTTCAAAACGGCGCTGTTGGGAATGCGAACGATCCGGCCATTGTACAAGTCCCCGCTGACCCAGCTCCCCGTTTCCATTAGGGTGGTTCGCAGGAGGCTGATGTCGATCACGTCACCACGAGTATCGCCGATCTGAATTCTGTCTCCCACAGTGTACAGCTTTGAAAAACCGATGGAGAAGGCGCCGGCAAGGCTGGCCAGCACGTCCTGCAGGGCTACTGCCACACCCGCACCGACAGCACCGATGGCGAAACTGAGGCGGCCCAAGCGATCTTCAAAGACGAAAGCGAGGAAAAGGAGAATCGAGAGGTATCCCGAGTAGACAACGAACTTGCGCACCTTATAGCGCGCATCGGCCCGGCCAAAGCGCCGGGGCAGCGTTTGTTCCAGCACACGAAACGTGGCGTGAATAGCGAGGATTCCGACACCTGCGGCAACGCACTTCCCGAAGAGCGAAAGCGAAACAGTCTGCCTTAAGAGATCATTCATATAGCCGCCAGACACTTATCATAATCGGATTCATCGAGCTGAACTTTTCTGGGCAGGCGCCAGAAAAATTGGCCGGAGGTTATGGAGCAAGCCGGCGCCTTACGGTGGGCGCAACCTGGAACAGAGCGGCCGAAACTAGTGGTGAACCGGTGCGCTGTGATGCACCTCGGGTACTCGCGCATGACCCAGGCGGGCCGCGTTGCGCTCAGCCTCACTACGCGGTATCAATTCGTGGCGCTCCGCACCACGAGCCCCGGTCCAGGGATGGTAAGCGGCGAAATGATGCACGTAGGAGCCGCGATTGACCCACGTTCGCTCCCAACGCACATTGGCAATGAACACTTCGTGTCTATCCCAGACGAAGCGAGTGGTACCCCAGCCCCAGGGCCGAAACGCGAAGCCGAGCGTCACGCCATATCCGAAGACGATGGCGCCGCCGACGAAGAATCCGGGCGCAGGCGGAGCGAATACGATCAGCGGATCATACACAGGAACGACGATAAAGGTTGGATTCGCCGGCACGATGGTGATATATGGATCGCCAGAAACCACGACCTGCTCGTTGCTTCGCAGGTAGCCGTATTCCTTGGCCTTTTTCCGCATCCTCTGCACGGCGTCCATCACGTCCTGTTGCTGCGCGAGAAAGGCGTTGCCCAACTCGGTCGTCCAGTCCATGTCCGAAACCATCATCCCCAGCACGGATGGAAACGGAAGCAGCGCTTGCACGCTGGGATCCCAAATCAGGTGGTCCCCGGCGATGGCCCTGGCCAGATCGTCCCCTCTCAGATAATGATGGTCATCCGCCCATTTGGCGGCGTCGGGAATTTGATCCGGGTAGGTAGCAGCGGCGAGAATTTGTGCAAGAAGGGGATCAGGATAAAGTGCGATTCGGGCAACCAGTTTGTCGAGTTCGGCTGGTTTGTAGGACAGCGGCGCTTGACCGGCGACGAGCCCGGGAGTGCCTCCGGCAATCAGCGCCAACGAAAGCACAATCAAAACGATTTTCTGCAAAATCGGTGGAGCTCGCATAAGTCCTCCTTGTTTCTCTTTTTGTTGTCACGTCGAGGGTTCCAACTTCAACGCTCATTTCTGCAGAAACCATACGCCCCGCTTCGAGATAGGGCTCTCGCCATTTTGGGAATTTTAGTTCGTTCGCCATGGAGTTCTCCCTATGTTTCTCACAACTTCCAGTCTGCTTTATTGGACAGGGAGGCATTGTAAAAATTGTGGTGGCTGGGCGTCTGTGCAATCTTGCACAGTTTTGCTAAGTCATGTTTTCTCCCGGTATTAGGAATTCACCAAACAGTTGCGCACCCAGTGCGTATTTCATGGAACTTAGTGGTTTCCCGAGCGCCGTTGGTGAAACGTTGGCGCAATTTCGCGGCCAGTACCTTATGGATTTTGGCTCTCTCGCGATAAACGGCGCTCATCAAATTCGCAATGACGTTGTCTTGCTCGGGAAGACCGTCCGAAAAAGTCTCACAGTGCTGCGCGGCGTGAAGCCAGCACGTTGCGTCGCCCTCAACAACAGCCAGAATCTCTTCTTCTACTTCCGAGTGTGGTTTTTTCTGGTCAGCGTACATACAAACCTCTCTCTAGGCGTTTCGGCTGCTTTTCCGTAGGGGACGGGCGGATTTTACAAATTGCGAAGAACAAAAACTGTGGGATTTCGCACAATTTGGCAGCGCTCAGCCTACCGGCCTAGCTGTCTTCGTGTGCCCTGAAGCTGTTCTTCGCAACTTGCCGGTTGCTTTCTTTTTCCTGTGGAGGGTTGCCGCGTGGAGTCTCGCTAGATGAACGATTGAAAATCGGCCTGCAGCAGCAGTAGCGCAGTCACGGCCTCTCGTTGCCTTGCAGAAAGGACAGACCAGACTCAGCGGACTCGTTAGCAGAAGGGGTGGTATAAGGAGTTTCTTCGTAGCCATGCGCCACCATGCCATTGAAAGACAGGAAATGGCTATCGGTCTTATCCGGTATCTGCGCGGCCGGAGGGACAGCTCAAGGTTTTCCCATCGTGGGACAGCAGGTAGCTCAATGATCGTGCCAGTCCGGACTGGTCAATTCCATCCGCCAGATGGGGCCACGGATAGGTGTTGTGAAATCCTCTTCCCACCACCAATCTCAAAACGAGATAGGTGGTGATAATCCCTGTTCTCGACAGTTATCTGAAAAGGTGCGCCTTCATCAGATTTTGAGCGGGTTACTTCCGAGTCATGCGTGATGACTCATGCTGAAACAGCAACCGCCACATCACTCCATCGGTAAACACTAGCCGACTTATCGTTACTGATCGCGACTCAGAGAGTACATTGGCGATCATGCGCTCACCGAGATCCGCCGGTTCAGATCGCCGAGACGAAATAGCGCGATGGGTCAGGGCCGGGGGCTCGCGGCCGTCTCGGAGGCCTGCGCCAGGGCTTGCGTGTCGACATACTCACGGATGTTCGTCACTTTGCCATTTCGAGTGGTAATGGCGAAGACCCAATGGTCCTCGAATGTTTTATTCGTGGCCTTGATTCTCCCGGTAGCGAAGCCGACGACCACAACCCGGTCTCCCTGCGCTATGAACTCGGGGGGTTCTGGGTACGAAGTTTCCACCGTTTCGTTAGCCTTCTGAAGTAGCTTCTCCAAGCCAGCGTGTCCGCGGTGCGTGCCGGCCAGCGGCCAGCCCTGGCCCGGAATAATCCATTCGATATCTTCGGCAGCCAACGCCAGCAGGCCCTGCTTATTGCGGTCACCGAGTGCCGCAAGGAAGTTCTTCACAGTCTGGACACTTTCTTCAATGCTCATCGAAATCTCCTCTCTTCCTACATCAGATCGTTTCCGATCTAATCGAACGTTTGAGTGGAACTTCTCGTGCCAAATCACACGGTCGTGGAGGTATTACTGCTCCTTCTTGAACAAATCCTGGAAGATGAGCTGACCCCAGGTGCGGCCGCGCGCGTGCACCAGCGCGCCACCCTCGTTGAGCTTTCCCAGCTCGACGGGTGCGAACCCGAGTTGTTTGGCCAAGGCCGCCACGGGAGCGGTCGCGTCCTCGTCGTCGCTCGACAGAAAGACGACCCGGTGGCCGCCCTCGACGACCGGATTGGTAGCCAGCTTGGCCGCACCCAGGTGATTGAAGCCCTTCACCAACTTGGCGCCGGTGAACGCCTTCGCGACGAAGGCGGAGGACAGGAGTCCGCCCAGCTCTTCAGGGGGAACTCCAAACGCGTTCGTCGCGTCGATAACCGTCTTGCCTTCCCAGCTCGGCAGGGCCTTCGCAACCTCGCGGTGCTCCCCGAACGGGACCGCCAGGATGATTGTGTCGGCATCGAGTGCATCCCGTAGCGACTTGGCGACGACCGTGGGTCCAATCGCCCGAGCCTGCGGCGCCAACGCTTCGGGCGGCCGGCGGCTCGCGACGGTCACGTCGATGCTTTTACGGGCGAAGGCGTGGGCGAGGGCCTGACCGATCTTTCCGAATCCTACAATCGCATAGCTCATAATGTTTCTCCGATCCTCTGGTAGAGCTAAAGTTTGAGAAGCGTGGATCCGCGACTAACGGGGCTGGAGGGCCAGCCACGGGACTGCGCCGAGGTTAAACCTGCGCCATGCCGCCATCGACGGCGAGTTCTACGCCGGTGATGTAGGAGCTTTCTTCGGAGGCGAGAAACACGACCGGGGCCGCAATTTCCTCGGGCTTGCCTCTGCGGCCGAGTGGAACCTGCGTGGTGAACCCTGCTATCGCTTGTTCCATCATTTCAGGGGGGATGCCCGCTTTCTCAAGTGCCGCAGTTTCGATTGGTCCGGGGCTTACCGCATTCACGCGGATTTTGCGGTCTTTTAGTTCCGCGGCCCAACTACGAACGAAACTGCGGACAGCCGCCTTAGCCGCGGCATAGACAGCAAACGTTGGCAATCCCATTACGTTCGCGACCGAGGTAATCAGGATGATCGAACCCCCATCTTTGAAGAGGGGAATGGCCTTCTGCACCGTGAAGAATGTTCCTTTCGCATTTAAATCGAAGGTTTTGTCGAAATGAGCTTCGGTAGCCGCTCCAATGGGTGCGACTTCACCCCAGCCCGCGTTTGCGAAGAG
>DATNKB010000065.1:0-10846 GCA_035603595.1 Candidatus Dormiibacterota bacterium
CTCGACAAAATTTCTGATCGACAACGTAATCGGCAAGCACCAGCGGCAACTCCTGATGCCAATCATTCTGGCGGTGGTCTGCGCGACGCTCGTGCAGGGGGTGACGTCGTTTTCGTTGACGCAGTTGCTGTCGAAATCCTCACAGCGGATGATCACCGACCTCCGCATCAAGGTGCAGGCGCACATCGGGCGCTTGCCGGTGGCATTTTACGATGCCAATAAAACCGGAGTGCTGGTGTCGCGGATTATGAGCGATGTGGAGGGCGTCCGAAACCTGATCGGTACAGGTTTGATCGAGTTCGCGGGCGGCATCATGACTTCGATCTTCGCCCTGATCGTGCTCTTGCGAATCAGTTCGAGCATGACGACGGTAGCTGCGGTTGTGCTAGTCGGATTCGCGTTCTTTCTGAACAAAGCCTTCAAGACCATACGTCCGCTTTTCCGCGCTCGGCCAAAATTGAACGCGGAAGTTACAGGCCGGCTGACGGAATCTTTGGGTGGAGTTCGCGTGGTGAAGGGCTATCACGCCGAAGAGCGGGAAGGAAAAGTCTTTGCCGGGGGCGTCCATCGCCTGCTCGACAACGTGATTAAGACGCTCACAATGACCTCCTTGATGAGCCTTTCGTCGACCGTGCTCATGGGGTTGGTTAGTGCTGTGATCATGTTTCTCGGCGCGCAGAAGATTCTCGCTGGGACGATGACGCTGGGCACCTTCGTCACTTTCACGATTTTCCTCGGCATGTTGATCGCGCCGTTAGTGCAAATCGTTAGCATAGGTCCTCAGCTCACGGAAGCAATCACAGGGCTCGAGCGCACACGCGAAGTATTGAACGAGAAACCGGAGGATGAACAACCTGACCGGACTATCGTTCTCGACCGAGTCACCGGTTCGGTGGCTTTCGAGCATGTGGATTTTTCCTACGACACGGGAAAACCAGTGCTCCACGACATTAACTTTGACTCAGCGCCCGGCACCGTGACGGCTCTCGTCGGTCCATCTGGCGCGGGCAAGTCCACAATTATTGGACTCATCGCCGCTTTTTACGTTCCGACAAGTGGCCGCGTGCTCGTGGACGGCTACGACCTCGCGCACGTCCGGCTCGATTCCTACCGCACGCAGCTCGGGGTGGTGTTGCAGGACACGTTCCTCTTCGACGGGACGATTCGCGAGAACGTCGCCTTTGCGCGTCCCGATGCCACCGAGAGCGAAATTCTGGAAGCGTGCCGAATCGCGCGCGTGGAGGAGTTCGCGGAAGGATTCGAGAACAAATACGACACGGTGGTCGGCGAGCGTGGCGTGAGACTCTCTGGTGGCCAGAAGCAGCGCGTCTCCATCGCGCGAGCGATCCTCGCCGATCCGCGAATTTTGATTCTGGACGAAGCGACCTCGAGCCTCGATTCCGAATCCGAAGGGCTCATACAGGAAGGGCTGCGCTACTTGATGCGCGGGCGCACCACATTCGTGATAGCCCACAGGCTGTCCACCGTCCGGCGTGCAGATCAGATCTTAGTGGTCGAAGCGGGGCGGATCGTCGAACGCGGCACTCACGAATCGCTTTATGCCGCAGGCGGCCGCTACTTCGAGCTTTATACCAAGCAACACGGCGTCGAAACCAACCTCTTCTTGGCGCCGGGCGAGGGTAGTTCGGCGCTGGAGGAATCGGAAGTCGCGGATAAAGAAGCTGGCTCAGCGGGCCAGAGCGAAACCGATCTTCCAAGTGCAATTCGCCTTCTTCGGGGGCCCGGCAATTAAACGACGCCACGTAAACTAGGTTTTAGTGGTTCTGTAACAGAAAATTCAGCAAAGCAGCTCGCTCCATACTTTTTCAATGATTTACCCACCTTGCGGACAGCTGTACAATCTCCGCTCCTCGCATTTCCGATTGCAAGAACCGGAGGCTCCCATGGTCGCGCGCGTCACGCACTATCGCATTCGTCCCGGCAAACTCGAAGAATTCACGGCGACTGCGCAATCTCTGACCGCTACGATTGACAACCTAAAAGGATTCCGTGTCCTGCTGGTGTTGCGAGCCGACGAATCGTCTAGCGAAGAGGCCATGGCAATTTCGATCTGGGACTCTGCTGAGGACATGAGAGACAGCGACAGTGATTCTCTTTATTACCACGTGGTCTCCAAATTGATAGGCTGCTGCGAGAGCTTCTCGCCGATGCACGAACAGGAAGTCCTGGTCAGCAAATTCGCAAACTCATAAAATTTCCACCCTGCGATTTCGCATGTCTACAGAATATTTGGCCGCGTCGGGGTACACTGCTCCTGCGCTTGCGGCCAGGCCTTGGACCGTAAGCCAGCGAATTCCGGAGATAACTGAGTGCCAGGCCCTGCCGAGCTGTTGCGTCAAATCCCCGCCGAGTTCACGCTTCCCGCGGCCATCATCATCGGCTCAGTCATTCTGGTTTCCCTGGTGCTCTTCCATGGAATGGGCGTCCATTGGATTTCGACGATCCACAAACGCGGCGCGCTCCGATTGCGCGCCGGGCGTCCTCACGTGTTTGCCGCGCTTGTTCTTTTCGGCACCGCCATCTTCCTTCTCCTCTCGCTTCACATTATCGGCGTTATCTGGTGGGCCATCGTTCTCAGGCATCTCGGCCTGATCCACACCGCGAAGAACGCCATCTATTTTTGCGCCAATGCCTACACCACGCTCGGCTACGGCGAGGTGGACCTCGACCCCCAATACCGCATCATCAGCCCTATCATCGGAATTTCTGGATTGTTTACGTTCGCATGGACCACCAGCATGCTCGTCAATATTGTGCAGGCTCATAACGCGCTTCTCGAGACTCTTGAACTCGAGCGCGCCAAAGAGAAGGAACTCCGCCGAAATCTGAAACTCGCTGTTGGCGGCGCGCTCACTCAGGAGCGCAAAGACGAACGGGCCGCGAGGGCCGCAACGGCGGAGGAAAGCGCAGTCGCTTCGCTAGGGCGTCACTGGCAACTCTGGCGCGAGGAGCGCCGCAAACTCAAAGCGATCCGCCAGGGTTTTTACACCGAGACAAAAGACCTGATTTGCAAGGAACAGGCTGCAGAAACCAAGCTCGGTTCGCCAAGCCCAGACGCACCCCAGCCCGCCACGCAGCAGCCTCCTCCGCAGAAGCCGCAATAGTGAAATCAAATTGAATCAGCGAAAATCGCAGCGATCAATTGATGAAATGGTGCCGGAGGAGGGACTTGAACCCACACGGGCCGTTAAGCCCACCGGATTTTGAGTCCGGCGCGTCTGCCAGTTCCACCACTCCGGCACGTGTTGCGGAGACTCGGCGCCTTTTGGCGCCGCATTCAGACCAGTTTGAATGTATCGCTTGTGAATAGCGCCGGTCAAGCAGCGCGGCAATTTCTCAGAAAGTCCGCCGCTGGCTTTTCCGATTTACGCCCCTCCGTATTTCACCCTGCTGTGTTATATAGTCCGGCACCGATCCTTCGCCACGATGTGGATAGCACTGAGCTGCATAATCAATCGCGAAGGATACCAGGAGGAAAAATCATGTCCTCGCGATCTATTTTTAAATTCCTTGCTGTCCTGACGATCCTTTTCAGCGCCGCCGCTGCGAAAGCACAGCAGATGCCGAATCCTTACGGGGCACCTATCTCGCTCGAAAACGCGAAGAAGGCCGCGGCAGCTGCCATTGCAGAAGCCCGAAAGAACAATTGGACAATGGCCCTCGCGGTCGTCGACCCCAACGGCACTCTCGTGTACTACGAGAAGATCGACAATACGCAGATCGGCAGCGCCCAGTTTGCGATCAGCAAAGCGCGTTCGGCGGCGCTCTTCAAGCGGCCGACGAAATGGTTTCAGGATCAGGTTTCCAAGGGCGGCGACGGGCTCAGGTATTTGGGTCTCGAAGGCGCGACGCCGCTTGAGGGGGGTATTCCCATTGTGATGGAGGGCAAAATTGTCGGCGCCATTGCCCTGTCCGGCGGCACTTCGTCGCAAGACGCGCAATGCGCACAAGTGGGCGCCGACGCGCTGAAATAGGCCGCGAGCGATTTCTATTTCTCCATGTGTAGCGCGGTCGTGGTCTGCTGGTGCGAGACACGCATTGGCAAAAGGGGCGCTACTTCATCGGCAAGAAGAAAATTGATCAGGATTTTCGTGCGTGGGCCTGCGCGTTGAATTTTGCAGGTTCGACGATAGCCCGATAGACTCGGCCGCGGCCGATCACGTGTTCGCCGGCGCTGGCCTCCACCTCGAAAATCATGAAGCGTCCCTTGTACTCTACTAGCCGCGCTGTGGCTCGGACGGATGTTCCTTCCGGCACCGCTTTCAAATGGTCCACTTCAATTCGTGTTCCAACGGTAATTGCTCCGGCGGGCAGCTCGGCCTGAACCGCCTGGGCCGCCGCTATTTCCATCATTCCGATCATGGCAGGTGTCGAAAGTACAGCCGGCAATTGCGGATTGAAGTGAGCGAGCGTCCATTCGCGAGGAACGATTTTCTCGATCGCAGCTTCCAGACCTATCCGTGGGCGCTGTTCTTGCGTCGTCATCAGGAAGGTTCGCGCGTCGCGGCTTCCGCAGGGCCACGAACGCAGCGCGGATCAAGAAAGCTGTGGGCAAATTCAGCCATCGTAATCCCAAGCTGGCCCCACAGGCGCTGCTTGAGGCCGCGATAGTCTTGCGAACCGCTGAAAATATCGCGCATCAGGTCGCGAAACGTCGGCGAGTAATTGATCAGTTGCACCATGCGTGTGGTGATCGCACTGCCAAGAAATGTCCCGCGAAACACTTTACGCGCGATGTTCGCCGCGAACTCCAGATCAGCGGAGAACGCGGCGCGCAATCGCTCCGGGTAGGCCTGCGGCTCGCCTTCGGCGATTGCTTGCGCGAGCAAATCGCCGGACCGCAGCGCGTAATAAAGCCCCTCGCCAGTAATCGGATCAACGCAAGCAGCTGCATCGCCCGCGAGCGCCCAATTTCTTCCGGCAATCCTGCGGCCGCGAATCGTCTGTGCCTGTGGCGAGGGCAGAACGTGACTGTAGAGCTGTGCACCCTTCATGGGAATATTTTCTTTGGAAATAAAATCGTCGAGGTGCCGCCGCAATTCCTGGCTCGAAGTCTGACCCAGCTTCGCACAGATGCCGACCGAAATGTGGTCAGCCCTTGGAAACGACCAGAGGTAACCTTCGAATTGTTTCAGGAACTTAACTTTCAGGATGTCTTCTTCGGTTGGAACGAAGTAGCCCAGCGTCATTTCGAGGTCGCGAGGGCCCAGAGCCGTGGTCTCCGGCAGCAATTGGTTGCGCGCACCCGCCGCCAGCACCGCGAAATCCGCTTCGGTCTCAGTTCCGCCCACGAACAGCTTTACCCTCGGGCCGCTTGTATCAATCTCGGTGACTCGCGAACAAATCGCGGTGCATCCGGCCGCTACAGCCCGATCCAGCAGAAGTCCATTGAGAACCTTCCGCGCATAAATGACGATCGGATTGTTCATTTCGAAACGGGCTCGATGGCCGTGGCTCGAAATCAGTTCGGCCGTGCGAATAATCTTTTTCGGATGCGGAGTGTCCAGCAGAAAAGGGTAAGTTTCGATGGCCTTGTGCGTCAGCCCGCCGCCGCAAGGCTTCTCCCAGGCCAACCGCTCATCGAAAATGGTTACTTCAAATCCTGCAGTCGCCAGCCGCTCTCCACAGAGCGCACCGGCAGGACCGCCGCCGACAATTGCGATTTGTTTCATTCCGCGGGTCAGGTTAGTGGGAACACCGACGCAATCAACCAAGCGCCGAGTATAGCACCAAAGAATGCCGCGGCTGGGGCGGAGCCTGAGCGCCTCCGTAACGCATCGGTACCGAGTCTCTGCAACATGGAAAATACCGCGAGAGCGGTCACAAGAAGCAGAACCAACACTTGTCCGCTCATCAGTTCGTAGTACGCAAATGCGCAAACGAGCCAGAGTTCCATGCGCAGCGCCACCGCAAACACAAATCGAATCAACCGGCGCCATCCTGAATCAACCGGCCCGAGCACTACTTCCTCCGCGTAGGCAAACACCCACAGCACTGGAACAAGCGCGCAAAACCGCAGCCATCGCGGCGCGTTGAGCCAGCCGTCGGTCAACTGCCAGTTCAGCCATGCCCCAACTGCGAGGATCGTGCCAATGCCCAGCGCGGCAGCTGCGACTTTCGTCGCTATGTTGAGCGAAAATGCAGCGCGGGCGGCCGAGCGATTCAAAATGAGCATTAGCGCCCCGTAGATTAGTAACAGCGATGCCAGGTAGTCGCCGGAGTACAAATGCAGGAATTTCAACGGAACGAAAAGAATCAATACCACTGCTCCAATCAGCGCGGAAACAATCCCTTCGAGCAGAATCACCGCGCGACCGGGCACGCGATTCGATGGATCGATCTGTGGGTCATTTTGTAGATCGGCTGCCGGTGCAGAACTTGCTTGGTTTTTGGCAGTTCGAAATATTTGAGCGAATAACTGAACGACAGCGCTGGTCGCAAGCGGAAAAACTAGGACGAGGCCGATCAGCCCGAGAACGGCGCCCGCCAAGCGCCGCCGTCCAAAATTGAACGTTTCGTAGGTCGCCAGATCGACGTTCAAGGCTAGAGTCTCGGTCGCCACATCCGGAAACAATGCCCGCATCGCCCATAACTCCGACCGGTGTGCGACGCGACGATCCAGCAACAAGCTGGTGTGCGACGCAAACGGAATACGCTCCAGATCAAAGGCGCGCAACTGCGCAAAATCCTCCGGCGCATTCCGAGCGCCTCCGGCGGCCGCCTCTAAGTCTTTCGCTTCCTTCACAAGCGGCGGAATATCAAATTGCGCCGTGAACACGAGTAGATTCGCAGGCATTCGTGATGGCAGTTTCATCGGCGCCGGTGAAATGGCGATCGTCGCAAGCACCGGTTCACGATCCGCCATTCGAATCGCAATCGCTGCGCCCATCGAGTGGCCCACAAGCACCGCCGTGCGCGGGTCAACACTGCCGTTGTGAATCAGGGTCCCCACGGCTGCGGTTGCGCATAGCTCCGCGCGCGGAAATGTAAATGGCTCGCGATTGTCTCCGTGACCGGGTAAATCCAGCGCGTAAGTTCGCAAACCATGCCCCGCGAAATCTTCGCTCAGATATGTCATCACCCGGCGATTCGCAGAGAGTCCGTGAAGCACAATCGCAGATCCCGCCGGGCTCACGCCCGGTGGCGGATCGTACTCGGTAACAGGAACCCGGCAGCTGCCCGCATCCAGCACGAAGTCTTTTCTCGGCAGCTCACCGCGACGGATCCATGCGGTTCCCAGAAGCAGACAAATCGCTCCGCCGATCGCGAGGGCAAGTTCCCAGAGCTTCATCGCTTTGCGCCTGCCATTTTCACGCGCATGTTAGAATGGTGCGTTTGCAACCAATCGTCGTAGTGAACAGGGAGAGCAGAGATTTGGGTTGCGTAATTTCTCAAGATGAATTGATTCTCCGACGCGTCGAGTGGAAAGGCAACGGGAAGCGAGTCGTGTTCGCCAGCGGCACTTTCGACCTGTTGCACCCCGGGCACGTTCGCCTTATCGAACAGGCTCGCTCGCACGGAGATGTCCTTGTGGTAGGAATCGAGAGCGAAACGAAGCCGCGCGAGCGTAGCGAGGCTCAGCCCGGGTTGCCCGGTCTGTCGATAACGCCGTCCGCCGAGCGCGCTGAAATTGTCGCTGCCCTGGGCGCCGTGGATTTCGCGGTCGAGTTCGATCCAAATTCCTCGCCCCAGTTTGTAACCCGGCTTGCGCCAGACGTTATCGTCCGGGGTGGCAATCCCGCCTCCGATAAGAAAGCCCTTCATCTGGGCGAATCGTCTTCATCCGCGGGGGGCAAAGTGATTCATATCCCTCTCGAGCCTGGCCACTCGACCGCGCGCTTGATTGAGCGCATCAAAAATCTCAACGCATGATTCTGTCTTTGGTATCTGAGCTTCTCGCTCGGGTGGGTCGCCGGCCCGTCGTCGAGGAAGCGGTTGACAATCTGCGCCGCAGCGGCGGATTCGTTCGCCTCGACGGCCTCACGGACCCTGCAAAAACCCTCATCGCCACGTTAGCCGCCACCGAGCTTGGCCGGCCTGCCATCTTCGTCGTGGAGTCGAATCAACGCGCCGAGGCATTCCTCGAACCCCTCCGCTGGTTTTATCGTGCCGTCACGGGAAAACCCGGCCATCGCGTCGTCCATTTGCCGGCACTGGAAGTCCTGCCTTATGACCGCCGCTCGCCGCACGCGGAGATTTCCGAAGATCGTGCCGTCGCGCTCTGGCGGCTTGCCAACGGCGATGCCGACATGATGATCGCGCCTGTACAAGCTGCGCTCTGGCGCATGCGCGAATCCGAGTTCTACCGTCATCTCGCCCGCACGATCGAGCGCGACCAGGATATTCCCCATCGCGAGCTTCTCGATTTCCTTTCGAGCGCCGGCTACGACAAACAAACCACCTGCGAAATGCCCGGCCAATTTGCCGTTCGCGGTGGAATCATCGACGTTTTTTCACCAGAAGCGCCGCAGCCAGTTCGCATCGAGCTGCTCGGCGACACGATCGAATCCATCCGCGCGTTCGACCCCAATACGCAGCGCTCCACGAATCCGATGGAGCGCGCAACGCTGCTGCCACTTACCGAATTTCCCCGTCGCGCCGAAGTGTTGCAGCGGTTGCGTGTCCCCACAGCATCAGGCCGCGAGGATGACGAAGCTCCAGCGGGCTTCTATCCCGGCTGGGAATTTCAGGAGATCCTGCTCGAAGATCGCAAGTCCACTCTCTTCGACCTCGCCAACGATCCGCTTGTGATCGAGGACGAGCCTTCCCTTTTGAGGGTTGCCATCGAACAATATCGCGAAAAATTGCGCGAATCCTTCGAAGCGTTCGAAAGCCCGGTAAGCGAGCCGCCCAATCGCTTCCTTTTCGATGAAGAGGAATGGTCGCTCGCGATGCAACTCGCGCCCCGCCTGGGAGTGGAGCATCTCGGTGTCGCCGCAGAAGACACCCCGCAGCGCACCCTGCAAACGCAACCCACAACGCGCTACCACGGCAACGTCGCCGCGTTTATGTCTGAAGTCCGGGAAAAACTCTCGACCGGCGAACAGGTAATGGTTTCTGCAGCCACTAACGGCGAACTCGAGCGCCTCGCCGATATCTGCCACGAGTATGAAGTTCCCTATCGCCTCGGAGAACTTGAAGAAAATGTCACTGTCAGCCGCCTCGCCGAGGAGTCACATGGCGGCAATGTTCCCGGCATGATCCTCATTAAAGCGCCTATTAGCGAAGGCGTGGTGATCCCCGAAGTAAATCTCACCATCTACGGAAACACTGATCTCTTCGAAACGCTCCCGCCGCCCTCGCAGCGTGCCCGCTCGCGCCCAAAATCCGCCAGCTTTTTCAGCGATTTCTCCGACCTCAAGCCCGGTGATTTTGTAGTCCACGTGGACCACGGCATCGGCCAGTTCGACGGCCTGCGCCAAGTAGCCGTGGAAGGTGCCAACGGCGAATTCATGCTTCTGCATTACGCCGACGACGCAAAACTCTACGTCCCCCTCGCGCGTCTCGACCTCATCCAGAAATACAACGCACTCGGCGGCGCCACGCCTGCCCTCGACCGTCTCGGCACCACTATTTGGGAGGCACGCAAGACGCGCGTCCGCAAGTCAGTCAGCGACATGGCCGAAAAGCTCCTCGAGCTCTACGCCGAACGCAAAATGGCCGCCGGTCACCCCTTCCCGCCAGATTCAAATTGGCAGCGCGAGTTTGAAGACGCCTTCGAATTCGAAGAAACCACCGACCAGCAAAAAGCCATTGATGATGTGAAACGCGACATGGAATCAACTCTTCCGATGGATCGCCTTCTGTGCGGCGACGTCGGCTACGGCAAAACGGAAGTCGCCATGCGCGCCGCCTTCAAGGCCATTGCAGATTCAAAACAGGCCGCGATCCTTGCGCCCACCACCGTGCTCGCATTCCAGCACTACGAAACCTTCCGGCGTCGCTTCGCCGCCTTTCCCGCCCGAATCGAAATGCTCAGCCGCTTTCGCTCCGAGAAAGAACAAAAGAAAGTGCTCGAAGAAGTTGAACAGGGCAAAGTCGACATCGTCATTGGCACTCACCGCCTCCTCTCGAAAGATGTGAAGTTTCAGGATCTTGGCCTGCTCGTCGTCGACGAAGAGCAACGCTTCGGCGTAGCTCACAAAGAGCGCCTGAAAGAAATGCGCAAGAATGTCGACGTTCTCACCATGTCCGCCACTCCCATTCCCCGCACATTGCACATGTCACTAGTCGGTTTGCGCGACATGAGCGTCATCGAAACGCCGCCAAAAGATCGCTTGGCCATCCAAACAACCGTGGCGCCATTCAGCGAAACGCTCGTCCAACGCGTGGTCCAGGAAGAGCTCGCACGCGATGGGCAAATCTTTTTCGTTCACAACCGCGTCGAGTCAATTGAATCTCTCGCCGCCATGATTACGCGCCTCGTTCCAAGAGCTCGCGTCGTAATCGGCCACGGTCAGATGCGCGAAAACGAGCTCGAGAAAGTAATGCTGAAATTCATCCGCGGCGAGGCGGACGTTCTCCTCTCCACCACCATCATCGAGAACGGTCTCGACATCCCGCGCGCCAACACTATCATCATCAATCGCGCTGACCGCTTCGGCCTCTCCGAGCTCTACCAGTTGCGAGGACGCGTCGGCCGCTCCAACCAGCGCGCCTACGCTTACCTGCTAATCCCAACGGAAACGGCCCTCACCTCAATCGCGCGCCAGCGGCTCGCCGCCCTCAAGGAATTCAGCGACCTGGGCGCAGGCTTCCGTATCGCCGCACTCGATCTTGAGCTTCGCGGCGCGGGAAATCTTCTCGGCAGCGAGCAGCACGGCCA
>DATNKB010000066.1:0-8169 GCA_035603595.1 Candidatus Dormiibacterota bacterium
GATGTCGTAGGCGACGACGAATATCACCCAGCCAATCATAGCGGACGTGAACATCGGTATCGGCCGGTTGAAGTAGCGGGCGATGGGAATCAACATGCAGACAAAAAATAGTGCGCAGAAGGTGGCGTTGCGCTCGAGGGCGTAGCGCTCGGTGCCTGGAACCCGATTGGCGATGAAGAGTGCCACAATCATGACCACGATCAAGGCAGCGCCCATATAAATCCCGGTTTGCAGCGTGGTGCGATGTCCGGCAGCCAGCACTTTACGGCCGACCTTCAGCGGATCGGGAATTAGATGTTCAGTCATTTCTCGCGCTGAATTATTTTCCTATTGGTGATCGGGCGCCGGAATACTTCCTGCGGCCGGCGGACTGGCCGGGCTTTCGTTTCCTGAGCGATCGATCGCGGTGACAGTATAAGAATAAATGCGGCCGGGCACTGCATTCATATCGCGAAACGCGGGCGTAAGCAACAACTCGGAATTTACGCGCGTTCCGGGGCCCGAAGCCTCCTCGCTTCTATAGACGTTGTAACCCGCGATATCGGTTGCCGCGCTGATGGACCAGGAGAGATCGAGGTAAGCGGCCGTTCCACCAGCGGCTGGGACAAAGGCCACGACAAGATCCTGGGGAGCCGGCGGCGGAAAAACGTCTTTCGGTGTGATCGTGGCGAAATTTGAATCGAGCGACTCGATCTGGACGCCTGGGTATTGCGCTACGCTGCGTACCGAGTACACGTAGGTCTTGCCGAGTTCTGTCTGCGTATCGGTGTAGGGCGGGGATGCTGCTTCTGCGATGCGCGCGAAGGGAACCTTTGGATTGGACGCTTCCATGTTGCCGGTAGCCGCCGGATTCGCGCCGGCATTCTGACTTGATTCCATTTCTGCTCTGAAGACTCGATAGAAAGCGATGTTGGGTGCGGCGCCGATCAGAGTCTTCTCCGGGGGTGTCCAGGATAGCGTGACGCCGGAGCGGCTGTATGCCGTCTTGAGGTCGGCGATTGGATTCGTGGGCGAATAGACCGCGAGAGCCGCGATGTTGGAGCTGGAAGAAAGTTTTTTTGGCGATACAAACGTGCGCACGAGGTAGACAGCCTCGCTACCGGCGGCAGAAAAATCTTCCGCGCGAAGCGAATCGACGAATCGAACCCGCCCCTGGACCATGTAGCGATCCACCATCGCTGGCGGAATCGTGAGCAGCAGAGTTGGGTTTGCGGGAGCGACCACTGCCGATGAATTCGCCGGCGGGACTGGCTCGAAATTCCTGTACACATTAACGGAAATGGGCTTTTGAATTTCGCGCCTTTCGACGGAATCACGCGGAAGTGTGAAGGTGAGAATCACGTCGTTGCCGGACTGAGAGGCGTTAAGGTCGGTTACCGGATCTGGGGTTGGCGGCTTGCGCTCGAGGGGTTCACCGGGGGCCGCGCAGCCGTAGAGAATGAAAATGGAAAAGAGAAAATAGAAAATCGGGAGGCGGGGGGCGTAAGAGTGGGCGGCGGGGCAGGGCGCGAAGTCCCCTTTTCGGATTTCCATTTTCCGATTTCTAGAGAATGTAACGGCTCAGATCCTGGTCTTTCACGATGTTCGCGAGCTGCTTTTGGACGTAGGCAGCGTCGAGCTTGAAAGATTTCTTTTTCATTTCAGGAGCCTCGAAGGAAATCTCTTCGAGCACTTTTTCGAGAATCGTGTGCAGGCGCCGAGCGCCGATATTTTCGGTGTGCTCGTTCACTTTGGCGGCAAAACCGGCGATCGATGCGATCGCGTCCTCCGTGAACGCAAGCTTGAACCCTTCCGTATCGAGAAGCGCCACGTATTGCTTGATCAGCGCGTTCTTTGGCTCAGTAAGGATTCGGATGAAGTCGGCTTCGGAAAGCGAGCTGAGTTCGACGCGGATCGGAAAGCGGCCCTGCAATTCTGGAATAAGGTCGGATGGCTTCGTGGTGTGGAAAGCGCCGGCGGCGATAAAAAGAATGTGATCCGTGCGCACCATGCCGTATCGCGTGTTCACGGTGGTGCCTTCGACGATGGGAAGAATGTCGCGCTGAACGCCCTCGCGTGAAACGTCCGGGCCATGACCAGATTCGCGGCCAGCGATTTTATCGATTTCATCAATGAAGAGAATCCCCATCTGCTCCACGCGATCGACCGCCATGCGCGTGACCTGATCCATGTCAATCAGCCGGTTCTCTTCTTCCTGAATCAGGTAATCGAAGGCCTCGGCCACCGTCATCTTCCGCTTCTTCTTTTGCTGGCCGAACATGCCGGATAGCATGTCCTTCACGTTGACGTCCATCTCCTCGACGCCCTGATTGGTGATGATCTCAAAGGAAGGCATGGACCGTTCGCGAACTTCCACTTCCACCATGCGCTGATCAAGCTTGCCTTCGCGCAACTGTACGCGAAGCTTCTCGCGAGTGCGCTGCACTTGCTCGCGGCGCTGCGATTCGGAAGCAGGACTCGCGTCCGCCGGGACGGGCGAAGCAGGCAGGAGAAGATCGAGCAGGCGCTCTTCAGCGGATTGCTCGGCACGCTCAGCCACTTCATCGAGTTTCTCTTCGCGCACCATGTCGATCGAGGTTTCGACGAGGTCGCGCACCATGGATTCAACATCCCGGCCCACGTAGCCCACTTCGGTGTATTTTGAAGCTTCCACTTTGACGAAAGGGCAGCCGGCCAGGCGGGCCAGGCGGCGCGCAATTTCCGTCTTGCCCACACCTGTAGGCCCGATCATCAGAATATTTTTGGGAAGGATGTCTTCGGCAAGTTCCGGAGTCAGCTTCTGCCGGCGAACACGATTGCGCAGCGCGATGGCGACCGCTTTCTTAGCCGCATTCTGGCCGACAATATACTTATCTAGCTCGACCACGATTTCGCGCGGCGTCAACTCGTCAAACGATGGAAGCGGTTCCGGCTCCGAAGTCTGCGATTCTCCGGCCAAGTAGATCACCATGTCTTTCTCCGATTTACCGGTCATAGTTCTTCGATGCTGAATTGCGCGTTCGTGAAGATGCAAATTTCGCTGGCGATGCGCATAGCTTCCTGGGCGATATCTTTCGAATTCATTTTCGTGAATTTCAGCAGGGCTCGCGCGGCGGCCAGAGCGTAGGGGCCTCCGGAGCCAATGGCCGTGATGCCGTCATCAGGCTCGATTACGTCGCCATTGCCTGATAGCAGAAATGTGGATTTCGCGTCGGCTACAACCAAAAGCGCATCGAGATGGCGAAGCGAACGGTCGGTGCGCCAATCCTTGGCCAGCTCCACGGCCGCGCGCGACAGGTTCCCATGAAACTCCTGCAATTTATTTTCGAAGCGCTGGAAGAGCGAAAGCGCGTCGGCCGTGCTGCCGGCAAAACCCGCGAGGATTTTGTCGTTGTAAAGGCGGCGCGTCTTTTTGGCGTTGTGCTTGATGACGCCTTCGCCCAGCGTCACCTGGCCGTCAGCGGCCAGAACCACTTTGCTATCGCGGCGCACGCAAAGCACCGTCGTGCTGTGTATCTGCGGAGATTTTCGCTTCCTGTGCATCAGGCGATTATACCCCGCAGGGCGCGATTCGGCGAACTGGTCAGGATTTCAGGTAGCGGATCAGTTTCCGGCAACGCGACTAACCAAGAGTTATCAAGGGCCAAGTCGGAGAGATAGCTGGTGATAAGAGGATTCCTCAACATCTATCGGGATGTGGCCATGTTCGGCGCCAAGTCCAATCTTATTGCAGCTTCGCGTACTCCGCTTTGGCTTCCTTCAGGCTCTTTTTGTGACATGCGGGCGAAGACGCAAAAAAAAGAATGATCTTGGAATAAAACAGGCGACTTGGTGGTCTAGCAAGGATAAGAGCACGTCCAACGGCGGGCGCGAATAGGATTCAAGAAACAGAGACTGGTACAGGCTAGCCAGTTCGAACCGGCCTGATTCTGAACGGAGGAAATGAGTAAAAGAGACCCCGAGAGCATAGGCGAGGAAATCAATAATGTGGAGAACGACCAGGAGCAGTGGCAGATGAGACCGCAGGAGATCGAAGTCCTGATCGATTTCTTCAGCTTCATGCCGCAAGACATCACGGTGGCGGCGGGAGCGACAGTAACGTGGGTGAATCGGGACGACGTTCAGCACGCGGTCGCAAGCGCCGACAAAACTTTCAAATCGAAGGTGCTCTGCACAGACGACAAATTCTCGTTCAAGTTTAACGAGCCTGGAGCGTACGAGTACCACTGTTCGATCCATCCGAAGATGAGGGGAAAAGTCATCGTCCAGTAACCGCATTGTCAGCAATCCATTTGAATTATGTGTGGTTTGGGTCCGAATTGCGGGAACAAGCTGCGTTTTTTTGGAGAACATCTGCAGATTTGAGGCGTCGATTGTGCCTACTTCGGGAGCGGGTTTTGCCTCAGCGTAATAAATTTAGGCTCTTCACTTTTTTTCGGCAACGGTGAAGCTGCGCGTTGCATCGAATCGCCCAGTGTTACAAAATCTACGGATGCCGGCGGCTCTTTTGTCAGGGGCAACCTAGGCTCTAATTTATTTCGGGCCGCCGAGCCTCCACCAACTAAATCCGGGGCGTACAACAAAAAACCCTTAACGGACGTGTGTGCTTCGAACAAATTGTTCTAAGCGCACGCCGCCGAGATTTGCCCAAAAAGGAGACCGACAAATGAACGACGCTACAAGTGTGTTCAATCCTAAGTCGAATCGCCGGAAATTTCTGAAGAATGGAATGATTGCCGCGGGTGCGGCCACCGTCGGTGCGGGATTGCTGCCAGGTAAATTGTCAGCGTTCGCTCGTGACAACGACGAACAGGACAATCGGGCCCCCATTACCAAAGGTGACATCGCCATTCTCACGTTCCTTAGCGCTCTCGAACAAATCGAAGAGGATCTCTGGCTGCAGTATTCCGAACTCGGCGGCACGCAGGACAACGAAGTTTCAGGGCTCAACGGTGGAAATTCGCTTTACACCGCCGCTCTTCAGATTCTCGACGGCGACATGGCCCAATACATCCACGACAACACCGATGACGAAATCAGCCACCACCGATTCCTCAACAACTACTTGGCTTCAAAAGGCGCCAAGACAATCGATCTGCGTCCTCGTTTCGGAAATCTGCCGAGCAGCAAAGCGGATGGCGCGAGGCAAATCGGTCGGCTCACAAACCTCACGCAGCTCACTGTCGACACTAGCTTCTGGTCACGCTACCGCAGCATTACGAACCCCGATTTCGATCCGAATGCGCCGTTCGCGCAAGCTGTCCCCAGCTTGAACGTGAAGCAGCACACAGCGATTCCCAGGTCCAACGCCGACACGAAGGGCAGTACCGTGAGCGCTGACCCCAACAACAATCCTCAAAGCATCACCAGTCACCTTCAGGCCATCGCCTTCACCGCTGGATTCCACTTTGCATTTATCGAACAGGGCGGCAGCAGCCTTTATCCCACGCTCGCGCAGAAGGTGACGAACCTCGAGGTCTTGCGAATCTTGCTCAGCATCGGACCGAGCGAGACCATGCATTTCCAAACGTGGCAAGATAAAGCCGGGAATGCTCTTCCGATTTCCGACACTGACAACGGACCGGGAGGTACTGGCGCAACCGTAACGTTCTCCACTCTGTCTGCAGCCCAGGGCGAGACGAATCCCGAGTCGCTGAACGGCGACACATTGCAGGCCAACCTGATCATGCCCGAGCCAACCCATTTCATCGACCCAGGCTTGGGTCCCGTCGCCATCGTTCGCCCCACTTCCACCGCGCTCGGCGGCGCTGTGGCCTCTTTTCAGAGTTTCGTGGATGACGGGCTCTTCATCGGCCAACCGAAGCAGTTTTTCAACCTCCTCTTCGATCTGGCAAACGAAGCGGACCAAGCCACCCGCCAGTTCTAGGCCCAACAACCCACAAACCCAGCCACGGGCGTCCCAAGATATTGGGACGCCCTTCTTGTTTCATCTCACGTTGAGATAGATGGTGGCAAGAGGATTTCGCAACATCTATCGCTATTCTTTCCGATTACTCGACGGCCTTCTGCTCTGTCGGAATAAGGGACGTAAAAATCGCGGTCCACGCTCAGACAGGCCTGGAAGATTTTGCCGGCGCACGAACGGAAAGGACGCGTAGGCCCGATAAGACGCGCGCCTTCCGAGCGAGCGAAGAGAAACGTTAACGGGCACCGGGAGCGGCCGCCCGTCAAGCTCCCGCGATGGATGAATTGCCCGAACGAATGGATTGGATCGCGGCCGGTTCGTCCTTGTGAATTTCGAGAACTTTGTGCAGGGAGGCTCCGGCAAGCATATCGTGGATTTTCGTCGTCAGATTTGCCAGGGTAAACCGGCCGCCGGTTTTGCGCAAAGAGGTGTGGGTTCTGACGAGTTCACCGATACCGGAGCTATCAAGGTGATCGAGCTCGACGCAGTTGAGTATAATGTGGTTGTTTCCTTTGTCGACGAGGGTCGTCACTACTTCGCGCAGCATCGTATTGCCCTCGCCCAGCGTAACTCGTCCGACAACATCAATAATCGCAATGCCTTCGACCTCGCGAGTGGTCATCCTCAATTTCCTCGGCGCCGTGGCCGGAGCAGCCGGAGCGGCGCTATCTAGAACACTTGTTGCGGCGGCGGCAACTTGTTGCGATTCGCTGCGGACGACAATTACCGAGTGTCCCTGCTTCAGTATTTCGACGAGCGTGGCGGCGTCCTCTGATTGATGAGCAGCCGTCGGTTCCGGCTCGGCATCATCGTGGGCAATTGCGTTTGCCGCAGCTGAGCCGCTGCGCGCGCCGAGATAGCCGAACAGAGCTGTGGCACCGACGCCGAGGGCATACACTTGTCCGACGCCCGGAACGAGGGCCAGCGCGATTGCCGCGGCTCCTGCCGCCATGCCGACCGTCCCGCCTAGAAAACCGCCGGCAAAGCCGCCAACTTCTTTCGCAAAATTAGCCGCTTCGCTTTCGGAACGCGTGAGGAAGACGATCGAGTTCGCCGGCACATTCTTGGCGATGAGATCCTTTACGGCTTGCTCGGCTCGATCCCGCGAACTGTACACTCCAATTGCGGTCTCCATGAAACTCCTCCCTCTAGTACCGGTGGGATGCCTGCGGTCGGCGAGAAGCAGGCCGCCGATGCGATCGGGGCAGTCCCGCACTGAGTGGAGCGAGTACTAGACTAGAAAACGAACCGTGTCAAACCTCTGGAAGATATAAAAGCGAGCCTAACTTTTTGTATAGGCCTGAGAGTACCAGCGCCAAGTGCGCGTCAAATTGGACGGCATGCTGATAGTCAAGGATTTTCGTGCGAGCGAAATGTCCCCCCGCGAGTCATGGATGTCGTCAGGACGAGGCGGATCGTACTTGGGAGGATTTTCTTACCGGTGATTTTTTCGGCCTCAATCAGATTCGTAATTTTGCTGATTCCAGATAACTGTTGTGAACAGGGGATTATCACCACCTAATCGCCTGTGCCTGATTAACGCAGTTACTGAAAACTGACCACCAGAGGATTAGCGCAGGACTACACGTCAGTTATTCTTGGCGTCCTTTTCGGCTTTCTTGCGCGCGCTTTTTCCGACTTTCTCCCAGCGTTCGTCGAGCGATTGCTTGGTGAAAAGTGAATCGGAAAGGTTGGTGTTGTACTCGCACTTGTCGAAGAAGACCTGATAAATCTTGATGTGGTTGCGCTCGCGGGTGATCTGGAAAGGCGTCTGAACGCCGTTGAGGGGGTGATAATTCGAGTAGTATTCCACCTCATCGGTTTTCATGCGGGTGTTTGCATCGCGGGTATCCACGATTTTTCGAACTGGAAGATGCGTAGACTGCGAAATCGCGATTCGGATCGTCCGATTGTCGCTATCGACGATTTCCACCCAGTCCACCTGTTTCAAATCCACGATATCCGGGCCGGCATACCGGAAAACCATGTTGGGTTCCTTGATCCGGGTGCGGAGGATGTAGTCGATATCCTTTTTTGTGTCTTCCTCGAAATGGGCCACGTCGGCGCCCGACGCATCGGAAACGCCACCTCGATCGAGCGTCCAGCCTTTGTCGCCGTTCATCACCGAGATGATGTTGCGTTTGGGAAGATTCTCAGTCCGATCCTTGAAAGGAGGAATGGTGTAATCGACGAATTTTTCGAAGCCATTCAGCTCACCGGCGTGGCCAAACTGGCTGAGGCGGCCTTCGCACGTGGCGTCTCGA
>DATNKB010000067.1:0-19542 GCA_035603595.1 Candidatus Dormiibacterota bacterium
ATCATCGAATCTCGACCGAACCCGCTGCGTCCGCTTCGCGCGGCGAGGCCTCGCAGAAAGTCTGTGACCGTGCCGCGCACAAAAAACAATACCGGAATCCAAAACGAAATCAGGCCCGTAGCGGCAAAAAATGTGAAGAAAAGATTTTCGACTACGCGGTCGCCCAGAACATCGAACTGCGCTCCAAGAGGCGTCGCAAGATTTCGCTTTCGCGCGATGTAACCGTCCACTCCGTCAAGCGCGATGGCCGCGATCGTCAGCAAAATGGCCGTCGCATCCGCAGCGAGCGCGTCGTGCCCAAATGTGAAGAGTGCAACAGCGGCGAAGGCTGCAACCACGCGCGCGGCGGTCACTTGGTTTGGCGTCAAAGTGGTCATCCTCGATTCTTCCATTCGTCGCGAAAAGTGCTCACGCTGTCGTTGCGCTGAAAAAGAAGGAGCCCGCATCGCTCGCGGCAAATTGCTTTGCCGTTCCCGGCTCCAGCGTGCGGGCCCTCCACTCCGCAAAATGCATTCGGCATGCCACGACGGCCGGCGGCTTAGGCTAATGTTATCAATCGTTTACGGAGGTAGTTGTGCTAAGCCTCCCTTTCAATTGTCGTGCCTTTGCGCCACCTGTCGGCTTTCCCCTCGTCCTTCAGCAGCTACAAAAACCACGGCGCGCGTCTAAGGGATGTGGGAAAATTGTAAGTTCTGTCATGACGTTGCATGGGAGTCAGCATCCAATCACTATGAAAAGGGCGTACCGAGACTGATGGAAGTTTCGATCTTTGCGGCGTTCGTTGCGGGACTCGTATCGTTCCTCTCGCCGTGTGTCTTGCCGCTCGTGCCCGGTTACCTGTCGATGCTTTCAGGAATCGGCGTCGAGCAATTGAAGGGCAGCCAGGCACACCGCGCAAAGCTGCTTCTATCGGCACTGGCCTTCGTTTTTGGATTCTCGATCGTTTTCATCTCTTTCGGCGCCTCGGCGAGCGCCGTCGGTACATTCTTTGTGCGCAATCGAAGCCTGCTCGCGCCGGTTGCCGGGGCGCTGATCGTGATGTTCGGGCTCCATCTCATCGGCTGGCTCGGGAAAATAACAATCAGGGTAGGTTTGATAGTTGGGGCAGTGCTTGTGGCCATCGGAGTCGCGCTTACTGTCCATCCGGCGTTTCTTGGCGGCTGGCTCAAGCCAGTCCATTTCTATTCTGTCTCGTTGATTTTTCTTCTCGGCCCTTCGCTCACGCGCTGGCTGAATCGCGACATACGTTTCCAGAAACTTGGCGGGCAGCCGGGTGCTTTCGGCGCGTTTCTGATGGGCTTCGCATTTGCCTTCGGCTGGACGCCGTGCATTGGACCCATACTCGCCACCGTGCTGGCGATAGCAGCTACCCGCGAGACTATAGGCCAGGGAGTTTTTTTGCTGGCTTGTTATTCGGCAGGTCTTGCCATCCCGTTTCTCGTGACAGCGCTTCTCATCAGCGGCTTCTTGCGTTTCTACCAGGGGTTCCGGCGTTATCTGCACATGGTGGAAGTATTCAGCGGAGTTTTGTTGCTTGCCATCGGTGGATTGGTATTCTTAAATCGGCTCACCTGGCTATCGGGCAAACTCACGTTCTTAAACCGGTTTTCGCTGTGATTGGAGCATTACGAATGACGAAGGTTCTCAAGATTTTGTGTTTCTCGGCAGCGGTCGCCGTGATGGCTATCAGTTTCTCCGGCTGCAATTCAAAGAAATGGTTCAATGCGTCGGCTCAGGAGAATGGCGCTAGCAAGGGCCCGTTGCCCACCGCTCCCGATGCCACCTTCAAAGACCTGGATGGCAAGGACGTAACGCTTTCAAGCTTGAAAGGCAAAGTCGTCGTGCTGAATTTCTGGGCCACCTGGTGCGAACCCTGCCAAGTGGAAATCCCCTGGATGATCGAGTTGCAGCAGAAGAATGCGGACAAAGGCTTCACGATTCTTGGTGCCGCGATGGACGATGAAGGCAAGAGCGTGGTTGAGCCGTACGTGCAGAAAACCGAGTTCGATGTCGACGGCCAGAAGATGAAAATGAACTATCCGATTGTTCTGGGCAGCGACGACCTCGCCTCTAAGTTCGGTGGATTAATTGGGTTGCCCACGACGGTCGTGATTACGCGTGACGGCAAAATCGCGAAACGATTCATCGGCCTGGCAAACCGCGATCAACTCGAAAAGCAGGTTCGCGCGCTTCTCTAACTAACGCCGCGGGCCACTCCTTGCTCCCGCTCGCGCATCTGCTGTAACCTCCAAGAGTCACGATGCCAAATGCGGTAGCGACAAAAACCTATGGATGAACACGAATTTCAGAAAAAGTGCGACGCAGCATTTGAATCCCTGCGCAAACGCCTGCTCGAAATCGGGGACCAGCACGACTTCGAAGTCGAAGGTGGCGCGGGCAAGCTCGAAATCGAATTTGAAGACGAGGATGAAACCCGCTTCGTCATCAGTCCGAACACTCCAGTCCGCCAAATCTGGATTTCTGCCCTGACGACGAGTTTCAAACTCGGCTGGTCGGATTCAGCGCAGGCGTTTGTGCTCGAAAAGACGGGCGAGACGCTGAACCAGGTAATGAGCCGCATCCTGACTGAAAAACTGGGCGAGCCGGTTCAGGTCTGAACTCGAATGCGCCTGCACTTCCGTCGGCTAACCTTCGGCTTATTCCTCACAATCGCAGCGGCGACTATATGTGCCTCTGCCGGCACTGCGCTCGTATCAGCTCAAGAGGCGCTACCCAGTCCGGCAGCGGTCGTTAAGCCGCAAACATTCGTCTCGCTAGAACCCGTCCCGTGCGGAAAATCTTTTGAAATTGCGGTGGTCGTCGAGATCGCGAAGGGTTTCCACATGAACTCTCACAAGCCCACCGATCCGTATCTAATCCCGACGACTCTTACGCCACAGCTACCTGCCGGATTCGACGTCGCCGACACAATCTATCCAGACGGACATCAGGAAAAATTCTCATTTTCGCCCAATAAACCGCTGAATGTTTACACCGGCAAGGTGATACTGCGGCTAAAACTAACAGCGCATCCGGATGCGGCGCTCGGCGCGACTACAATTCCCATCACCCTTCGCTATCAAGCTTGCAACGACACTACCTGCCTGCAACCTGTAAAAATTCCGGTCGATGCAAAGTTCCAATTGGCCGCTGCTGGCACAAAATCAAACGCCGCCCACGCGGAGATTTTCAGCGCCGCGAACTAACCACGGCTCCGCCTCGCTATCGAAATTCCACCTGCTCGAATCCAAGGCCTGTAAGCATTCGCGAAAGCGTGGTGCGCGCATTCTGGTCAGCCGTTTTCAGTACGCCATCCTGCAACGCGGCCTGCTGCAACTGACGTTCTGCTTCTTCGCGGACTTCGCTTTCGAGATTCGGGTCCGGAATCGAGAAGAGGCCTGTGTCGCGTGAATAGACGCGCGTCCGTGCGTTGTCAATGCGCGTCGTAAATATTTCCGCCCCGGGAATCCGCAGTGAAATCATCCGCCCGTGAACGGACACATCCGCCGGCTGCACCTTTCCCAGGTCGACCCCAGCAATCACGTCTCCGTGCACCACGAGGAGCAACCGGTCACCGGCCAGGAATTTCGGCAAGTAAGCGTTGTTACGCTCGCCCGAGATAATTTTGTCCATTGTGTAGGAGACAGTTTCGAGTCGCTGTAACTGCTGGATCTGGCGCACCACCGTCGGCTGATTCACATTGATTACTGTGGTGCCGCTTCGGAAGAGGCTGATCAGATGTAGCAGGCCCATGCCCGTCCACGACCACACGACGAGGCCTACCACGGCGAGCGCGATCCCCGCGCCCGCAAGAATTCCGCGAATTGGAAACCGCTCCCGTTCGATGTTTGGCGGGACGAAATTCATTCCTCTACTTTGCCTGAATCGCAGGATTTTACGACGCAGAAATCAAAGGCAGCGCCTTCCGCAACCGCGCTATCACGCGCTCTTTGCCCAGCGCCACCATCGTATCGAAGAGCGGAGGGGCCACCGCGCGCCCCACAATCGCCACGCGAGTCGCATTGATCAGCATGCCGGCTTTCACGCCTTCCGCTGCCGCCACAGCGCGCGTGGCCGCATCACACGCATCGTGATTCCATTCCGGCAAGGCCGCGAGAGCATCGGCAAGCTTCGCGAGAAGCCCGGGAACTTTCTCATCCTTCCAGAATTTTGCGCGCGCCTCTGGCTCATAGTCGAAATCGTCTGTAAAAAACGCCCGCGCCCATCCCGAAAAATCGTGCAGCAAGCGTGTTCGCGGCCGGATCAAATCCACCGTCCGTGAAAACCATTCCTTCTCACCGCCCGACCACGCATCTTTCCACAATCCGGCGCGCTTCAATTCCGCCTCAACATACGGCAGGACTTCTTCCACTGGCGGCTTCTGCAAATACTGCGTATTGAACCATTCCAGTTTCGCTCGGTCGAAAATTGCATTCGTGCGACTAACTCCCGAGAGGGAAAACCGCTCAATCAACTCTGGAGTCCGCATATATTCTGCGTCACCACCAGCCGACCACCCGAGCAGCGCCAGAAAATTCCGGAATGCTTCGGGCAGAAATCCCTCATCCGCATACGAGCCAACGCTAGTGGCCCCGTGCCGCTTCGATAGACGTGTCCGATCCGCACCAAGAATCAGCGGCACATGCGCAAAAATCGGCGGCTCCGCCCCGAGCGCGCGGTAAATCAACACCTGCTTTGGCGTATTCGACAGGTGATCGGCCCCGCGAATAATGTGTGTAATCCGCATGTCGATATCGTCCACCACCACGCTCAATTGATACGTTGGCAAGCCCGACGACCGCAGCAGCACAAAGTCCTCAATCTCCGCATTCTGCACCTCCCGAGGCCCAAATACGGCGTCCTCGAATTTGGTGACCCCCGTCCGCGGGACCTTAAAACGAATCGCCCGCGGAATCCCCTGCGCTTCTTTCGCGGCTCTCTCCGCCTCGCTCAAATCGCGGCAATTGCAGGCAACCATCTTTTCCGATTTCGGCGTTTCATCGTCGCCCTCGCCCTCTTGCTCCTCGTGCGCCGCGTCGGCTCCCCCGTAAGCCAAGGGCTTGCAGTAACACGCATAGGCCGCCCCGCTTGCCAGAATCTTCTCCCCAGCGATGCTATACATTTCCAGCCGCTTCGACTGAAAATACGGTCCCTCGTCCCATTCAACTCCAAGCCACTTCAGCCCTTCCAGGATGCCATCCACAAGCTCAGGCCGATTGCGTTCCACGTCGGTATCTTCGATCCGCAGCAGAAGTGTGCCACCCTCATGCCGTGCGAAAAGCCAATTGAAAAGAGCGGTGCGCGCGCCGCCAACGTGCAGATATCCCGTGGGAGAAGGAGCGAATCGCACACGCGGTTTTTGCGGGGAATTCATTCAGTCAATCCCTTCATGATTCGGAAACAATCCATCTTAGCGGATAGCCCTCTCGAAATCGAGAGAGCGCAGCGGAAACAGATGAAACGACTGGAGTTGGTACGAGGGTACTGTTGACCATTTTGGGCTCATAAGCCATAGTCACGATTGGATGCGGCACTGCGCTTTCAGCCCAGATTTCCTGTCAATTGCGCGCCAAGTCCAGGACTCGCCGGACGTTGACCTCCACGAAACTCGACTGGACACGTCGCCGGAAGGCTGGCAGTTTTCTGATATTCTCGGCGGAGACCCTTGTTCCGGAAGAAGTCTAGGAAGAAGGCGGTAAGTTGTTGAGCCAACTCAATCCGACCTCCATTGTGCCATTGGCGAGCGCTTTCCTGCTTGGGCTGTTTTTTGTCTACGTTTATCTGCAAAAACGGCAGGAATATCTGCTCGCATGGTCAATCGGCTGGCTCCTGATTGCTGTTCACTTCGTTCCGACCATGTTGCCTCCGGCAATTGCCCTTCCTAAATGGGTATGGAGCGCGAACGAATGGGTTCTCGCGATTGCAGCTCTTTCTTTCTATTGTTCCGCGCGGCTCTATGGCCGCCTCACCGTCCACTTCCGCGCCATTTTCGCCGTGGCCGCTGCTTTGGCAGTTTGGGCCGTCGCATTTGACCGCGGTTGGACCCAGGCCCCGTTGGGCCTTTCCGTTACGCTCACGTTTTTCTTGGTCGCACGCACCTTCTGGGAAGAAGGCCAAAAACAGGAATCGCGAGCGGATCTTCTGCTCGCTATCACATTCGTCTTCTGGGGCCTGCTTCGCGTCGCGACCGTCGTTCAAGTGTGGCTGGGGCGCTTTCAAAACATCAATCTGCTTCCGTTGGTGGCTCTTCCGGAGCTTTTTGCTGCTGTGCTGATGGTGATGGCCGTTTACGAAGAGGAACGCCGCCGCGTCGAACGAAACATGCTGGCGCTTTCGAACCTGAACCTCGCGACGTCCAGCTTTGTCGGCGGCGAAATTCAGAAGATGCTGGCGCAGGCTCTCGATCGAGTCCTGAATGTGGTACGCATACCTGCCGGCGCTTTATGCCTGCATTACGGCGATTCGGAAGGACCCACATCTGTCGTCGTCACCGGCATGGGCGAGGCGTTCTGCTCCGCAGCACAGCAGGATGATCTTGACGAGTACATCGTAAACCTCGTGGCTCGTCTCGGCGGGCTCGTGGTGCTGCGCAACCTCGCAAGCGATTCGGATTACCGCACGCTCGAAAAAGAGGAACAATTTCAGCATCTGCGCAAGCTGCTGCTCAACCAGGGGCTTCGGACCGTCGTGGGAATCAGCTTGCAGGCTAAGGAACGCGTGTTTGGAGTTCTTCTACTCGGAACTCCCGATAACCGCAATTTCACCGCAGCCGAGCTCAGGCTTTTGCTCGCGCTGGGACACCAGATTGGCATGGCCGTTGAAAATAGCTACCTGATTCAGCAAACCGCCCGTCGCAGCGAAGAGCTGCACATCTTGAATGAAATCGGCCGAGCGCTGAGCTCCACGCTGCAGCCTGACATTCTCTTCGAGCGCATCTATTCGGAAATTCGCAGACTGCTCGACGTGAGCAGTTTCTTCATTGCCTTCTACGATGGCAAGTCCGACGAAGTGCGATTCGAGATTGAAGTGTTGGATGGCGAGCGGCAACCCAAACGGACTCGCCCGCCGGGAAATCACCTGGTTGAGTTCGTTGTCCGCGGGCGTCAACCGCTCCTGATCCGCGATCACTTCCACCAGGAAACCACTCGGCTTGGATTTGAGCCCGTTCGTGATGCGGGTTCAATCTGCGTGGTGCCGCTGATTCTTTACGACCGCGCTATCGGCGTGATGGCCGTGCATAGTCCCAACGAACGCGCCTTCGATGAAGGCCACGTTGAGTTGCTCCGTGTTCTCTCGAGCGAAGCCTGTATCGCAATCGAGAATTCGCGTCTATTCGCCGAAGAACAGAAGAAATCGCGTCATTTGACCCTGGTGAATAATATTTCGAGCCATGCGATCACCACCCTGAATCCCGAAGAAATGCTCGCGAAAATCGCTTCGGAGATAGAAACGGGGCTCACGTATGACCATATCGGCATCGCTGTGCTCGACTATTCTGCAAAGGAGCTTGTAATTCAGGCGGAAGCGGGGGTAAGGCACGACGCGATCGGACGCCGCATTCTGCTGGGAGAAGGCCTGATCGGCCAGGTGGCACGAAGCGGACAACTCGCGATCGTTCGCGAAGTGAACGCAAGTACTCCGCGGCTGATCGTGCCGGGAAGCGTGTCGGCGATTGCCTTGCCCGTGGCATATGCAGATAGTCTTCTGGGCGTTTTGTATGTCGAATCTGCTGAGAAGTGTAACTTCCCGGATGAGGAGGTTCTTGTCCTCCGTACTCTCGCCGATCTCTTCGCGGGTGCGCTTCACAATGCGCTTACGTTCCAAAAGGCCCAGGAGCAGGCCATCACCGACGGCCTCACCGGCGTCAAGACTCACCGCTACCTGATGGAGACGCTCTCGCAGGAATGGAAACGTTCAACGCGCGCAAATCGCCCCTTCTCCCTCGTGCTGATGGACCTGGACCGCTTCAAGTTTGTGAATGACTTCTATGGCCACCTCGAAGGCGACGTGGTCCTGCAGCGTGTCGGTCACATCCTCGAGCAGAATTGCCGCCGTTCGGATGTGGTGGCGCGATACGGTGGTGACGAATTTGTGATCCTGATGCCGGAAACCTCTGTGGAGCAGGCGCGCCAGCTCGCGAGCAAGCTCCGCGGCTGGATTGCTTCCGATCCCCTGCTGCGCGACAAAAACATCACCGCAAGCTTCGGAATCGCCGGCTTTCCGGTACATGGTTCCACACCCCAGGAACTCATCCAGGTGGCGGACTCTTCGATGTACCTATCGAAACATCAGGGTGGCAATTCCGTTTCGAGCGCGGAGCAGACCGACCCGAACGATACGAAGCGCTGGAAGAAAGACGTGCTGGAAGCGTATCTAGGGGTCACGTTGAAGCGCCTATTCTCCACCGGCCCGGAAGCGTTCGACGAAATCTACCGCCGCCTGGAGCAATTCACGCGTTCGCTCACGGAACAGGGGCAGGGAAACACCGAATTGCTGCCGCCCGCTGTGGTTGACACCGTAACATCACTCGCGCTTGCCATTGACGCGAAAGACCACTACACCCAGGGCCATTCGCAGAAAGTTTCCGCATACGCGGTGATGATCGCAGAGGCCCTCGGAATGGACCCACCGGAAGTGGAAGAGATTCGCCTTGCGGGTTTGCTGCATGACATCGGCAAGGTCGGGATTCCCGAACCGATCTTGAACAAGTCTGGCCCACTCGACGCCGCCGAGTGGGAAACAATGAAAACGCACACAGAGCTGGGAGCAAAAATTCTGGAGCCACTCGAAGCAATGAAACGCATCCGCTTGATGGTGCGCCATCATCACGAGTTCTACGACGGCACCGGCTATCCGGATCGCATGGAAGGCGAGCGCATTCCACATGGCGCGCGTGTGATCGCGATCGCCGACGCTTACGACACGATTACTTCAGAACGCACCTATAAGAAGGCACGGACTCCCGAAGATGCCTTCCTCGAACTCGAACGTTGCGCTTCCAACCAGTTCGATCCCTCGCTCGTGCGCGTGTTTATCGAGGTGATGCGCCGCGCCCCTCGGCAGACCGTTGAAGCGGGCGTGAGCGCCTCGGATCATCCCAGCGATTCGGCGCTCGCATAAAGCACATCCGCGCGTTTCTTCCCGCCATGCTGGACGCGAGAAATCCTTCCCGGTAAAGTCTTTCGTGCGACTTTGTGTGCCGGAGAAGATGATGCGAACCGCGACCGTGAAGTGGGAAGGTAACGAGGAATTTCTCGCCACAATGCCATCGGGGCAGACCGTCCTGTTCGATGCCGCGAGTGAACACAAGAAGGGGCCCAGCCCGAAGGAAACACTGCTTGGCGCGCTGGGGGCATGTACTGGAGTTGACGTAGTCTCAATCTTGCGAAAAAAACGACAAGACCTTCGGTCGCTCGAAGTAAGCGTTTCGGGCGAAGACGCGCCGGATCCCCCTCAGGTTTGGACGAAAATCGAAATCGTCTACCGGCTCACGGGCAAGCTTGACGACAAAGCCGTGCGCGACGCGATCGAGCTGAGCGAAACGAAATATTGTTCCGTTTCCGCGATGCTTGGAAAAACCGCAAAAATCACCTACCGGTACGAAATCATTCCTGCGGATTAATTCGAGTGACCGCAACTTTCGGGCTTCCACACTTGTCTTGCTGGAGCGCGATTGCATACAATCGCCGGATTATCCTGGGCAAACGGAGAGTGTAATGGGCCGACGCATTGCCGCGAAGATCACCGGAGTGGCCGGGTACGTGCCGCCGCGCTTGGTGACTAATTTCGATCTCGAGAAGATTACAGACACGACTGACGAATGGATCCGCACGCGCACCGGCATAATCGAACGCCATTACGCCGACCCGGGAATGGCTAGTTCGCATCTGGGAACCGAAGCAGCGAGAAAGCTTCTCGAGGCAAAAGGCATCCCCGCCGAAGAAATTGAAATGATCGTTCTCGCCACGGTCACGCCGGACATGTTGTTTCCCTCGACCGCTTGCCTAATCCAGGATCGCCTGGGCGCTTCGAAAGCTTGGGGGTTCGATCTCTCGGCGGCCTGCTCAGGTTTCGTCTATGCACTCACCGTAGGCGCGCAGTTCGTGGGGGCCGGCTCGCACAAGAAAGTTCTCGTAATCGGTAGCGACGTAATGACCTCGATCCTCGACTTCAAGGATCGAGCCACCTGCGTCTTGTTCGGCGATGGTGCAGGCGCAGTTCTCGTCGAGCCCGCCGCGTCGGATTCTGAGGGCATCATCGATTTCGTGAACGATGTGGACGGCTCGGGCGGCTGCAACCTCTATATGCCCGCAGGCGGTTCTCTGCATCCGTCATCGCAGGAAACTGTCGAGAAGCGCATGCACTACGTCCATCAGGAAGGCGCACAAGTTTTCAAATATGCTGTGCGGCGTATGAGCGAACTGGCCGTTGAGATTCTGGAGCGCAACGGTCTTACAAGCCGCGACCTCACGCTCGTAGTGCCGCATCAGGCAAACCTGCGCATCATTCGCGCGATGCAGGAGCGCCTCGGCGTAGATGATTCCAAAATCCTCATCAACATAGACCACTTCGGTAACACAACCGCCGCAACGATTCCCCTTGGCCTCATGGACGCGCTTGAGCAGAAGCGCCTCCGCAAAGGCGACCTGGTTCTCTTGATCTCAGTCGGCGCCGGATACACCACAGGGGCGATGCTACTGCGCTGGGCTTACTAACAGCTTCTGTGCACGCAAGCTCGCGTCTGTTAGCGAGTGCAAGAATCGCCCAATTCTCGGCGGAATCTAGTGCCACGCCGCGCCGTAGTTCCCGCAGCGAAACTCAAGGAGTGACTTCACTGCGAAGATGCTTGGCCAATTTCTCGATGCGCTTGAGATTCTCGTTGAGATCCTTCGGGTACTGATTCTTTGTCACCAGTTCAATTTGGGAAGGCACGCCGTCGGCCAGTATCTTTAATTCGTTCGCCTCCTTCTTCACCTGTTCAACGTCGATCTTCCGGCTGTGCGGTTGCATCGGTGGTTCGAGAGGCTGATTCGCTTGCTGGTCGGCTGTAACTATTCCGGGTGGCTTTGGATGCTGGCTGAAAGCGAAGGAAACAGAAAGGATAAAGAATAAGCAAAGCCACAAAGGAAATTGCAGCATAAAGCCTCCTTTGTGCGGAGTGTAATACCGCAGAGACGGCAAATCCGCAGTGAAAACGCCAATGGCTCCGGCCACCCGGAGCCATTGGCGTCTGTATATTGCCGGTGCCGGTTCGCTCAAGGAGAAGCGAACCAGCGCCGGGTTAGAATTGAAGCTTCAACCCCCATTCAATCGTTCGTGGGGCGCCGAAGGCAAACACGCCGGTACCAGCACCGATCCGGTCGGGACGGCCAGCTTGCACCGTGCCGTTGATCGAGCCGGGGTTCCCGTTGAGCTGGCCCGCGAGGGTATTGGCAGCTGAGTCGAAGTTGGAGAAGTTGAACAAGTTGTAGAAATTCACGCTCGGCTGAACCGTCAAACGCTCATGAAAGAAATGGCCTACCCAGCTGAATTCCAGGTCGAAGGCCTTCAGCCAACCGAGTCCCACTTGTCCCGGGACGACCGGTGCCACGTGAGTTGACACGCCGCCCAGATCCTGCAACTGCGAAAGAGTGAACAGGCCCTGATTGATAAGCGCCTGTCCGGCCGGAGTCGGGAGCGTACCGCCAATCGTAGCGTCGTAATTCGAGACGGCGTTAGCAAGCCCTCCGGGTCCGATTGAACGCATGAACGCTCCGACGTGGTACAGACTGTAGCTGCACTGACCACCCATCGTGCCGCAAGTGGAATCCGTCTCGGCGATCGGTAGTGGATTGCCTACCTGACCGCTGCCAATGAAGTCAGACGTGAAAATCCCGTCTGGGCCGGCATTCGTCGCGGTTGCCACTGGGAGCACCGTCGGCGTTGCTGCGAACGGAGACCAGAAGTGGGAAATCATTCCAAGACGGAAGCCAAGCGGTATATCGGCATATCCGCCAAAATTGAACTGGTGCGTTCGATCCAGAGAGCCCGGACCAATAAGGCTCAATGGATTGCGGTTGTTAAGGCCAGTGGACACGAAGTCCGCATCACCGCCCGCTATGTTCGCGCCAGATGCAATCGATCCGGCATTGACGTAGCGAGAGAATGTGTACGTGCCCTGGAAGTTCAGGTACTTGACGCCCCTGAACGGGTGCTGAACATTTTGAACCAACTTCAGGTCCAAGCCGTTGTATACCGATCGTCCGCCCGAATGGAACTCATAGAAGGCGCCGACGTTCCGGTTGCTCGCTGCGAATGCGCAGTTCGGGCAAGGAAAAGGACCCTTGTCGTTCGCGGAATCGAGGCCGTTCGCAGAAAAGTCCGCCATTGTCGCCCCACCGGTGGCATGCAACCCCGGGCAAGCGACAATCGCGTCCGCAACGGAAGGAACCCCGCAGGCGGCCAGTGTAGCTGTGACGGCAGCCGCACCCAACGTTGGATCGTAGTTGGAAACGTCTCCGGACTTGTTGACATCGGTCGATAGCAAGTAATGCAACCCGACGTTTCGAACATAGTCAGCGCTAAATACCATTCCCGGACGCAACTCGCGCTGTACGCCTACGTTCATTTGAATCGACCGTGGAGATTTGTAATTTGGATCAAGGAAACCCGCTCCCGTAAGGTTTACTCCGCTAGCCGCCAACTGACCCGGCAGGAAAATGCCGTTTGCGCCCACTGGATTCGCCGCGAATGAAGCCTGGAGAGCAGTCTGGAAAGCCGCGGTGCAGTTGGCAAAGACCTGTCCTGCGCAATTGCCGCCGCCCGGCGCGATGGTGGCTCCGATCGGTGTGTTGCAAATTAAGTTCGACGTGGCTTGTTGGGCGGGGCTGGGCGTCCCGGAAATTGCTCCTGCCACGCCGAGGAGGTGTGCCGAACCGTCTCCGAACCCCACTACGCCCCCGGTCCCCGTGCCTCCGACGGGACCACTATTACACGCATTTTGAGTCGCGTTAAATTGGCCGGATGCAAGCTTCAGCTCGCGGTCGAACAGAACGTCATTGAACACGATATTGTCATAGAAAATCCCAACTCCGCCTCGGATCACGGTCTTGCCGTCGCTCTTCGGATCCCATGCAAACCCTGCTTGAGGCGCGAAGTTGTGATTGGGCTGCTTGACCGCATTTCCCGCCCCTGGGATGAAATTGTTGATTGCAGGAAGCGAGATGTCGCTATCGGTGCGGCCCGTATCCCGGTCATACCGGAGGCCGTAACTCAGGGTGAAGTTTGGCTTTACCTTCCAACTGTCACCGATGTAGGCGCCGACCCGGTCATCTGGACCCAGGCCGCCGGCCGGTTTTCCAAAGCGTTTCAGTTCGGTGAAAGACCCTTCGCCATTTCCCATCGTCACCGTGTCGGCGGTGTAATTCAAGGGGCAAGCGGAGCCGGTCTGGCCACCAGGGCACGTGAGAGTCCCCGGAGAGAACAGGTTACTGGATACATCCTGCGGCGTTAGTCCGAAGAAGCTGGCAAACGTCCAGCCCGTGATTCGGTTATAATCCACGCCCCACCGGATGATGTGTGATCCCCAGACATGGCTTCCGTCGTACTTCACCTGGCGATCGCTCTGAATTGTAGATTGTGGCGCCAGGAAGCTGGGTCCGCTCTCGAATCCTGTGCCACTGAGAAGTATCTCATTGGGAACGGATGCAAACGGCAGGTTGCTGCCCAGCACGGCATCCGAGATTACGTTCACGAATTTCAAGTATTCGGCCCGGAAGCTGTGAGTAAAAGAACCCTCATTGAAATCCACGCCGCCCGCAACTGTCTTGGTGCGGTCCTTGTTGTCATAAACGGAATAGTTGGCCGCGCCGCCAAAGTTTCCGACGTCAGAGGCCTGCCAAAAACTGAATCGTGCAAATGCCTTGACATTTTTTGAGATCGAATAATCGAGCTTGCCGATCGCGCTTGTGTCATGGAACGGCGCGGGAAAAGTGCCCGAGAACGAATTCAGTGGGGGGGCCACCAGCACGCCGCCGGCATCATGAGCAAGCAACCGCTCCGCGTCGGCAAAGAAGAACAGCTTGTCCTTGAGAATCGGGCCGCCCACGTCTCCGCCGTACTGGCCGCGCTGGAATTGCGCACCGCCCGGATAAGCGGCAGCCTGCGAGTTATCGCGGAAGAGTCCAAATCCTTCGCCGTGAAGCGTGTTGGAGCCCGACTTCGTTACTACGTTGACCGACCCTCCTGAAGTCAAGTCATTCGAAATGTCCAAACTGGATTGCGCGAGCTGGAATTCTTGAATCGCGCCGGCCGGAATACCAGTCGTTGTCGTGCCAACGTTTTCGTCGCTCACGTCTACGCCATCAACTGAAATCCTGGCGCTGCGGCCGAACTTTCCTCCAAACGAAATCGAGGAGAAACCAATCTTGGTCGGATCGAAGTTGCCGCCGTCCTGAATCTGGACGCCCGGCTCGAGCTGCGCAAGATCGAGGAAATTGCGGCCATTGATAGGAAGATTTTCAATCTGTGAAGCAGTCAAATCTCCTGACAACTGTGACTGCTCTGTATTTACTGAAATAGCGGTGCCCGTAACCTCGATGACTGTCGAGGAAGAACCTACTTCTAATTTTGCGTTTGCCGTTGTGATCTGGCCGACCTGAGCCACCACGGTCGTCTGATATGTTTTAAAACTGGGCGCCTCGACGCGCACTGCATAATTGCCTGGCACGATCGGACCGGTGGAGAATGATCCTGCCGAACTTGAGGTCAAGTTGATTACCTGACCGGTGTCCGCGCGCGTAACTGTAATTTTGACGCCTGGCAGAATCCCACCCTGCGGGTCTGTCACAACCCCTTCGATGCTGCCCGTTGCGTTCGTCGCCTGTGCGCGCGCCGGTTGATGGCTCATGAGAACCACAGCCAAAAGCGCGAAAATCGATGCTGTAAATCGCTTCCAGTTCATACCCCCTCCTGAACATCTTGCCAAGAATCGAATGTCGTCGGAAATTCTAGTGCACACTTGTAAAAGTAACCCCGTCGGCCACATCGCACGTTGGTTTCCAGCTTCATTCAGAAATACGGTTTTGATTTTCAGTAGTTTACGGGATTCTATTTAGGGGGAACTCCAACTGTTCGAATTTCCATATATGAGAAACACTGCGTGCGTACGCAAGATATTCTAATTTTCGGAGACTATGAGATTTCACATCAAGAAACCCATAGAATCGCAAACACGGCCCGGGGGATACTAAGCAATTTAGTGTAGTTCTAAGGTCCGATTTCTTGCCATCTGGAGCGGAGGGATATCAGCTGGCAAAAACCTGCGGAGGACTATGGAGCTCCGCGAACGCGGGCCCAGCTCAATTGCAGTGAGGCGGCAGTAGGTATTCCGTCAGTCCTTCGCGCTTCCCACGAGTTTTTCTACTTCATCCGCTTCCTTCGGAATCGCGGCTGAAAGATTTTCCGGCGCGCCATTGGTAATCAGAATCGTGTCCTCCACGCGGTAGTGCATCTGCTTATCAGGGAGATCGATGAAGGGCTCCACCGTAACGACTTGTCCGGGCTTCACCGGGCCGGTAGGACGCATCACGTCGTGCGTTGCGAGGCCGACGAAATGGCCGGGAAAGCCGCGCCATTGATCGCCAATTCCAGCCTTTTCGTAAATGGCTTTGCCGGCATCGGAGGCTTCGTCGTATGTGTGGCCGGGCGTGAGCAGCGCGATTGTTGTTTTCTGCGCTTCGAGTTCTACGGCGTACCACTTGGCTTGCTCGGGCGTGAACTTTCCGCTGATGTTGAAGGTGCGGGTGATGTCCATCGTCATATGATCGAGCGAGGCGGCGAAATCGAGCACGACGAGCTGGTTGGGTTCGATTTTGTGGCGGTCGGCAAAATAGTGAATCGTGTTGATGTCCGCACCGGAACTGACGATGGCGAGGTAGGCGACCCCTTGCGCTCCGTGGTCCATAAAGTAACCGGTGGCGCGGGCCTCGATTTGATACTGATACATTCCCGGGCGCGCGTGGGCGATCGCTTCCTTATCCCCTTCGGCGCTGAGTTTTCCATTGCGGCGAAGTACCTCAATTTCCTGCGGAGTCTTGATGTTTCGCATTTCGTCGATGAATGGTGTCACGTCGTGGAAATTCGCCATGGGATAGCGTTCTAGCAGCAGTTTTGACGGCGCCAGGTTGGAAGGCAAAGGTTCATGGTACGGATGCGCAAACTTCCAGGCGTTGTCGCGACCGGTCTCGGCGCGCGCGCCGTCTGCTTTATCGGGAAAATCCAGGCGAATCCAAAGATCTTTCGAGGCGGATGGTCCGAATCCGTGCGTCGTGTAGGACAGGAAGATATCGATGTTCGCGATCGACGTCACATTCTTGAAACCCAGAGCTTCGCGATCTGCAGGGGCAAGCGCTAGAAGATTCGGGCCGTAGGTCTTGGCGGTTTGGGGCGTTTGCTCGGCCTCGAGAATAACTACAGTTTCCTTCTGACAGTCGAGCAACATCACCGCACCGGGATCCTGCAAGCCGGTGAAATAGTAGAAATCGTTGTCTTCTCGATAGTGGACGGCCTCGGGGATCTCGTTGCGAGCGAACAGGATTACGGATCCGGTCTTGCAACGCTTAGCTAATTCCGAGCGCCGAGCGGCGAAGGCTTGCGGGCCGCCGAGATCGTCGATGGCTTGCCGATCTGTATACTGCGCGGCGGCTGCGCCGCAGAATACCAGCAGGAAGATTGCAGAAACGAACACACGCCTCGGCGTACGACCCGGGGTACGACCATTGAACCGGCTCCGCGCCATCCCATTCCTCCTCAATGCGATACGAGTAGTTTGCGTGGCGGAGCTTACCTCAGACGTCGCCGGCAGGGAAGATGTTTGGATATGGGTTACCGTTACCGGGAGGTTCGCGAGCGGCGGCCTGCGTCAATCGCCGCTGTGGCTGAAGCTGGTTGTACTTTCGCAGAGGAAGAGCCGAAGGTGATCGCGTCGCGCGTTTTTGCGAGTGGCGCCGAATCGATGAAGTTTGCGGTGTCGCCGTCACGCTCCACTCCGAGTTCTTTCCACAATGCATCGAGGTCCACTCGATAGGGCTGATTCTTCATCTTTTGATAGAGGGGCAGGAGTACAGAAACTCCTGTGGCCTGGTCGCCGACTGTTAGCGCCTTCTCGATGGGCCAATCATAGCGAATGTCGCCGCCGGCGTTTAGGATCCCGCGCAACGCATCGTCGAGACCTTTGTGATTATTCGTCTGTTTGTGGATTTCGATGTCCGCGAGGAAGCAGAAAAGAGCGCCGCCCCAATACGTTCGGCCCCATGTGTGCGTGTTGTCGAGCCCTTCGTCGCCGGACTGCGGCAATCCTTGATGCAAATCGCGCACCAGTTCAAACCACATTTCATGCGCGTCCATGTGCTTGGCTCGCACGCGGGCAATCGGCTCCACATACGTGGCGATCCCTTCCTCGATCCAGTGGTGTTCATCCGCCATTGAAGGGAACGAGAGATGCACCATTTCGTGCGTCAGCATCCAGTCCGAGTTCAGCCCGCGCACCGTCGTTTCCTTGCCCACATGGATCGAAATGCGCCCGCCGTCTTTCGCGCCGAACGTTCTTCCTCCACGCACGCCTCGACCGTCCGTCGGAATGATACGAAGCGCTACATCCGGAACCGGAAAGCGCCCGTAATACGTCGAGACGGAATCGGATGCGATGCGTACCCATTGCATCAGCTCCTCATTTGAAAGCTGCATCGGGCCGCCCTCAATATGCACGTCGATTCGCGACGAGCCAACTACGACTGTAGACGTCATTTCATCTGCCGGGACGCAGCCTGCGGGAATGAAGAGCAGTAGGAAGAATACCGGAATTGCAATTCGAAAGCTGATAGGCGCAAAACGATGAATCGCGGAGGGGCCGGAGCTTGTGGTCATCACTTAGTAGGATGCGATGAAAGGGCGTTTTGCTGGAACAAAATCTGAGCGGCATCGAAAAATATGTGTGCGGTCAGCTGTCGTCAGTTTTTAACTTGGCCCCGATTCGCGTACTTTTTCTCGATGAGATAATCGAGAGCGATCTTGCCGGGTCCGAAAACCAGGATCACCAAGGCGAACGCGAGGTAGATGAACGGGTCAGCATTGTAGAACTTGGACGGATCAGAGAAGAAAGAGGTGAGGGAATCGCGGTCGGACGTGATGTAGGCGGTGAGCATGTCGATGACGAGGCCGAGTGCGGCTACGCGCGAAAGCAGGCCAATCGCCAGCAGAATCCCAGCCACGAATTCGAAAGTAGAGACAAAGGCGGCCGTGGCTCCCGGAGCCGGAAGGCCAAGGCTGGCGAAGAACTCCGTGACGTGCGGGAGATTGTGAAGCTTTCCCCACCCGTTCAACGCAATGCCAGCAGGCCAGAGGCCGAAATAAACGCGGATACACAGCAGGAGCGCCGACTGCAAGCTTGAAGCCACTCGAACGAACACGCCGTAAAGGTTTTGGATTTGCTCCTGCGGGCCGCTCATTTCTTTTTCGCCGTCATTGAGCGGCAGAACCAGCCCAGAGTAGACCACGTCTGAAACCAGCTTTGAATTAGCGCGGGCCTGTCTTCCGCTGCTATCGAGCTTTTGCGGAGAGCGGAGTCGACAGCGCGGCTCAAAGTCTTGGCGGTTCGCAGTTCCTTCAGAATCAGGAATTCTTCGCGCTCCAGGCGCCGGAAATACACCGAATCATCGAGGCGGTGCACGGCAAGAAAAATCGTCGATGGCTTCAGCCGCGCCACCGCGCGCACGCGCTTCTGCTTGTGTCGCTCGTTGAAAGCGTTGCTCGCGAAATCCGTGTCCTCTTCGTCTTTCTTCAACTCAATCAGCAGGTCATCCACCGGATAGTGCAAATCGAGGAGATGGATATAAGGCTGCAGCTGCAAACGCAGCGCTTCGGGATCAGCTCCCGCGAGATTCTCGGGTTTCAAAGCCGGTTCCGCTTTTCCGTCGAAAGCATCAATGTCGGCCCACTCGAGCCGGACCATGTCGAGTGCCAGCTCCCGGCGCGAGCCAGTCCATTTCGGATTCTTGCGCAGCCATGCTTCCAATTTTGATCCCAGGTTTCGAAGCGTGAAGGAAGTCGAAGGACAATCGTTAATGTACGCCTTGGCAGCCGCATCGAATTTACGCTCACCCAGCACTGCGCGAAGACCTGGAAAATCCTCCGCAAACGCGGAAAGCACTCGAAACCAATATTGCCGGTTGTAGATTTCCAGGCGTTCAAACGAAGTGAGCCGATCATTCGGCTTGATGATGTCGGAGGCGACTTTCCGCAACGAGCGGCCGTCAGGAGCCGTCGGTCGCATGCGCTCGGCGGGAGTGAGAGGCGTCATTACCGCGCGCGCCATGCGCCGCTGGATGCTTAGAAGACTCATACGGCGGTAGCGAGCGAGGCACTCGCCAGAAACTTGTTGGCCTTCAGCGCTTCATCATGAACTTCCTGGAACGAGGGAATGCTGTCGTCCCATTCCAGCAGGGTGGCCGTGTGGCCCACACGTTCAATGGCACGCTCGTAGAGTTTCCACACCGGATCAATCAC
>DATNKB010000068.1:0-4032 GCA_035603595.1 Candidatus Dormiibacterota bacterium
CCGCCTGCGGCCATCAGCATCGGATACACGGCCATTGGGTAGTAGGTCTTCCCACGGGCGATCATGAAAATCGTCATTACAACCAAGTAGGCCCAACCCAGAAAGCGAAATTGCTTTGCTTCGCGCGCAGAGAGAAACCACGCGAGCCCTCCGAGCCACAATGGCAGTGCAATGGGCGAATAGAACAGCACCTGCTCGCCTAAGAATCGCAGCGGACCAACCGGCTCGTTTTTCAGTAGCTGCGCATTGCGAACTACTGTGATTTGCGGCCACCCGTGCCGCGTTTCCCACACGAGATTCGGGGCTGCAATCGCCAGCGCAATCAGCCCTCCCATCCAGATCCACCGCAAATGAAACGGCTGTAAGTCGCCCGACAAAAGAAATCCCACCACTACGCCGAAACCAAAGACGGCCATCGTGTGTTTATTTTCGAGGCCGACTCCCGCGATGAGTCCGAATAGCAGCCACAACTTTGGCGAGCCGCCGTTGGCGATTCGCGCCGCGATGCAAGCGCACGCCAGCCAGAACACGGGCTCGAACGCGTTCATGGTGAGAATACTGTCGAATGCGAGATACAGGGGCGCGAAGAGAATCGCGAGCGCCGCTACAAACTGAGCGAGCCTGCCGCCGCCGAGCTCTCTCGAAAGCCAGCCCGTGAGATACACGGTCACGGCGCCAGCCAGAATCGGGAGCACTCGAAACGCTGCGAGCGAATTGCCGAGAACGTGCCGGGAAATCCAGGCAATGAGCGCAATCAGCGGAGGCTGGTCTACATAGCCCCAGGCCAGGTGCTCGCTGCACGCAATGTAGTAGAGCTCGTCGCGGAAAAAGCCGTAACGGGCGATGCCCGGTAGGTGAATTACGATGGAGAGTCCCGCGAGAGCACACAACATCGCTGTTGCGCTTACTGCGCCTTCTTGCGCACGAGTACGTATCAGGGTCGGACTGGCTGTGTCGGGGAAGCTTCCGTCCATCATTTAGTGAGATTCATCGGGAGCTGTGTTCGACGCAATAGTTCAGCGGGTCGTTAGCGGTTTTCGCGTTGTTTGATTCGAGAATGCCGATATCGGAAGTGCTTGTTGAAGGTTGGTGCTCGTCAGAGCACAGGCAGGAATGCCTGTGCCACTTGAAACGCAGCTCGTCGCATTGGCCGAGGTTGAAATTGGAAGAACGGAGCTCTCGGACATTCGATTGGAATCGTGGATCGGGTTGGGTTGATGCGAAGGTGAAATGGGGCCGGCGGTGGTGGGTGCTTGTTGAGGGTTGGTGCTCGTCAGAGCACAGGCCCTTCGTTCTTCTGGATAAACAAGAGTGCCTGTGCCACTTGAGGCTAGCTGAGTGGGATTGCACGTGCTTGTGTCACCTGAGGTGGTGAAGCGAGAGCCAATTGTTTCGCGAACATTCCGGCTCTACCTTTGTGAACGACGAGCTATTTCCCGGCGGCGGCTTGGATCGTCGCTGACTTGATGCTGTCCAGATTCGGGAAATTCTTGTCCAGGTATTCTTTGCCCTGAGTGGTGATGGCACCCTGGTCTGGGCCGCGGCCGTGCGGGGCGCCCTCGCCGTAACCGCTGTGCAGCTTCTTGACGACGTCCATGCCGTCGGTGATCTGGCCGAACGGGGCGAAGCCCTGCGAATCCAGGCCTCCGTTATTACCGAGATTGATGAAGACCTGTGTGGTTCTGGTGTCGCGTCCGGCGGTGGCAAATGTTACCGTTCCCGGTTTGTTGCTCTGGGTTACGGCATCGTCCTTGATATTCGCGGCCCGCCAGACGCGGCTCACTTGCGGGTCGGCGTTCAAGCCAAACTGGACCACGAATCCTGGGAGGACACGGAAGAAATGCGCGTCCGTATAAAAACCGTGCTTCACGAGATTGTAGAAGCGGTCGGCGCCGAGAGGAGCCCAGGCACGCGTCACGTGAATCGTGAAGTCGCCCTTCGTGGTGGCAAATTTAACGTCGTACTCTGCCGGGGCTTGCTCTTTGGCATTCTCCGGCTGATGCAGTGGCGAAGCTGTGCTCATAATAAGGTCCCCTCAGTGAAACGGTTGGATTCGCGGCTGCCTTCTACCCGAGCCGCAGGATTATTGTGGTTTAGGTGCTCCCGCTCCGCTCGGCTCCTTCGCAGGGGCCGCACCTCCACTCGCTCCGCCGGCCGCAGGAACAATCGTAGCAGTCTTGATGCTGTCCAGCTTGGGGAAATTCTTGTCCAGATAAGCTTTCCCTTCGTTGGTGATCTCGCCTTGATGACTCGTGGGCGCGTCGGCATAACCACTGTAGAAGGTCTTGATCACTTCCGTGCCGGAAGTGACTTCGCCAAAGGCTGAAAAGCCCATGCCGTCCAATCGGGAATTGTCGCCGAGATTGATGAATATCTGCGTGGTGCGGGTGTTCGGGCCAGCCATTGCAAACGTGACAGTGCCAGGCTTGTTGCTGGACTTTGCTGGATCGTCCTTGATGTTGGCGTCTGTCCAGGCCTTATTCACCGCGGGATTGCCGGTGAGGCCGAATTGCACGACGAATCCGTCCACATATCGGAAGAAGCTCGCGCCGTTGTAAAAACCGTGCTTCACGAGATTGTAGAAGCGGTCCGCGCCGTTTGGCGCCCAGTCCCGCGTGACGTGAACGACGAAATCGCCTTTGGTCGTAACAAACTTCACGTCATATTCGGCGGGAGCTTGCGCCTTCAGCGTGGCCGGATGAAGCAGAGCGGGATCGGTGCCTGAATGTGCCACCGCAGTGCTTTTTGGCTTTGCAGTTTGTGCCGCGGGCTTCGAGTCAGTCCCTTGCGCCCAAAGAGAAGCTGGCACGGCTCCCAGGACTGCCACCAGACACAATCTTGAAATCAATTCCTTCACGGTTGTCCTCCTATTCGTTTTGACGTGGCCTCCACCTGCTCCATCACGCGGAGTGTGTTGCCACCCAAGATTTTTTGAATATCGCCTGCTGAGTAACCCTTTGCGAGGAGCGCGTTCGTGATTTGCGGCAAATGCAACGCGTCCTCCATTCCATACGGCATATTCGCGCCGTCGAAATCCGAACCCAAGCCTACATGATCCGCACCTACGAGCTTCACGGCGTGATCGATGTGTTCGATGATCTTAGTCCATTCGACGCGGGGGAGCTTGCCCTGCGCGACATACTCTCTTGTAATCTTATCGCCTTCGGTGAGCTGGCAGCCTTCATTTTCTCCACAGCGCTTTTTCACTTCTTCCTGGATGGCCTTGCCGATCTCCGGGTTCGCCTTCTCTGCATTGCGAAACTCCTGGCTGAGGAAGCCGACGTGATAGTTGATCTGGACTACGCCGCCTTTGGCTGCGAGCGCCTTGACCATGTCGTCAGTCATATTCCGCGGGGCGTCGCAAATCGAGCGGCAGGAAGAGTGCGACGCGATCATGGGCGCTTCGCTGATGGCGAGCGCGTCATAGAAGGTCTTGTCGGAAACGTGCGAGATGTCCACCATGATGCCCATGCGGTTCATCTCGTGGACTACCTGCTTGCCAAAGTCTGTTAGACCGCTGTGCGTGGACTTCCCTGTTGATGAATCCGCCCAGTCGGTGTCGAGCATGTGCGTGAGCGTCACATAGCGAACGCCGAGGCGAGCGAAATCACGGAGGACGCCGAGATCGTTGTCAATCATGTGACCGCCCTCGACGCCCATGAGCGCGGCGATCTTCCCGTCGGCATGGATGCGACGGATGTCGTCCGCGGTGCGAGCGAGAGCGATATCTTTCGGATAGCGAAGCGGGAGCTCGCGCACCACGTCAATTTGATCCATGGCGCGCTTCACGGCTTCGGGGCCGGTGATTGTGCCTGAAATCCAGATGGAAAAGAAAATCGCGCTCAGGTTGCCTTCGCGCATGCGAGGGATATCGATCGAGCCGTCGTTGTGACGAATGCCGAAATCGAATTTTGGATCGAGGAGGCGCTGGGTGGTGTCGTCGTGGGTGTCAACCACGATGGAGCTGAAATGGAGGTCGTGAGCTTTTTGGGAGATGTCGCTTTGGGCGGTCACGGTGAGGAATGGGAGGAT
>DATNKB010000069.1:0-4115 GCA_035603595.1 Candidatus Dormiibacterota bacterium
TGATGCCGCTTGAGAAGGCGAAGGAAGCTCACGAGCGACTGGAACGACGCGAGCAATTTGGGAAAGTTGTGCTTCGGATTGACTGACAACGCGCAAAATTTCACAGAGAAGAGCGCGGGTTGTGGTTCCCGTTAATTTGGAAATAGTGGCCCTATATTGGCAAAGGTGGAAGTTGTTTTTCCACTTCAGTCGAAATCGCTTCCATTGCGTTGGGGCGAATCCGGTATGTAGAGCGGTCTTCCAACACTCCCGAGCCCTTAAGTACTTGTTATCGTTTACCTTAGGCTCGGATCGTTTTGATGGTGCTAGTCGTGCTTCCCCTGTCCTTGCGCGATTAGGAGCCCCCTTCCATGGTTTTTGCGCTTGCTGTGCTATTGGTCCAGTTTAACCCTGTGCCGAAAGTCGTTGAGCCACTCTTCGCCGCGAATCTGATCCCCACCTTTACAGCGGCCGACGGCACGAGGCCGAAACCTGTGACAGCGACGGCACTCGTCAGCGCGACCGATACAATTGTGACAACGTCCGGCAAAGGATATATCGATCCGGACAAAGTGAACTTGAGCAGCGACTTAACCGAAAAGCCCGCACCCGGCATGACGGCCATCTCCCTGACGGACAACGATACGACGCAACCGCTTTCGTCGGTGCGCATTCCCGAGCCGGCTCCCGTGAAGCCAGTGAAAGTGTACACCGCTGAAAAACCGCATATGAGCCGGAGCTGGCTTTCGTTGGCAATAGTGCAGCACGGTGCGGCAACGTTCGATGCGTATTCGACGCGGCAGGCGATTGGGCGAGGAGCTGTGGAAGATGACCCGCTGATGAGGCCGTTCGCGCATTCAGGGGCGATCTACGCTGCGATTCAAGTGGGCCCGCTGCTTCTCGACTATGTGGCGCGACGCATGCAACATAGCGAATACGGAATGGTCCGGCGGGTGTGGTTTGTGCCCCAAACCGCGAGCACTGTGGGATTTATCCTCTCCGGCGCACATAATTTAAGTGTGCGTGGGCACGTTTAGATAGAGGGCGTCCTTGGACCGATAAGATAGAGTTTCTTTCTCACTCCCTGGCAGGATTTGAGAGAGGTCGAAACACCCGGGTCGGATTACCGGGTGTTTTTTTTGTTCCGGACGATTAGGCGCCACGGCTGAAGGCGGCTTGGGCAGCAGACGCAGAGGCGCCGGCAAGTCTTTTCTCAACCCAGTCCGCAGCCTTCCGCGCCGACTCCACGGCTCCTGAAATCTCCGACTCAGGGCCGATCGAATCGGTATTTGCGAAAAAAACTCGTTCGAGGGGCTGGCTGGCCGTGGGAATGATTTTCGTGAAGGTACCGGGGGTGGCGACAAACATCGGATGGCCGCGCCGATAGAAGTGAACTTCTACAGGATCCGCGGCGGCGAATTCGGGTAAGAGCTTTTGAAAATCGCGCAGCACGCTTGCGGCGATTTGACGGCAATCATCTATTTTGAGAAGTTTTTTGCGCTCGACTTCGGCTAGCGGAGCGTAGAACGTAAGAATGTTGTTTTTTTGTTTGTATCTTGGCTGCTTTTGCACAACCCAGTCCGCCACGATGAAGTCGGTGAAGGAGTTTCCCGGGCACCAGGTGTCATAACCGCGGTTGTAGATTGACCTGTCGAAAATCATGTTGATCACAGGGTAGGGACAATAATGATAGGAGGACATCGCGTCCTGCTGCGCGTCTGAAAGTCCCGCCACGATTCGAGAGGTGATGAATTTCGGGGTCGCCATGATGACGAACTTCGCTCCTACCGAATGCGGGGCGCCTCCCTGGACGTAGGTGACGCGAACCTCGTTCTTTTGAGGCTCGACGGAGACGATTGTTGCGTCACCTACTAATCGTTCCGAAGACTTTGGCTGGAGGGTCTCGACCAGCTTGCGGGTGAGAGCGCCATTGCCGCCCGGCAGGGTGATTCGGACGTCTTTCTCTGTGGCGATGACCTCCTGAAAATCGACTAAAGCGACATACGCAGATGTGTCTGCTGATTTTGCGCCCCAGTTGGAGGGACCGTAAGCATCCCACCAGGATTTGACTTCGGGAGCATAGGCGCTCAGATATTTTGCGAGTGGAGTGTTGTCGAGCTGGTCGATATTTTTTGTGATGTCGATTGCGAGCATATCGGCGCGGAATTTTTTGAAGCTGTCGCGGACGGATGCGGGGTAGGGAAGTTCGTCGAGGCCGGCGTGCCAGGTGTCCTTGATCCAATGGCCGTTGAGGATCGTGGGATCGAAGGAATCGACTGGGAGCATCGTGAGACCGATTTCGCGAGCGAGGTATTCGCTTGACGTGCCCTTCTCATCGTAGGCGGAGCCGGTGGCGAAGCCTTGCCCCTGATATTCCTCGAGGTAGGCGTTGCCGCCGAAGTGGGGTTCCTTTTCGAGGAGGAGGAAATCGTGCTGGCGAAGGAAATAAGCGGCGCTGAGGCCGCTGGCGCCGCCTCCGACTATGACGACGTCATAATGCTTCGAGATTGCCGGGCGTGAGAAGGAGTGGCCGTCGCGGACCTGGTGGCAGACCTCGAAATTATCGCCTTCGATTTGAGTTTTCGAGTCGTCAGGCGCTGCGAGCAATGAGACATCAATAGGGCAGCCAGCTGCAACTGAACCCGCAACCACAAACTTCAGGAAATCCCGCCGGGTGCCGCTCATGAATGCTCTCCTTCCAGAGTGGATGCCAATAGCTGCGCGCCTGCTTCTTCGGCGCGGGCGGTGCGAGTGCGAAGGCGATACCAAATCAGTATTGTGGCGATGGAGAAGGCGAGAATCAGTGTGGAGATGGCGTTGATTTCCGGCGTGATTCCGCGGCGCAAGCGCGACCAGATTTCGAGGGGCAGGGTGTTGTCGCGGCCGATGAGGAAGAAACTTACGGCGATTTCATCGAGGGAAAGGGTGAAGATCAGCAGGGCGGCGGCGATTATCGAGACGCGGAGATTCGGAAGTGTGATGCGCCAGAAGGTTTTCCAGTGGTTTGCGCCGAGATCGAGCGAGGCTTCTTCCTGGGCGCGATCGAGCTTTTGCAGACCTGCGAAGATTTCGGTGGTGGCGACGGATATCAGGGCGGTGCCGTGACCGAGCGTGATCGTGACGAGGCTGAGTTTCATTCCGATTGCGACGAAGAGCATGAGTAGAGACAGGCCGGTGATAATACCGGGAAGGATTAGCGGCAGAAGAACGATGCGGCGAAAAAGCGCCTTGCCTGGAAATTGGGCGCGGTCAAGAGCGAGTGCCGCGGGAAGACCGAGCGCGAGAGAAATTCCGACGGCGATTACTGCGACGATGGCGCTATTAAGGACTGCATCCCAGAGCGGACCATCCTGAAAAAGCTGGCGGTACCAGTCGAGCGTCCAGCCGGTTGGGGGAAAGCCGCCGACGCCGGAGCCATTGAAGGAGTAGATAACGAGGACGACGATGGGGAAGTAGAGGAACGCATACACGAATGTGGCGTAGAGCGTCAGAAGCGGCGCGCGGCTGGAACTTGAAGAGTTGCTCATGAAAGGGTGAGTTTCCTCTCAAGACGTTCGGTTGCGAAAAGGAGGCCCATGACAAGCAGAAGCATGCAGAGCGAGATTGCCGCGCCAAGTGGCCAGTTGTATGCGGCGCCGAAAAGGCTGACGACAATATTGGAAATCATGATGCCGCTGGCGCCACCAACGAGAAGCGGCGCGAGGAAATCACCAAGCGTGAGAACGAATGCAAAGGTGGCGCCGGCAAGAACGCCGGGTAGGGAAAGAGGAAGGACTACGCGGCGGAATGTAGACCAGGGAGACGCACCAAGATCGTGTGAAGCTTCGACGAGATTTCGAGGAATGTGTTCGAGAGACGCGTAAATCGGAAGGAACGTAAATGGCGTGTAGATGTGCGTCAGGGTGAGGACTACAGCGAACGGGCTATAGAGGAAAAATTCGACGGGGTGGCGCGTGATGTGGAGATATTGCAGCAAGCCGTTGAGCACACCGTCACTGCCGAGGATTGTTTTCCAGGCGTATCCGCGCACGAGATAACTGGCCCACAGGGGAATTATCACGAGCTGATATAGAAGATCTTTTCGTCCAGCCGCGTGAAAAGAAAGAAAGTACGCGAGCGGATATCCCAGGAGCAGA
>DATNKB010000070.1:0-2411 GCA_035603595.1 Candidatus Dormiibacterota bacterium
CCGGGTAGCCAAGTATTGACTCGTTTTCTGAAGAATACGAGCGCCAGGATGCCTACGCCAAGCAGCAGAAGTGGATCAGGCTCGGGCATGGCGGTGAGGGAATCGATGGCTACGTAGCCGATGCCGGGCGCGAAATTCACAAAACCTGCTCCGCTCATGCCGTCGCCCAGATTCGCTGTTCCCTGGCAGGTGGCGTAATCCTTGCCGTCGCAGGGACTGCTAATCGACATACTGCCGTTCCAGATCAAAAGCGTGAATTTCGGGGTGCCAAAATAGAATTTGGAAACTGCTTGAAGGAAACCGGAGCTGACGCCGATGTCGCAGCAGGCGGTGAGGAAGCTAACGTCGCCGTTTGGCGAAAACTGAACGACGCCCTGTGCGGGTATGCCATTGAATGCTGGGAGGAGAAGGATGTCGTCTGTCGGTACCGCGGTCGAGTCCGCTTTTGCTGGGACGCCGAGAGCAAGCAAAAAGAGAAGGATCGCGAAGGCTGCCCGTTTCATGTTCTCCTCCAATTTAGTTCCCAAAAGAAGTAATTATTTGGAAGATTAACCGCCTAATTGGGCTGATGTTAACTAGTACTGCATGTATGGGGCCTTACTATGAAGGTAGGAGGTGAGCGGGCCCCGCGAATTCGACCGGTACGCGAACTACGCGCAGGATGCCCTTCGCTTCTCAGGACAGGCTGGCGCTACAGCGGAAAAGGCGACGGCGCCGGCCGGAGGCTCAGGGGTACGAGAGTCAACGGCTGAGGCGGGACTAAGAACGACGGTAGCCAAGTATTGGCGTTATGTGCCGCGTGGGACTTGGGGCACAGGCCCTTCGGTTCTCAGGATAAACAGGAGTGCCTGTGCTACTGGAAGGCGCCGGCAAAGGCAGAGGCGCATGAGGGTTGTCGCGAAAAGTGGGGCGGTGTATAAACGCGGGACTATGACAATTCTCTTGAGGCAGATTTGCGTGCTTGTGCTGGCTTGCGGGCTAGTGCCGCAGCAGCAGGCGGTGACGGAGACGATTACGCCGGTGCTGCTTGAGGTGCGGGATGCGCCGGTGGCGTTTGCGGGGTCGGATGGGAAGACGCATCTGGTGTATGAGCTGCGGATGACCAATTTTTCGAGCGGGAGTGCGACGATCGAGCAAGTGGAAGTGGTTGGCGATGCGGGGGCGGTGTTGAAGACGATGGACAAGAGCGAGATTGCGGAGCGGCTGCAGATGGCGGGGCAGCGGACGCCGACGGACGTGCTGGCGGGGAGCGCGGAGGCGTCGCTATTCATTCACCTCGTACTGACGGATGGCGCGCGCGTGCCGGTGAAATTGACGCATCGGGTGCGAGTGCGAGTGGAAGCTGCGCCGCCGGGCAAACAGGAATTTACGGAGGTGGGTGGCGAGACGGTGGTGGATCGGCAGGCGGTGGCGGTGCTTGGGCCGCCGCTGCGCGGTGCGCGGTACGTGGCGGCGGATTCGTGCTGCGACGCGAGCCGCCATACGCGGGCGGCGCTGCCGGTAAACGGGCGCGTGTGGATCGCGCAGCGCTATGCGGTGGACTGGGAGCAACTCGACGAGGAAGGGCGCATTTATCATGGGCCGCAAGCGGACGTGAAAAGTTACACGATTTATCGGAAGGAAGTGCTGGCGGTGGCGGACGCGACAGTGGCGTCAACGATCGAAGGAATGCCGAACCAAACGCCGGGGAAGATGCCGGAAAACATTGCGATCGAGGAGGCTGACGGGAACTTGGTGATTCTGGATCTGGGCGGCGGGAGATATGCGTTGTACGCGCATCTGGATCCGGGAAGCGTGCGAGTGCATAAGGGAGATGCGGTGAAGCGAGGGCAGGTGATCGGGCTCGTGGGCAACACGGGAAATTCGCTGGCGCCGCACCTGCATTTTCATGTGATGAGCCGTGCCATGCCGCTGGCGTCGAACGGTCTGCCGTATGAGATTGACGATTTTCTGGTGACGGCGAGCACGCCGGGTACGGCGGCGTTTGATGCGGCAGAGGAAAAAGGAACGCCGCTGGCGACCACACCGATATCGCCCCCGCGCCACGCGAAGAACGAGATGCCGCTGGATCAGATGATCATTTCGTTCGGGCCCTGAGCGCGCCCTCGAAGGATTCATCAGATGTGCTTTAATCGAATCAAATGCCTGCAAGGGTCGTCGCGATGGAGGCAGTGATACTCGTGGGAGTGCAGGGAGCGGGCAAAAGCACGTTCTATCGCGAGCGATTCTTCGATACGCACGTGCGAATCAATCTGGACATGCTGCGAACGCGCAAACGCGAGGAGCAGTTGCTGGCCGCTTGTCTTGACGCGGGGCAAAGCTTTGTGGTGGACAACACCAACCCGCAGGCGAGCGACCGCGCCAAATATATAGGATCAGCGCGCGCGAAGGGATTTCGCGTGGTTGCTTAT
>DATNKB010000071.1:0-2592 GCA_035603595.1 Candidatus Dormiibacterota bacterium
GGCCCATGACGGCGCCGGGCTGGGCACTCGCTTCCTGAAGCACATTGAACGCACGCGCCTAATCGCGCATCTCGTGGACACGAGCGATGCGAACGACCGCGATCCTGTGCGCGATTTCGAAATCATCGGGCACGAACTCGCCTCGTTCAGCCCGATGCTCGCCGAAAAACCCATGATCGTCGTGACTACAAAGCTCGACGCCACTACCGACCGTACGCATCTCGAAGAATTGCGCTCCTTCTGCGGTCAGCGCGGCTTGGAATTCCACGCGATTTCATCCGCTACCGGCGAAGGCATCGTCGAACTCGTTCGCGCGATGGCCGATGCGCTCGATCGCATCCCCAAGCCCGCCGTGCCGGTGGAAGGCGGCGATACTCAAGCAGCCGCTGCCGCTCCGCCTAATCTTTCCGAGCACAACCCGGCTGGGAGTGACGGAGAGGATCGTTGACGTCACACTCCTCTCATAAGCCGCACGGGCACTCGCATCATCGCCGCTCAGTGGCTCTGTTCGGCGGCACTTTCGACCCCATTCACTGCGGCCACATAACGGTGGCGCAGGCCGCGCATAAGCGTTTTCATCTCGACGCCATATATTTCATCGCGTCGTCGCGCCCGCCGCACAAGACAAAACCGGCCCTCACCCCTTTCATTCACCGTTACGCAATGGTCTCGCTCGCTTGCGCCGATCATTCGACGTTCGTTCCATCGCTGGCGGAAGCGCCCACGGACGGCGCCACGCCGCACGTCTTCTACACCTACGAAACGGTGCGTCGCTTTCGCCGCGAGCATCCTGACGATCATCTGTACTTCATGCTCGGAGCTGACCAGTTTCTGGAAATTGCGACGTGGAAGAACTATGAAGCCCTGCTCGATTGCTGCGATTTCATCATCGCCAGCCGCCCGGGATTCCGCATCGAAGCTCTGCGCCTGGTGATTCCGCCGGAAAAACTTAACCGCACTCCTTCACACGACCCGCACAAGATCTCCCTGCGAAAATCCACGGTGCACCTGCTCACCACCGTCGCGAGTCACGTATCTTCCACCGAGATTCGCCATCGCCTCGAGCGCCATCAAACGATTCATGGGCTTGTGCCCGCGCGCGTAGAGGAATACATTCGAGGGCAGGCCCTGTACCGGTGACCAACATTTCTCTGCGCCCCGAAATTCGCTGGGCCGTCGAAGCGGCTCAAGACAAGCAGGCCGTGGACATTACGGTGCTGAAACTGGCGGGCGTCGGCGCGTTCGCCGAATATTTCTTGCTCTGCTCGGGCAATAGCCAGCCGCAGATTCAAGCGATCGGCGAGGCTATTGAAGAGCGGCTCAAGAGCCACGGCATCCGTCTAACGCATCGCGAAGGAAAGCCCGGCGCCGAATGGGTTCTGCTCGACTACGGCGACTTCGTCGCACACATTTTCAGCGAGCGCGCCCGGCAGTACTACGATCTCGAACGGCTCTGGCGCACCGCCGAGCGCATCGATTTCCCGGCGCCCACGCGTCCGCCCGAGTCCCCGAGCGAAGGGCAAGCGGGCGCATCGCATCAAAGCAATACCTGACGCTCCGATGACGGCATACGACGCGGCCACGCGCGAGACAACACCGCACGACGTGAAACCGGTCGCGCCGAGCCTTGAGTGGATCGCTGCCGACCCCGCCTCGCTTCGTGTTCTTGAGCTTGCCGCCAAGCTCGCCGAGCCTTCCACCACCCTCCTCATCACAGGCGAGAGCGGCACGGGAAAAGATCAGCTCGCGCGCTGGATTCATCAGAACGGCCCTCGTCGCGACGCTCCATTTTTGAAAATTGATTGCGCCAGCCTTCCCGCAGAGCTTGTCGAATCGGAGCTTTTTGGCCACGAGCGCGGAGCCTTTACCGGCGCCGTCACTCGCAAGCAGGGCCGCCTAGAAATGGCGCAGGGTGGCACAATTGTCCTCGACGAAGTCGCTGCATTGACACCTGGCATGCAGGCCAAACTCCTGCGCGTGATCGAAGAGCGCACCTTCGAGAGACTTGGCGGCACGGATTCGCTTCGCATGGACGCGCGCCTCATGGCTCTCACCAATACCGATCTCTCCAGAGCAGTTGCGACAGGCCGGTTCCGCGAAGACCTCTATTTCCGCCTCAACGTACTCGCTGTCCCGGTTCCACCGTTGCGCGAACGCCGCGCCGATATTCCCGCACTGGCAGCGCACTTCCTTTCGCGTCTCGGGCCTGTGCACGGACGCCCGGATGCAATGCTCGCCCCGGCGGCATTGCATCTATTCGAGTCCTACGCGTGGCCCGGAAATGTGCGCGAGTTGAAAAACGCAATCGAACACGGGCTAATCTTTGGAAAAGAGTCGCTGCTGGAGCCCGGCGATTTCCCGGAAATTATTCGCGCAGCGCCGCACGAAGCCGGATCCATTGGTCCCCTTCGCTCGCTCGAAGATCTCGAGCGTGACGCCATCAAAGCAACTCTCGAAGCCACGCGCTACAAAATTGGCCGTGCTGCCGAAATCCTGGGCATCAGCCGCAAAACCCTCCTCGAGAAGCGCAAAAAATACCAACTGCTCGAGTAGGTCGTCCCCTTCTCAACTTGTCATCCTGCTCGCCCTGAG
>DATNKB010000072.1:0-2120 GCA_035603595.1 Candidatus Dormiibacterota bacterium
GCGCGGGAATGCTTGCTGGTTCGCGGGCGGCAGGGAACTCGCTTTACAATGCGAATGCCCGATCGCTCGAGCTGCGTAACTTTGTCGGGATTATTCGAAAGCAGGCGGACATCGCGCAGGCCGAGCGCCTTCAAAGCTTCGGCCGCGAATTCGTAGTCGCGTGCATCATCCGCAAATCCGAGGTGGCGATTTGCTTCCACGGTATCGAGACCCGCGTCCTGCAGTTCGTAGGCCTTTAGTTTATTGATCAATCCGATTCCACGGCCCTCCTGCGGCAGGTAGAGGAGTACCCCTGAAGGTTCGGCGACGATTTTTCGCAGCGAAAACTCGAGTTGTGCGCGGCAGTCGCAACGCTCAGACGTGAACACATCGCCTGTAAGACACTGCGAGTGGACTCGCACGAGCGGCGCCTTTCCATTGCGCAATGCTCCAGATCGCAAAGGGCCGTGCTGAACCGCGATCGCTTCTTCGCCTTTCTTGGAGCCTTCGATCCCGAAAATGCGAAAAGAGCCGAATCGAGTCGGCAGGGCTGCTTGGGCGACAATGCGCGCTTTTCCCGACCCTTTACTGGAATGTTTTCTTAGCTTCATCGGAAACAACGATTATAACAGGCTTGGCAAAAAGGCCCCGCGGCGCATCAGATCGAACCTTCCTCCTTGCATCTCTTTACATAGCTACCGGCTTTGGCTAACGTAATCGCTGAAACTCCGTTCGCGGCAAACAAGCGAAATGGAAATACTCAGTGGCGGCCGAGACCTTCTCTTCATTCTGATTCTGAAGGTGTGCTGGGCCGCAGCTCTCGCAGCGCTGCTCGTGCGATTCCGGTCTTTCCGGCGACTGGTCTTCACCGAAAAACGCGATTCCGACCAGAAAGTAATGCTTCTTCTATTTCTGACGCCTCCGCTTGCCATCGGAGTCTTGCTTCGGCTCGTCGGCTACCGATTCTTCGACTTGTCGCTCGAGGGTTCGTTCCTCATGGGCCTAATCGGCGGGCGAATTGTGGGGCTCCTGGGCGGTTCGCTCATCAGCTTACCCGCGTTTGGCAATCACGAATGGCTTTCAAGCCCGATGGCTGCGAGCGTGGGCCTGCTCGCGGGAATGATTCGGGAGGTGATTCCAGAAAAAGAGGACATCTGGCATTTCGGGCCGTTTTTGTTTTTGAGCATCCCGGAATGGCTGTGGAGACTGGTGCGATTTGGAAAAAGGAATTGGGCGATGCTGCCGCTGTTTGCGTGTGCCGGGCTCGCAGTCGCGCAGGTCGAACTTGCGTCACTGGTTTCCGAGAAATGGCTCTTTGCGTTCCACCCGAGCAATTGGGGTTACATGCTGCTCATCGTGTTGTCGTCGGTGATGAGCGTTGCGATGGCGATCAAGATCTGGAACAACACGCGCATCGAGATGAATCTGGAGCAGAATCAGCAGCTACTTTTGAAAGCACGCATGGACGCACTTTCGAGCCAGATCAATCCGCACTTTTTGTTCAATACGCTGAATACCGTTTCGTCGCTGATTCGTTTCGATCCGGACATGGCGCGAGGCGTGGTGCTGAAGCTTTCCAACATTCTGCGGCGCTTGCTGCGCAAGCACGAAACGTTTGTGCCATTGCGCGAGGAACTTGAATTCATCGACGATTATCTCGATATCGAAGTGATCCGCTTCGGCCGCGACAAGCTGCAAATTTTCAAGGAAATCGAACCGGAAGCGCTCGACTCCTTTGTTCCCAGCATGCTGCTGCAGCCCATGATCGAGAATTCACTGAAGCACGGACTCGACCCGCGCCTCGAGGGCGGCCAGATTCATATTCGCACGCGGCGGAATGATGGCCGCCTCTATATTGAAATCGAGGACAACGGCGTGGGGATTTCATCTGAGCGGCTTGCCGAGGTGTACGGCGGCGGAATCGGCATCAGCAACGTGCACGAGCGCCTGCGCCTGCTTTATGGCGACCAGTTCAAAATGGATATTCGCAGCGAAGAAGGCCAGGGCACGCAAATCCACATCGAGATTCCCGAGTTGATCACGACGGAACACGTCCTCGGCTAGTCAGCAGAGCGCAACGTTAGCACTGCGATTTGACGTCCGGCTCGATCCACTTTGCCTTCGCCTCCGCCGACGCGATT
>DATNKB010000073.1:0-3114 GCA_035603595.1 Candidatus Dormiibacterota bacterium
TGGCGCGGACTCACAATTGACGTCAGCCGTCACTTCATTTCTGTGGCCACGCTCAAGCGCAACATTGATGGGATGGCAGCGGTCAAAATGAACGTGCTGCACTTGCATCTTTCAGACGATCAGGGCTTTCGCATCGCGAGCAGCCAATTTCCAAAACTAGTCGAAATGGGTTCGGACGGACAATATTTCACGAAGGCCGAGATTCGCGATCTCATCGACTACGCGAGTGATCGCGGTGTGCGAGTTGTACCCGAATTTGATATGCCAGGACACAGCACTGCCTGGTTTGTCGGGTATCCCGAGCTCGCGAGTGGACCGGGGCCGTACCAAATTGAGCGCAGGTGGGGAATTTTCGATCCCGTAATGGACCCGTCGCGGGAGCAGACCTACGAGTTTCTCGACAAGTTTATCGGTGAAATGAGTGAGCTTTTTCCGGACCATTACTTTCACATAGGCGGCGACGAGGTAAACGGAAAACAGTGGGACGCGAACCCGAAAATCCAGGAATTCATGCGCGTTCACAACCTGAAGAACAATCAAGGACTACAAGAGTATTTCACTCTTCGGGTTCAGAAAATTGTCAGCAAGCACCATAAAATAATGGTCGGTTGGGACGAGATCCTGGCTCAAGGCATGCCGAAGGACAGTGTTATTCAATCGTGGCGCGGCCAGGATTCTCTCGCAGCGGCCGCGAAGCAGGGATATAGCGGAATTCTTTCCAGTGGTTACTATCTCGATGCCATGGCGCCCGCGAAGAAATATTATTCGGTGGATCCGATGTCAGATGCCGACGCGACACTGAACGCTGACCAGCAGAAACGTATCCTCGGAGGGGAAGCCTGCATGTGGGCCGAGTTCATCACCGACGATAATATTGATTCACGAATTTGGCCTCGCGCGGCAGCAATCTCGGAGCGATTGTGGTCAGCGTCCCAGGTGCAGGACGTTAATTCGATGTATATCCGGTTGAGCGCCGTGAGTCGCTACCTCGAACTGCTTGGGCTCAGGCATCGGTCGAACGTGCGTTTAATGCTCTCACGCATGGCCGGCACCGATAATATTGCTGCGCTTCTCACACTGGCAGACGTAGCAGAACCCGCCAGCCTCCAAATTCGTGAGGAGGAAGCGGAAAAGGCTGGCGGGATTCAGACAAGTGACATTCCGCTGAATCGAATGGTTGATGCGGTTCTTCCCGAAAGCGAAATCGCTCGGCAATTCTCTCAAGATGTGGATCAATTCGTTGGTAGCAAATTTCAGGATGCAAAAGCGAAATCGGATATTCGAGCCCTTCTGGTCGCATGGCGCGATAATGACAACGAATTGCGCCCCCTGCTTCAGAATTCCTTCTTGCTAAAGGAACTTGCGCCCGTTTCACAGACTCTTTCGTCGCTCGCTGGCGCAGGACTGCAGGCACTCGATCACATTGACAAAGGCGAACGAGGATCCGATTCCTGGCACAAGGAACAAATTGCAATATTTCAGCAAACAGAAAAACCAGCCGCCGATCTATTCCTTGCAGTAGCGCCTGCTGTTCAAAAACTCGTCGAAGCCAGCACCACACCGGGGAAGTAGCCCCTAAACCCAAAGCAAACAGAATCCGAACCCGCCCGCGTTGGACTCAAGCCAGACGCAAATTTACAGTGAGGAGTGTGGCACCACGCTCCAAACTAATGTAAATTAAAAGTCCAACTTGCCTGTTCCCCGGTAGCTCAACGGTAGAGCATTCGGCTGTTAACCGAAGGGTTGCTAGTTCGAATCTAGCCCGGGGAGCCAACTTCTCGTTCTTCTTCAATCAGTTACAGACGGCGATTTTCACCTCCTCCTTTTTGAAGGCTTGACTGTCACGAAAATGTAACGCTGCTGGCTTTCCGTACAGCCGCTTGTTCGCTTTATCCACTGCGTTGCGAACCTGATCTGCCATTCCCAACTGGTAATGACGCTTGGTTTCCGGACTGGTGTGACGCATTGCGCGTTGCACAACAGCATCGGGCGCGACTTCACTGAGACGAGTGCAAAAGACGTGACGCAGGTTGTAAATCGGAAACGCTGGCACGCCCGCTCGTTTCAATGTTGTCTTCCAAACGGTTTTTACAGTTGAGATCGGCCGGTTTGGCAGAACCGGGCTCGGAAAGACGTACTCGCTCTTTGAAGCTCCTTCCTTTTTCCATGCCTGCAAAACGTCGCATGCATACTCGGACAAGGGGATGGGCTCCGCTGAACCGGGGGTTTTGACGTTGTTGTTCAAGCGGATCAATCTGCCCTCAAAATCCACTTGAGACCAGCGCAATGAAAAGCCCTCGCTGTATGTTCTCCCTCCGGTCTGGGCAAGAAGAATGATCGCGACGCGAAGATAGACGGGCGCTGCGTCAAGGATTCGCCGTTCTTCGTCGAGCGTAAGCATCCTCCGAGTCGGTCTTTCGCGAAGCTCATTGAAGTGTTTGACCTCCGCAGCGGGGTTTTCTGCGATGTACCTCCGCTTCGTGGCAAAGTCCAGCATGCACTTCAAGCACTCGAGTTCGCGATTGACCGTCGCTCCTTTGACCGTCTGTTTGGGGTTGTGTTTCGATGGTTGTTGCCGGCGCTCGTCGCGGTAGGCCTCGACCATCGCTACCGTGATGCTGTCCAGTTTGCGATCGCCGAAAAACAACTTCAGATTGTTGATGTACGAACGGTGACCCTTGACGGTGTTTTCCGCGAGCCCGGCGAAGTGTGAACGTTCGAACTCTTCGCACAACAGTCCGAACCTCATCCGTTCGCCAGGCCAGCCGACCTTGAACAATCCCATCGCGATCTCGCCTTCCCTTCGTTTCCAAATCTTCTTGGCGAGTTCTTTGCTGGTCGTCTTGGTCGACTCAAAATACCGTTCTTCGTTCATTGTGTATGTCATCCACCAGAAGCGTGAAGCATGTCTCTGATAGAGTCCCATCAGCGCTCCTCTGAATTGCCGGAGCGGGGCGCCGGTGGAATTATAACGCGGTCAGCATGAAACTGGCGGGCGGGTCGCACGTGAGAGGTTTTGAACTCATCGAGGCTCGACAGTCGGTACTGGAGCCGGCCGCAGAACTTACGCGACTCAATTTCTTGATGCTCTGCATAGCGGTAAAGCGTGCTGCG
>DATNKB010000074.1:0-3023 GCA_035603595.1 Candidatus Dormiibacterota bacterium
GTCTTCTCCACCTTCTCGTCCAGCCGCGGCTTCGAATCCGCCGGTACCGTCGGCGCAAATCCCATTCCACCCGTCATCAGCTCCGTGATTTCGCCGCCGCCCAGGTTCGACGTCATGAAAATCATCGTCTGCGACAAATCCACCCGCCGGTTGTCTCCCAGCGTTAGCGTGGCTTTGTCCAAGATCCCCAGCAGCAGCTGCCATAGCGCGTCCGACGCCTTCTCGATTTCGTCGAACAGCAAAAACGAAATCTTCAGCTTCTCGGTGTGATACTGCGCGAGCGCTTCCTGCGTGATCAGCGGATGCGTCTCCCGGTGCCCCAAATAGCCCGGAGGCGACCCAATCAATTTCGCGATTTCGTGCGAGTGCTGAAACTCGGCGCAATCCACCTTAATCACCGCCCGCGGATCGCCGAACAGCACTTCCGCCGTGGCTTCTACCACGCGTGTCTTGCCGGCTCCGGTCGGTCCGAGGAACAGAAGGTTCCCCACCGGACGCCCAGGCGAATTCAGGCCGGCACGAAACACCTGATACAGGTCTACGACGGCCTGCACCGCTTCGTCCTGCCCCACGATCTTACGCCGCAGCCCTCCCTCGAAATCACGCGACTCCACGCTGCGTTGGGTCGGGTCGAGTTTTAATGCGTGCGCGCCCACGGTATTACTCCCCCTACCGGAACTTCCTTCCGCTCACTGCGATTTGTGGTCCAGATCTCTCGAATTGGTCGAGCTTGATATCGAGAATCGACCGCAACATTCGCAATTGCGTGACCAGTTCACGGCTTGAATTGGCTCGGTCTGTGAGCAGCAACATCGGCGGCGACAGATCGGCCAGGTCCAGGTTTAGGTTGCGTAGTGAGTGCATGAGGCCCTGCACGTACGGCGAGCGAACGTTGAACAACTCCACTCGGCTATTCACAGATTCCCGCAAACGCGGCCAGTCGAGTTCGAGGAACGGATGGTTCCGCGAAACCCGGCGCACCACGTCATCCGTGATTCGCGGCCGCTCGCCGAGCCGCGCCAGGTGAAGCTGCTGCACCTTGCCCTGCCGGCGCACGTTGTGCACCAGAAAGTAGGTGTTGCCTTTGCGTCGAACGAAAGCCACAACTGCCTCCTTTTCGACGGTTCGTGGCGTAGTGTATGAGGCGTCCACTACCCCGTCAATGGTACGATGCTGTAGAGTTGCTACGGTTGCTTCGAATTGGTTATTAGTCTTGCAGCATCCTGCGGAAGGGCGTCAGGGGCACAAACAAAGACCTTGCGGCTCTACCGCTGAAGCTTTTCGAACTGAGCAACCGGCCACTCATCACCTCACATACTCTTAGATGCTTGATTTGTTGTGAAAGTAGTCTTGAACGGAAGTCACTCGATCTAGCTTTAGACAGCAGCTCTTCACGAAAATCAGCAACGAAGAAAAGGGGCAGCGGACAATGTCGTCTTGGTATCCGGTTTACAACTTGGTGAAAAAAATTCCGCGCGGCCGCGTAACAACCTACGGAGCTCTCGCGAAAGCGATCCGCCTGAAAGGCGGCGCCCGCGCGGCCGGGCATGCGATGGCGGCATGTTACAGCGGAGAAGGAATTCCCTGGCATCGTGTCGTGGGCGCCGGCGGAAGGTTGCTCATATCGGAGCCGCGCGCGAGCCTTCAGCGACGCTTGCTTGAGACCGAAGGAGTCGTTTTGACCGAAAGGCGCGTGAACATGAAGCAATGCGGATGGATCCCCGCAACGGCGCGAACAAGACCAAAGCCGCGATCCAAGCGTCCCGCGAAACGTCGTGCGCGACATTGAACCGATCCGATCCGCTTCTATCGTCGGCCGCCTTCGCGCGGCCCAGCGGACTGTGATATAGAAGAACGCTTCCAAAATTGAGGACAAGCTGAGTGAGCATCCCCGTCATCCAAGTGGAAGGGTTGTACAAAAACTACGGTGCTGTCGAAGCGCTTCGGGGTGTGAGTTTTGAAGTTGAAGAGGGCGAAGTATTCGGGTTGCTCGGACCCAACGGAGCCGGAAAGACTTCTACGGTCGAGATTCTTGAGGGCATGCGGACACCCGATCGTGGCCTCGCGCGCGTATGCGGCCTCGATCCCGAGAAGAGCGGTTTCGAGTTCAAAGAGCAAATCGGAGCCGTGCTGCAATCCACTTCTCTGCCGGACAAGATTCGCGTGAAGGAAGCAATTGAGTTGTTCGCGAAATTCTATCGGCGGCATGCGAATACGGACGATCTGCTGAAGCGTTTTCAGCTTGAAGAAAAACGCACCGCGTTCTACAGCCAACTCTCAGGAGGACAAAAGCAGCGTCTCGCTCTGGCCATGGCGCTCGTGAACGATCCGAGCGTTGTGTTTCTTGATGAGCCCACCGCTGGCCTCGACCCGCAAGTGCGCCGCGAAATCTACGACATCATCGAGGAGCTGAAGCGCGACAAAAAAACTGTCCTACTTACGACGCATTATATCGAGGAGGCTGAGCGGCTGTGTGATCGGGTCGCGATCGTTGACCAGGGACGCGTGATCGCCCTCGGTACGCCGCGTGACCTGAAGCACGCCTCGGCAGGGACGACACGTATCGAGGTCCGGTTGACGAAGCCTGTCGCAGATGGCGAACTAGCCCGCCTTGAGGGGGTCACCGATTGTCGCCAATTCGACGGTGCTTACGTGATGCACTCTTCGCGCCCGCCTCAAACGATCGTCGCGCTCGTAAAGCAACTCGAAGCCGAGAGCAACGAACTGCAAAGCCTCGAAATGTTTTCCCCGTCCCTTGAAGATGCATTCATCGAACTTACCGGCCGCCGGCTGCGGGAATGACGACTGCGAGAATAATGGGCTCCAATCCGTTTATAAACACCTGGACTCTGACGAAAATACGCATGCGGCTTGCCATGCGTAATCGTACCTTCTTGTTTTTCAGCTTGATCATGCCGCTTGGTTTTCTTTTCTTTTTCGTGTTGGTTCTTGCCAAGGGTCAGGCAGGCTGGATCGCCTACATTCTCGGCGCGGTGCTCACGATGACGGTAATGGGGAGCTTT
>DATNKB010000075.1:0-5143 GCA_035603595.1 Candidatus Dormiibacterota bacterium
TGCAAAACTACTGCTCATGGAGCACCTTCGCATACTCATCCACCAGGGACCTCGCAATGCTTTCTTCTGTTTGCGTGTGGATCAGCGCTGCGCTAGCCTCATCCTCAATCTCGGACAGTTGCTCACTGTTGAGTTTCGAAAGACCATCTTCAGGATTCATCCTTCCAATCCATTTCTGGAGGTCGAGCCACCTCTCAAGTGTGCGCTGCTGGAGCGTCAAAAATTCCTCCTGCAGGGCATAGACACGCGTATATCTTTGTACCTCGGAGTAGTCCATGTAGCTCAGTGCCCCGGTACTTGCGGCAGTACGCCAAGCCGTGGCGTTCAGCGGGAAAATCCCAAAGTCCCAATTGAAATCTGTCGCCCCATAATTGCGACTCTTACGATAGGTATCAATCGCTTTCATCGTCGTGTTGAGGCGTCGTTCCGCATCGGGTGCACTGGTCAGCCCTTTTTCAAGGTGTTGCCGGTTTTCACGAATTTCAGAAGCGAGATTGATTCGAGCCTCCTGAACGAGCGCTCGGTGGTGGTGCCACTCAAGCAATCCTTCGAGAGAGAGTGCTATCAGAATCCCGATTGTCACCGTGAGCAGGTGAAATAAGAAGTCTTTGAAGGAGTGGACCGGACCCTCTGGCGGATGGATGTCCATCACGGCTCCGCTGGTATCAGTCGGCGAATCTCGGCGACAGAATATAGCACGTCACTTAGGAAGGACGCTTCAGGAGTATCAATCGCCACGGTTCCTGGCACAAGCCTACGGGTCGAAACGTCGCGTGCGTGACAGATAACTATTGATAACATCTCTAACGAAGTCGGCTCCGTCAAGAACGTTTCGTCTTAGTTTTTGCTTTTCCTGAGCACACCTGTGGGTCTGCGCAGCTGCGCTTGGTTGATTGCTCTCGCGATGTCTGCTTCTTTCCGTTTCACGTTCACCCGACCGGCTCGGCCCATTCACTTCATCGTCTCGGTGTTGTCCACCAGACATCTCTTCGGTCCTTGCGGACCATGATGAGTTCTTCGAACTCCCCGCACCTCGGGGAGGCGGGTCGCCTATTCAGGGATTCGATCACTGCTGCGCAGGATCATGTTCTCAAGCAGGCATTCCCGCCATGGCCACCACCGTACTTCTGTCGCAACTGACCGCTGCGACAGAACTCTGATAATCAATCTGGTCACGCAGCAGGATCCGGTGTCGGATCAATCGCTGTTCGTGCAGCTGCTACTTTCGCTTTCCCCAGATCTTTCTGCACCAGCTTGTGCTGATAAAAACGTGTAACTCTGCATCCTTGCGAACCGCATGCCCCACCGCTTCGCACCACGGAAAACCAAGCAGCCGTTCCGCTGTATAGCGAGTGAGTGACAACGAGGCGATCGCGTGCTGGCCCGCATTGCTCCAGAGCGACGAGCCACGCCGCAATCCGTGACTGAGTGCGATCGCTTGCAACGCATTCTGCACGCGTGTTCGGATGCGTACCCACTGATGGCGATAGAGGATCAGTGAGCGCACGTCCCGTTGTTCGCGGGAGGGCATCCAAATCGAAGGAAAACGGTTTTCAACCAGCAACTGCAACACGAGCGCGGCATCTCTTCGATCGTGCTTTTGTTTCCGCGGTTCGGCCGCGCGGATCTTCGCCGGATGGCCCACCTCGTAGTCGATCCCCAGCTCTTCCATCAACTCCAGGAACCACTGCATCGAGCCGGTGGCTTCGATCCCCACCCGAGTCGGTCCCCCAAGAGTCGAGTAAAACTCTCGCACCGACTCGCCTTCGTGCTGCAAAGTCTTCTCGACAATCTCGCCCGTCTCGACGTTCAACATCGCAACCGTCTGTTGTCGCGTATGCAAGTCCACGCCTATAATCTGCATCTCGGCCTCCTCGGTTCCGAGCTTTGCCGGGTGATCACCGCAAAGTTTACTCGAACCGTTCGGAGGCCGACTTCGTTATGCCATCAGGGATTATCACTAGCTATCTCACTCTGAAATAGCTGATGCAAAGAGGAGTATTCCTAACGCCTACCCACCTTTCCGCCGGGACTGACTGAGGGCGATTTTCGGTTGAAAATCTAGGGGTCAGATGTATCATCCCCGCACACTACGCCGCGCGGTGAACATGAGTTGGCATGCGACCTACCGCCGCAGCGGGGTCCATTCAAAAGGAGGCTATTGTGAAGAGAATGACTGCACTGCCCGTGGTTTGCATGATCTTTCTTGCTACATCACTCCAAGCACAGGCGCCTCAGGGCCCGCCGAAGCCAGGGCCAGAGCTAAAGCGGCTTAGCTACAACATCGGCACTTGGAACGCGACGGGGGAGGCCAAACCATACGGCCCGATGCCCGGAGGCAAGTTCAAGGCAACGGAAAAGTGCGAATGGTACTCGGGCGTTCTTCGTGATGTGCCACTCGGAAGGCAGTGGGCCTATGGGGCCAGAGAAGGGCGTTTCCTTTACGGGATATGATACTAACGAAAAGGTATACACCTACCATGAGTTCACCAGCACGGGCGACGCCATCGATGCGAAAGGCACGGTAAACGGCGACACTTGGAACTGGACTGCCGATTCTAAGATGGGCGACGCTAAGGTCAGTGTGCGCGTCACCATCAAGGAAGTATCCTCAACCGAGTACACGTTCAAGCTTGAGATGTCACAGAACGGCGGAGAGTTTTCGGTCGTCGAAGAATCGACAAGTCATAAGGTGACCGCCGCGGCGCCGGCCAAGAAGTCGTAGATCCGCTTCCGGGTAACTTATGGACGAGCAATCGACGGGGCACTCGGGAGTAATCCGCTTACTTTCTAACCTGGGCGCACTTTTCGGATAACTGTCGATAACAGGGGTGGCTGTTGAAAAACTCGGTTTTCCGGGGAAAAGTCAAAAATCGGGTGATAGCAAATGTCTAGGAGACTCGGAAAAATCGTTTATAGAGGTTCCTGGCGCGATCCAATTTTTGCAAATTCTGAGTGAGCGAGTTTTTCAACACCCACAGGATTTCTCAACACCTATTAATCTTAGCGTCCGTCTCCAACCGACATCTCAGGCACGTTGAAACTTCTGTCCCGAATCATAACAGGCATGAACCGCGTAACTGGTTAGGTGTAAACTCCCGCCGCAGGCTGGTTTCGTGGTCCAAGCCGAACCCCTGGTCCGCAATATTTCAGTGTAGCAAAGGTTCAAGCGCATGCAGGTCGTGAGCATTCCGGCGGGAAGCTTCATGATGGGCTGTTCGGCAGGAGATCATGAATGCTACGCCGAAGAAAAGCCGATTCATCGAGTATCTATTACCCGGCCTTTTGAGATGGGCAAATACCAGGTTACGCAGGCAGAGTATGAGGCGGTCATGGCTACCAACCCGAGCTATTCCCAGGGCCCAACGCTTCCCGTCGACGGTGTGAGCTGGGAAGATGCGCAGAAGTTTTGTGAGGCGGTCAATCGTAAGGGGGACGGGTACCACTATCGCCTGCCCACAGAGGCGGAGTGGGAATACGCGGCACGCGGCGGAGATAGTTCCTGCCGGTATGGTTCTTTGGATGTGGTTGCCTGGTTCCGAGACAATTCGGGTGGAACGACGCATCCCGTCGGTGAGAAAAAGCCGAACCGATTTGGATTGCATGACACATTTGGGAAACGTCTGGGAATGGGTGCAGGACTGGTACGGCATAACTTATTACGGCCGCAGTCCCGAATCCGACCCGAAGGGCCCTCTCAGCGGGGAGTATCGCGTTTCGCGCGGCGGTTCCTTTCGCGGACTCGTCAGGGGACAGGCGCGCGTTTCCTCTCGTTACATTCAAAAGCCCAACGTTCGGAGCATCGTGATTGGGTTCCGCTGTGTGCGCGAACCGGTTCAAACGAGGAGATGAAACAATGTTGATGATTGGAGAACGTCTTCGTACGATCCGCGAATCAAAGAACCTCAGCCAGGGTGATATTGAACAGCGCACGGGAATGTTGCGTTGTTACACCTCTCGCGTCGAGAACGGCCACACCGTTCCGAGCATAGAGACGCTCGCGAAGTACGCACAAGCACTCGAAATACCGCTCTATCAAATTTTCTACGATGGTGAAGAGGCGCCAAAGAAGATCAAAGGGGTAGACCTAGACGGGGAGAAGCTGTCCCTCACCGAGCGGCGCGAGATAGAAAGTCTGGGCCGGAAGTTCACGAAGCTGAAAGCGCGGGACAAAGGGCTTGTGCGGCTGTTGGTCGCGAAGCTCGCGCAGGCCACCTCGTAAAACGCCACCTGGATCCTTATCGTCTATCGCTGGCGGGTGCGGATCGTTCTGGCCTAAACGATTGCCACTCGCGGATTTGTTCAGACACCTCATTCTTTTCGCGTTCGTCTGTCGCTTTTTCCCATCGACGTCGCAACTCGTTGAGTCGCCCTTCCACAAATCCGACTCGTCCTGATTTGCGTGCTGGTTTGTCGCGGTTACCGTATCCCATGTTCGCACTCGCGAGTGGCGGATCGTTCAGCACCTGAAATGAAGTGCCGGGCACCGACTGCGGTCAATCTTTCGAAGGGGGCTTCCGCTCGGGTGGATGCGGACGCGATCACGACACCATCGGTGCCCCGGCTTACGCATATTTATAACGCGAGCACTTTTCTGTCTCTGTTCAGTTTTGCACACTTTCCAGAATCGTGTTTTGGGTGTGAGCAGCGGGCGCTATTCATTCTGCGGGTGCACCAGCGATTCTCGACTGGCAGAGAGGAGTCACTGCATTGCGGGACTGAAGATGAAATCGTGCTGCCAGTCCTGTTTATAACCGGCTAGCCGCAGAGCGGTAGCGAGTTGCGCCCAATGCCGCGTTCCGTGCAGGAACGCGTGCGTAAAGCATTTGCGGCGGCTGGCCTTCATATTTTCCGTGGGCGCCGGAAAGGACATCATCTCGCCCCATTTTTCGTCGTGCGTCTTCTCAAGAACTTTTCGCCATGTCAGGAGCGCAGAATCCGCGGCGGAGAAAATGGCGTCGGGAGAGGTCTTGTCAATACTATCGGTGAATCGGGCTGGACCGATTTTGGCGGCAGTCGTGGTCGATTCGCCTAACAGCCATTCGGCAAAGAGTAGATCGACGAAGATGATATGCGAGAGCAAGTCGCGGACTGTTGCCGAGCCGGCGACGTCGATTTTGACGTCGAGCGCTTGCGAGTGCTG
>DATNKB010000076.1:0-17600 GCA_035603595.1 Candidatus Dormiibacterota bacterium
CACATCACCAACGAAGAAAACTATCTGCTCAATCGCTTCGCCCGCGCCACGCTCGGCACGAATAACATCGACCACCACCGTACCGCCGACTACACCGGCCTCGCCGCCGCTCTCGGCCCGCGCGCCGAGGATTCGCTCGCCACAATGGCGGACGTATACGCTTCGAATGCCACCTTGCTGATAGCGAATGACGCCACGCAACAAAACCCGCTTGTTGCCTGGCAGATTCGCACCGCGATTCGCCACCACAAAGCGCGCCTCTACGTGATCAACGGTCGGCCAAGCAAAATTCATCGTAAAGCTGCGTATCTCGCGGAAGTCGCGCAAGGCACAGAACGTCAAGCCGTCCGCTGGCTCGCCACAGGTCAGGGCGATTTCGACGAGAACACGCGCACCGCGCTTTCCGTCCTGAAAGCAGGCCTCGAAAAAGAGGCCGACGTCGTAATTATTTTCGGTGCCGATATCAACGGCGCCGCGCTTCGTGATCTCGTCAGCTTTGGCTCAAAACTTCCGGGCCACACGCGCTTCATGGCGCTCGGCGATTACGCAAATTCGCGCGGCGCTGCGGACATGGGCATCCTTCCCGATCGCCTTCCCGGCTACGCGCCGCTTGCCGACGCGGCCGAACGCGCCCGCTTCAGCAAACTCTGGGACAGCGAAATTTCATCAGCGCCAGGCATCACCGCTCGCGAAATGATGGAAGCCTGCGCAGCTGGAAAACTGAAAGCTCTCTACGTCGTCGGCGCAAATCCCCTGAAGACGTTTGAGGTGAAAGAGCCCGATCGTCTCGCCGGACTCGAGCTTCTAATTGTGCAGGATATGTTCCTCACCGAAACCGCTCAGCGCGCCGACGTCGTGCTGCCCGCTGCCTCCACATACGAAAAGGACGGCACGCTAACAAACACCGCCGGTGAAGTTCAGATGACGCATCGCTCCATCGATCCGCAAGGGCCGCGCAGCGACTTCGATCTGATTCGCATTCTCTCGCATCAACTCAGCATGCTGGGCGTCGGCTCGCCGATTCGTTTGCGCACTCCCGAAGCCGCGTTCGATGAAATCCGCCAGAACGTGCACGGCTACGATCTTCCGGTCGCAGGCCTGCTCGCCGGCGGCGCCGAGCTTTCCACTGCAACGTGTCAAACCGTCGAGCCATCCTACGAAACGCCGGCCGGCGTGGTTTTCTCGTCCAACGATTTCCTGTTTTCGAGCGGTACCCTGGGGCGTTACTGTTCCAAACTCAAATCCACCAACGAGGCCAAAGATACTCCGTGGAGTTCGTCGCCCAACATCCAATCCTGGTGGTATCGCTAGTCAAGATCGTCGTCCTTCTGTTCGTATTGATGACGGCGCTTGCCTACCTCTCGTGGTTTGAGCGCAAGGTCATCGCGCACATCCAATCGCGCTGGGGTCCCTACTACGTGGGCGCGCACGGCTTGCTGCAGCCGCTGGCCGATGGCGTGAAGTTTCTATTCAAAGAGGATTTAACGCTGCCGGCGGCCGACAAGGTGCTCTACATCCTCTCGCCCTTTCTGGCGCTTTCCCTGGCGATGACTACGCTGGCCCTGATTCCCTTCGGCCCCGCGACGGTGTACATCTTCGGGCAGCCCACGCAGCTCGTCGTCGCCAATGTCGACGTCGGTTTGCTATTCCTTTTCGCGATCACTTCGATTGGCGTTTACGGCGTGGCCCTCGCTGGATGGTCGTCGAACAGCAAGTACTCGCTATTGGGCGGCTTGCGCAGCTCTGCGCAGATGATCAGTTATGAAGTTTCGCTCACTCTTTCTGTCGTCGGCGTTCTTCTCCTGGCAGGCTCATTCAATTTCAACGAAATCATCGAGCATCAGCAAGGCTACTTCCAGTATCTGCCGTTTATTCCCCGGTGGAACGTTTTTCCGCAGATCGTCGGTTTCATGTGTTACTTCATATCGGCGATTGCAGAGACGAACCGCGCGCCGTTTGATCTCCCCGAAGGAGAAACGGAACTCGTCGGCGGATTTCACACCGAGTATTCAAGCTTCAAGTTCGCCATGTTCTTCATGGCCGAATACGGGAACATGATCACGGTTTCCTGCCTCGCCACGATTCTATTCTTCGGCGGATGGCTCTCTCCTCTTCCCGACAGTTGGACCTGGCAGCAATATCTGCCCGGCGTGGGCTTGCTTCTCTCGGCCCTCTATCTCGCATACGATACGGTGCGAAACATGCGCGGCATCGGCCGCATCCAGCTTGCCGTCGTCACCTTGCTTGCAGGCGGCATCGGTTTGCTCTGCCTGCTGCCCGGCGTGGCGCCGGTGATTCTGGGACCCTTCTGGTTTCTCGGCAAAGTGTTTTTCGTTATCTTCTTTTACGTCTGGACCCGCTCGACGCTGCCTCGCATGCGCTATGACCAGCTGATGTCCTTCGGCTGGAAGCTGCTGCTGCCGGTGTCGCTGCTCAACCTCGTGGTGACGGCGTTGTGGATCGTGGTGAGGCATCCATGAGCATCCCGTTCATCATGTTTTTCGTTTTCGCGTTGGTGGCCGTGGGTGCGGCGATCATGCTGATTCTCGCGCGCGAGCCGATTCACAGCGCGCTCTCGCTGGTTCTGGTGATGGTGGCGCTTGCGGCGCTGTACCTGATGCTCGGGGCGGAATTTATCTCGGCCGTGCAGGTGATCGTGTACGCCGGAGCGGTCATGGTGCTTTTCGTCTTTGTCATTATGCTGCTGAATGCCGGTGTCGAGGAGCGCACGAACTTTAGCCACATGGCGAAATACGCCGGACTGCCGCTGGCGATTTTTCTTCTCTTCGGGTTGGCGCACTGGATGGCGCATTCGGCCATCGGCGCGACGGTGGCGAATGGCGCAGGAGCGCCAAGTCAGGCTGCTGTTTCCACACGCGAGCTCTCCACGATGCTGTTTCAAAAATATCTGTTTCCATTTGAGGCCACTTCCATCCTGATTCTGATCGCGATTCTTGGCGCGCTCGTGCTCGCCAAGAAGGGGACCGAATGAACGTCGTCCCCATTTCCTATTACCTCGTGTTAAGCGCCATCCTGTTCGGGCTCGGCGTCGTCGCATTTGTTTTTAAGCGCAATATCATCACGATTTTTATGTCGATTGAACTGATGCTCAACGCCGTGAATCTCGCTTTTGTGGCGTTTGCGCGCGCACATAACCAGCTCGACGGGCTGATATTCGTGTTTTTTGTGATCGTCATAGCTGCGGCGGAAGCGGCTGTGGGTCTCGCAATCGTCATTACGATCGCGCACAATCGCCGCTCGTTGAACGTCGAAAACGTGGATCTGCTCAAATTCTGATGCCGATGCTCGACCATCTCTGGATTATTCTCGCGCTGCCGCTGGCCGGCGCGGCCATCAACGGCCTGCTCGGAAAAAACTGGCCGAAGTCGGCGGTGAATTCCGTCGCGATCGGTTCCGTGTCGCTCGCTTTTCTCGCCGTCGTGGAGACAGTCCGCGAATTTCTCCAACTCCCGGCAAACCAAGTTCCCTGGGTGAGAACCTATTTCCCGTGGATGACCGCCGGGATATTCAAAGTCAATTTCGCATTGCAAGTGGACCAGCTCACCATCGTGATGCTGCTCACCGTCACCTTTGTCGGCACGCTGATTCACATCTACTCCACCGGTTACATGGCGCACGAAGGCGGTTACTACCGGTTCTTCAGTTACCTGAACCTCTTCATGTTCTTCATGCTCACGCTCGTGCTCGCCGCGAATATCGTCGTGATGTTCGTCGGCTGGGAAGGCGTGGGTTTGTGCAGCTATCTGCTCGTCGGCTTCTGGTTTCTCAAGCCGTCCGCCATCAACGCCGGCAAAAAAGCATTCATCACTACGCGCATCGGCGACTTTGGATTCACCATCGGGATTCTGCTGCTCTTCTGGACCTTTCACTCCGTCGATTTCGGCACGATTTTTTCGCAGGTCTCCGGCATGCCGTCGGACACGATGACCCAAGCCGGCGTCCTGACCACGATTTGCATTCTCCTCTTTATCGGCGCGGTCGGAAAATCGGCGCAACTGCCGCTTTATGTCTGGCTGCCCGACGCGATGGAAGGTCCCACACCCGTCAGCGCGCTGATTCACGCGGCCACCATGGTGACGGCGGGCGTCTACATGGTTGCGCGGATGCACCCGCTCTTTTCGCGTGCGCCCATCGCCATGCTCATCGTCGCCATTGTTGGCGCGGCGACAGCGTTCTACTCGGCCACGATCGGCTTGGTGCAAACCGACATAAAGAAAGTTCTCGCCTATTCCACCGTGTCGCAGCTCGGCTACATGTTTCTGGCCTGCGGCGTGGGCGCATACACGGCCGGCATTTTCCACCTGATGACTCACGCGTTCTTCAAGGGCCTGCTCTTCCTTTGCGCGGGCAGCGTGATTCACGCAATGGGCGGCGAGCAGGACATGCGCAAGATGGGCGGCCTGCGCAAAGTCATCCCGGTGACGTTCTGGACGATGTTCATCGCCACCTTTGCGATTTCCGGCGTCCCCGGATTTGCCGGATTTTTCAGCAAGGACGAAATTCTCGAAGCGGCGCAATCGGGCCCGCATGCGAATCTGCCCCTGTGGCTGCTCGGACTTGTCGCGGCCGGGCTCACGTCGTTCTATATGTTCCGCCTGATTTTCCTCACATTTTTCGGGAAGCAGCAATTTGACGAGCACAAAGTGCACGTCCACGAATCCCCGAAAAACATGACCGTTCCGCTGATGGTTCTCGCGTTTTTTGCGATTTTTGGCGGCTGGTTTGCCGCACCTAAGCTCGTCGGTGGAACGAATTACTTCGACGCGTACCTGCATCCGGTGTTTGCCGCCTACGAAGTCCAAACGAGCGTCGGCCAAGAAGAAGCGGCAGCGCGGCCAGCGGGCGAAGAAGGCGGAGCCAGCCCGGCGATGGATCTCGTCCACGCCCTTACCGGACCGCCGGTGATTGTGGGCTTGATCGGCATCCTTCTGGCGTGGTGGTTCTATATCCGGCGGCCCGATCTGCCGAAGAAACTTGCGTCGAGTATGTACGGGCTCTATACGCTCGTGCTCCACAAATACTACGTGGATGAAATCTATGCCGCTGTGATCGTGCGGCCACTGCTGTGGGTCTCGACGAACGTGCTGTGGCACACAGTGGACGAAGGCCTGATCGACGGGACCGTCAACGGCTCGGCGCGGCTCGCACGAGAGACCGGCGGAAAATTGCGCGAACTGCAATCGGGAAATGCGCGCAGCTACGCGTCGTGGGTTGTGGTGGGTGCCGTGGGCGTCACGGCGCTGCTTCTTGGAATCTGGATGAAGGTGCACTAAGTGGAAATGCAGCCACATCTTTTGACGGTGCTCACGTTCCTGCCGCTGCTGGGCGTGCCCGCGCTGCTTTTCCTGCGCTCGGAAGATCACACCTGGATCAAGCGCATTGCGCTCGCGGTGTCGCTCGCGGAATTTGTGATTTCGCTGTTTCTGATTCGCGGATTCGTTACCGCGAATCCTGGCTACCAGTTCGAAGAAATTCACCCATGGATCGGATCGGCGATCCGCTATCACATGGGGGTGGACGGTATCAGCCTGTTCCTTGTGATTCTGACGACTTTCCTTGTGCCCATTTCGATTCTGGCGTCGTGGCAAGGAATTCACGAAAAGGTGAAGGGCTTCTTTATCGCGCTGCTCGTAATTGAAACGGCGATGATCGGCGTGTTCGTCTCGCTCGATCTTTTCCTGTTTTTTGTTTTCTGGGAATTGACGCTGATTCCGATGTACTTCCTGATTGGCATCTGGGGCCACGATCGGCGCATTTACGCCGCCGTGAAATTTATTTTGTACACAATGTTCGGCTCGATCCTGATGCTGGTCGCAATCCTGTGGCTCTACAACGTGAGCGGCTCTGTTCAGTTTGCGAGTACGTTTGACTTTCCGGAACTTCAGGCGCGCCTGCACGCCGGAGTCATGCACCTCCCGCCCAATACCGAGATGCTGCTTTTCTGCGCTTTCTTCCTGGCTTTCGCGATCAAGGTGCCGCTGTTCCCCCTGCACACGTGGCTGCCCGATGCGCACACCGAAGCGCCTACGGCTGGCTCCGTGATTCTTGCGGGAGTGATGCTGAAACTCGGGACGTATGGAATTCTGCGCTTCTGCCTGCCTCTCTTTCCCGATGCGGCGCATCGCGCGGCGCCCGTGATCGCGGTGCTCGCGATTATCGGGATCGTTTATGGCGCGCTGGTCGCAACGGTGCAGACGGATTTGAAGCGGCTCGTTGCCTATACATCGGTGAGCCACTTGGGATACGTGGTGCTGGGAATTTTTGCCTTCAGCACCATCTCGATTCAGGGCGCGATTTATCAGATGTTGAATCATGGCGTGTCCACCGGGGCGCTGTTCTTGGGTGTGGGCATGTTGTACGACCGGCGGCACACGTTTGAGATCAAGCAGTTCGGCGGGCTTGCGACACCGATGCCGGTGCTGATGGCGTTTTTTCTGTTCGCGTGCCTTTCGTCGCTGGCACTGCCACTGCTCAATGGATTCGTCGGTGAGTTTCTGATTCTCATCGGCGTGTTTGAACGGCACCACGCGTGGGCGTCGTGGGCCGCATCGGGCGCGGTGCTTTCGGCGATATATCTTCTTTGGGCGTACCAGCGGGTGGCGCTTGGCGAAGTGACGGTGGAGAAGAACAAGACGCTGCCGGACGCTTCGACGCGCGAGCGCGTGATTCTGGTGACGATGGCGCTCGTGATTTTATTCATGGGCGTCGCTTCCCCGCTCTTCACGCGGCGCATGGAGCCAGCGACAAATGTGCTGCTGGAACAGATGACCGGCCGCGCGCAAAACGCAAACCGGCCGGCACCGCCGGCAACTTCCGCAGAGAGGACTTCAGTTCCTGCCGGCGCGGCGACATTCAAAACTGAAGCAGCTCGAGTGCGTCCCTGATGCAGATTTCCGCCGAACAGCTCGCCAATCTCTACAGGCTCGCGCCGGAGATTATTTTGTGCGCGACCGGCATCCTGATTATGGTGCTCGATCCTTTCGTCGGGCCGGCGCGGCAGCGGGCGCTTGGTTATTTCGCGCTGGCGGGCACGATCGCTGCGCTTTTCACCATTCGCCTGGCAGCCATCGATCCGGGACTGGCCTACAGCGGGTTGATTCGCGCTGATGCGTTCAGCGTCTTCGTGCACGTGGTGGTGATCGGAGCGGCGGCGATCGCAATTCTCGGCTCTTATGAATATCTCGACGATGAAGGTTTGCAGCGCGGTGAATATTACGCGCTGGTGCTTTTCGCGACGGCCGGAATGGGGATTCTTGCGGGCGCGAACGAACTGGTGACGGCTTTTATTGGCCTGGAGATGAGTTCGATCTCGACCTACATTCTTGCGGGCTTCCGGCGGCGGGCACTCGAGTCGAACGAAGCTTCGTTGAAATACTTTCTTCTGGGTTCCTTCGCAACGGCATTTTTTCTTTACGGAATCGCGATGACATACGGCGCGACGGGCACCACGCGCATCGATGCGATCCAGGCAGCATTCCAAATCACGCCTCCCGCCGGGCTCGCGATTCTGGGCCTCGGCCTGATGTTTGTTGGCCTTGGATTCAAGGTCGTCGCGGCACCATTTCAAATTTATGCGCCCGACGTGTATCAGGGTTCGCCCACACCCGTGACGGCGCTGCTTGCGTCGGCCCCGAAGGTGGCGACGTTCGCGGTGATGGTGCGGATCTTTTACGTGGCATTCGGAACTTCGAGCGATTTGTGGTTCTGGGCCGTATGGGTTTCGGCCGTGCTGACGATGTGCATCGGAAATTTCGCGGCGTTGGTGCAGACGAACGTAAAGCGGATGTTGGCGTATTCGTCGATCGCCCATGCGGGATACATTCTGGTGGCGTTCGCGGCGGCAACTGATTTGGGCGTGGCGGCGATTCTGTTTTATCTCGCTTCGTACGCGCTGATGAAAATTGGCGCCTTCCTTGTCCTGTCGCATCTCGGGCAGCAGGGCGAAAAGCGGCTCGAGATTCAGGACTATGGCGGGCTCGGCTCGAAGCAGCCGGTGCTCGCGGCGTGTTTTGCGCTCTTCCTGCTGTCGCTGCTGGGCCTTCCGGCGACGGGCGGATTCCTCGGAAAATTCTTCGCGTTTCAGGCTGCGCTGGATTCGCGGGTCGTGTGGCTCGTGGTGATTGCGGCGATCAATAGCGTGATCGGCGCCTACTATTACTTGCGCGTGATTGTGGCGATGTACTTCTGGGAACCGTCGAAGGACTACGTGCCCACGCCTGTGGCGGCTTCGCTGGCAACGGCTCTGGCTGTTTGCGCGGTTGGGACACTTTACCTTGGAATTTTGCCTGGGCGCGTTTTGAGCCTGGCGCGGGCCGCGGCGGATTCGCTGACTGTTCGGTAGTTCCATTTGCAGCGCAGGCAGAGCCTCAATTCCGGATTGAAAAAACGCTGATTTGTAACGATTAGGAATTGTGTCTGTGCTTTGTTTTGAATCACTTGCGGGGAATTCTAATCGCGGTGTAACGATTAGAATTCTGGGCGGGAAACCTGTGAGGCGGGGGCACCAGGCTGCTACCGGGCCTCCATCAAGCTGACCTGCTCTCGCTAACCATCATGTTACTGTGTACCATAGGGTTATCTGAGGGTCAAGCAGAAACATGCCTGGATCATGCATCGGAGAGACGCGGGCGTAGCTGGCGGATTCTTACTCTGGGGATTCTGACGATTTCATCACCTGCACGTTGTGGCGGGAGTGAGCGGCAGAGGACAGGCCTTTCGAGGCTCAGGGTAAACAGGAGTGCCTGTCCCATTCAAAGCCAAGAGAGATCCTTCGACCGCGTCCCGCGCCTTCGCTTCGCGAAGGGAGCAAAGGCGCGCGGGACTTCGCTCAGGATGACAGCTGCGAGAAGTATGTATTACTGGGTGGCTGGGACGAAGATGGGTTCGGCGGTTTTGCTCCAGCCTTTCATTTCGATTTTGCCGTCGGGGCGCACTGTGCCGGTTATCATGCCGGTGGTGTTGAATGGGGTGGCGACGTTGCCCTGATGGTCGAGGGCGATTACACCGCCTTCACCTTTCTGATCGACCAGCTCTTTCATGACTACGTCGTTGGCGGCCTGCTCGAGCGGGACGTGGAGGTAGCGGACGCGTTCGCAGATATCGGCGGCGACGATATTACGCATGAAGAATTCGCCGACGCCTGTGCCGGAGACGGCGCAGCTTTCGTTGTTGGCGTAGGTGCCGGCGCCGATGATTGGCGAATCGCCTACGCGGCCGGGCATTTTGTAGGTGGTGCCTCCTGTCGAGGTGCCGGCGGCGAGGTTGCCTTGCTGGTCGAGAGCGACGACTCCGACGGTGCCGTGTTCGCGCATCGGATCGTCGGGCATGGCGGAGGTTTTCTTTTTGTCTTCATCTGCTTTTTCTTTTGCGCGCTGGTACTGCTGCCAGAGATGTTCGTTGTAGAAATAATAAGGCGAGACGAGTTCGATGCCTTGCGATTCGGCGAAGCGCTCTGCGCCGGTGCCGACGAGCATCACGTGCGGCGTTTTTTCCATCACGAGGCGCGCGAGGTGGATGGGATTGGCGATGTGTTGCAGCGCGGCGACGGATCCTGCGGCGAGGGTTTTGCCGTCCATGATGGCGGCGTCCATTTCGGGGATGCCGTCGCGAGTGTAATAGGCGCCGCGGCCGGAATCGTACAGCCCGGAATCTTCCATGGAGCGGATTGTGGATTCGACGGCGTCGAGGCTGGTGCCGCCTGCGGCGAGGATGGCGTAGCCCTTTTTTATGGCGACGACCATGCCTGCGCGGCGGGACTCGACGAATTCGGGAGGGGCTTTGCTGATGTCGCCGGCGCCGCTGTGGGCGACGAGAATGAAATTTGGGGGCGGGGGTGCCGTGGGCGGCATTACGGCGGTGTGGGTGCGGATCCCGAACGTCGTTGCCACGACTAGGATTAAGAACGAAGAGATGCGGACGAGTTTCATGGATGGCCTCCGGGCCGTGCTGGTTGCCGACGCTGGGCTAGTGTAAGGCAATTTGAAATTGGAGATTGGAAATTTCAAATGGGAGGCGGAAGGCAAAACCCTCCCGGTCTAAAGACCGGCGCTACAGAAGGCGGTGAGACCCTCGACGCGAACGGCTACGTCGTGGCTACCCAACCTACGCCGTTTACGGCGGGCTAGGTGAATGCGACAGCGGGCACGGCATGCCGTTGCCCCTACTGTCGATTATTTGCGGAAGAGTCTAGGTGCCTTCGGACCAGGAGGCCAGGTAGTGCTCTTGCTCGGGCGTGAGCTTATCGATTTGGAAGCCCATGGATTCGAGCTTCAGCTTGGCGATTTGCTGGTCGAGGTGCTCGGGGACCGGGTAGACCTGGGGCTTGAGGTCCTTTGCGTTCTTGACCATGTAATCGGCGGCCAGGGCTTGGTTGGCGAAGCTCATGTCCATCACCGACGCGGGATGGCCCTCTGCAGCTGCGAGGTTGATGAGACGACCGTCGCCCAGGAGATAAATCCGGCGACCGTCTTTCATTGTGTATTCTTCGACGAAAGGCCGGGCTTCTTTCTTGCCGCTCGAAAGCTTTTCGAGCGCGGGGATATCGATTTCGACGTTGAAGTGGCCCGAGTTGCTGACCACGGCGCCGTCTTTCATTCTTTCGAAGTGATCGTGGGCGATGACGTTCTTATTGCCGGTGACGGTGACGAACACGTCGCCAACTTTTGCGGCTTCGTTCATGGGCATCACGCGGAAGCCATCCATCACGGCTTCGATGGCCTTGGTGGGATTCACTTCGGTGATGATGACGTCTGCGCCGTGCCCTTTGGCGCGCATAGCGACGCCGCGTCCACACCAGCCGTAGCCCGCGACGACTACTTTGAGGCCGGCGAGGAGGAGGTTCGTGGCGCGGATGATGCCGTCGAGGGTGGACTGGCCGGTGCCGTAGCGATTGTCGAAGAAGTGCTTGGTGAGTGCGTCGTTGACGGCGACGATCGGGAATTTCAGGGTGCCGTCTTTGGCCATGGCGCGGAGGCGGATTACGCCGGTGGTGGTCTCTTCGGTGCCGCCGATTACGCCGCTGAGCAAATCGGTGCGCTTCGTGAGCAACTGGGTGACGAGGTCGGCGCCATCGTCCATGGTGATTTGTGGCTTGTGGTCGAGAGCGGCGGAGATATGCGAGTAATAGGTGGCGTTGTCTTCACCTTTGATGGCATAGGTGGGGATGTTGTAATCGCGGACGAGGGATGAGGCGACATCATCTTGCGTTGAGAGCGGATTCGAGGCGCAGAGAACGACATCGGCGCCGCCGTCGCGAAGGGTGATCACGAGATTAGCGGTCTCGCTGGTGACGTGCAGGCAGGCGGAGACGCGGATGCCCTTGAGGGGCTGGTCTTTTATGAATTGCTTGCGGATTAGCTGCAGGACGGGCATGTGCTGATTGGCCCATTGGATTTTGCGCTTACCGTCGTCTGCTAGAGCGATGTCTTTTACGTCGCCATTTAGTTTCGCCACTGTTTCCACGGAGAATCCCCTTTTGAAATGGATACGGAAATTTCTAATTCAATTGCCGCCGCCGCCCGACGCTACCAACTCAGATTCCTCGCTGCGCTCGGAATGACAAGTTGCATTTCTGCGGCGCCGTGCACTTTATGGGCGCGAAACGGCTACTGCGCCGCGTGAGCCGGCGTCCTTGCGAATGGCGTCGGCTTTGTCCGTTTTTTCCCAGGTGAAGCCAGGGCCCGTGCGGCCGAAGTGGCCGTAGGCGGCGGTCGGACGGTAGATTGGCCGGCGAAGGTCGAGCGTTTCGATGATGCCCTTGGGCGTTAGCTTGAAATTCGCGCGAATCAACTCGGTGATTTGCGAATCTGGAATCACACCGGTGCCGAAGGTGTCGGTCATAACGGAAACGGGCTCGGCGACGCCGATTGCGTAGGCGAGCTGCACTTCGACCTTCGTGGCGAGTCCTGCGGCCACGATATTCTTCGCGACGTAACGAGCCATGTAGCAGGCGGAGCGGTCGACCTTGGTTGGATCTTTTCCGGAAAGCGCGCCACCGCCGTGACGGCTGTAGCCGCCGTAGGTGTCGACGATGATTTTGCGGCCGGTGAGGCCGGCATCGCCCATTGGTCCGCCGATGACGAAACGACCGGTGGGATTGATGTGGAATTTGGTTTTGCTATCGAGCATCTCCGCGGGAATTACCGGCTTGATGACTTCGTTGATGATCGCGTCGGTCAAGTCGCGTTGGGAAACTTTCTCGCTGTGCTGCGTGGAGATGACGGCAGTATCGACGCGCGCGGGGCGCCCTTCGATGTATTCGACTGTGACCTGGGATTTGCCATCCGGACGGAGGAAATCAAGTTTACCGGACTTGCGAACATCGGCGAGGCGCTTGGTGAGTTGATGCGCGAGTTGGATGGGCATGGGCATCAGCTCGGGGGTTTCGTCACAGGCAAAGCCGAACATCAAGCCCTGATCGCCGGCGCCGCCGGTATCGACGCCCATGGCGATATCGTCGGACTGCTTCTTGATGGCGCAGATGACGCCACAGGTTTCGGAGTCGAAGCCATATTTGGCGCGGGTGTAGCCGACGTCCTTGATGACTTCGCGCGAGAGGTCAGCAAAGTCGACATAGGTCTTTGTGGTGATTTCGCCGGCGACGACTACCAGACCGGTGGTTACGAGGGTTTCGCAGGCAACGCGACCCATCGGGTCGTCTGTCATGACGGCGTCGAGGACGGCGTCGGAAATCTGGTCGGCAATTTTATCGGGGTGACCCTCGGTTACAGACTCCGAGGTAAACAGGAACTTCTCATCGGCGTGCGCCAAAACAGTATCCTCCCAAGGAATGGACAGCAAATCCGGGGCCGTATTTAGCTAATAAACGCGAAACCCACGAATAATCACGGTAGCACGCGGGTATAGGGGTGTCAACGCGATGCAGGGAAATGGGTTAAAGCAAAGGCGAACGGGGATTTAGAGGATTGAAATGCGACGCAGAATGGGGCCAATCCTCCAGGGAGCAGAACACCGCGGGACATTCGGAGCAGCGAAATTCCATAGCCAAGCGGTACCTGTAACTTGCCTTAATTCAAAGGCTATTTCTGCGCCGTGCAACTACTTGCGAGCAGGAGTGGCGTCGAGATCGCGGCGGTACAGAAGATAAGCGCGGATAAATTCGTCGAGGTCGCCGTTGAGAACTTTGTCTACATCGCCGCGCTCAACTTTGGTGCGGACGTCTTTGATGAGCTGGTAGGGCTGAAGCGTGTAGGAGCGGATCTGGCTGCCGAAGCTGATTTCTGGCTTGGAGGCGTCGAGCTTGCGCAGATCTTCGCGGCGCTTTTCGATTTCCTGTTCGTATAGCTGCGAGCGCAGCATCTTCATGGCGATTTCGCGGTTCTTGTGCTGGCTTCGTTCATTCTGGCACTGGACGACGATGCCGCTCGGGAGGTGAGTGATCCGCACGGCCGATTCGACTTTGTTGACGTTCTGGCCGCCGTGGCCGCCGGCGCGGAATGTGTCGACGCGCAAGTCTTCGGGGCGGACGTTGATTTCGATCTGGTCGTCAATTTCAGGGATGACGAAAACGGATGCGAAAGATGTGTGGCGGCGGGCGGCCTGGTCGAATGGGGAAATGCGCACGAGGCGGTGGACGCCGCTTTCGCCGACGAGCATACCGTAAGCGTTCTCGCCTTCGATGAGGACCGTGGCGGATTTGATGCCAGCCTCTTCGCCGGGTGTTGAATCCACGAGCGATGCGCGAAAATCTTTCTGCTCCGACCAGCGCATGTACATGCGGAGAAGCATTTCGGCCCAATCCTGCGATTCGGTGCCACCGGCGCCGGGTTTGATTGTGACGATCGCGTTGAGGCGGTCGTTTTCGCCGGCGAGGAGCGTTTTTGTTTCGAGGCTGGAAACGTAGGCGTCAGCGGCTGCGATTTCTTTGGCTACGTCTTCGAGGAGCGAGGCGCGCTGAGCGTCATCTTTTTCTTCTTCGGCGAGGTGGAAGTAGGTCTCGACGTCGCTCATTTTGCGATTGAGCGTGTCTTCAGCGGTGACGCGGTCTTCGATTACCTTGCGCTGCTGTAGGACGGCCTGGGCCTTTTCCTGGTCCTGCCAGAAGTTTGCGTCGCTGACTTTTTCTTCCAGGGCGGCTAGTTGCTGGCGGGCGGCTGGGGCGTCAAAGATAGCTCCGCACGAGCTCCATGCGCTTTTTGAGCTCGGCGTAGCGGTGCTGGATATCTTCGATGTGTTCGGGCATGGGGATAGAGTACAGAGGAAAATGGAAAAGTGAAAATGGAAAATGGACGAGCGACACTGTATGCTGGGCTCATTGGCGGCAGGATTGAGTATGTTCGCACCTCGACAAAACGGCGGTCGTCGCAGAATTGCCTCGAAAGTATGGATTTTGGCTTTAGCAGTCACCTGCTGCGCGATGTGCGGATGGAGTAGCCGCTCCAAGCCCAACGATCCATTACAGAGATTTGCACGAGCCTGCGGCATTCCAAGCGCGATCCAGCAAAGCCCCCGCATCTTCGCCTCACCTGACGAAAGTTCCTGGCATGAATATCAATCTGTTAAAGAGATTCCAGAATGGCCCAGCGAGTGGACAGAAACGGCTTCGGTGTGGAGTCGCGCTGATTCACCCGTCTTGGTACGTGTTGTCGGTGTAGGGCTAGACTTTTCGGACTCCTCGTATTATTGCTTTGATCGTCAAGGAGTCCTCATTCGAATGGAGCGGCAATTCCGGACCGCCTGGCGGTGGGGATTCGCGGAAACGATTTCGTACGACAACAAAGGGAATGAGGAAGAACGTACGAGCAGCTACTTTGACACCAGGGATGAACATACGATTGAGCCACCCCAGGAATCCGATCTGGTAACACCAGCGAAAATATTTCGAAATGTGACGTCGCTTCCGTTTTCTGCCCTGCTCTCAGCTAAAGATCGCCATCCGTAGCGGGAAGACAAAGCCAAACACACACTTGAGGTGGCCGCCACAACGTCAAAAGAGCCGGCAAGATGCCGCGCTACAAGGGATTGGGGCGCGCTATCGCCAGTGCGAGGATGCAGATTGAGGCGATGAGGCACAGCCAGCAGAGCCAGTCGCCGAAGCGGACGTATGGCGTTATGTCGGAGCGGAAATCGTAGGGGGCTTCGAGTTCGCCGCGGATGTCGGTAGGGAGTCGCGACACGATGCGGCCGTAGGGATCGACGGAGACGGTGAAACCGTTGTTGGTATCGCGCAGCATCCAGCGTCGGCTTTCGACCGCACGGACGCGCGACATCATCAGATGCTGCGCGGGAGCGGCGCTGCGACCGAACCAGCCGTCGTTCGAGATGTTGATTAGCAGTTCGGCGCCATTGGCGGCAAAGCGGCGAATTTCGTTGGGGAAAATTGCTTCGTAGCAGATGAACGTGCCGAAGGGCCGGTCGGCGTGGCCCACCGCATATTCGACGCCAGGGGTGAAATCGGAAATATCTGCGGTAAGGCGGCCGGCGAACGTGAGCCATTCGCGCAACGGAACATATTCGCCGAACGGTACGAGGTGGATCTTGTTGTAGGCATACGTGCGGCGCCCTGAGGCGTCGAGCAGAACGGCGCTGTTGTAAGCCGACCACTGATTCTTGGCGTTGGCGTTTGCATTCTTCTGCCGCTCCACATTTTTCTGCCAATCATCATTTTTCTGCCAATCATCATTTTTCTGCCAATCCACGACGCCTACCAGAAACTCGCTGCCCGACTCTTTTGCGATACGCACCATGCGTGACGCAAACGACGGATCCTGCATGCTGAAGGGAGCCGGAACTTCGGGCCAGACGATGAGGCCCGGAGTCTTCTTCGCGGCATCGACGCTGATTTGCGCGAGCTGATCGAGTTCGCCTGCATGAACCTGCATCCAGTCAGAAGGATACTGCTCGGACTGCGGGAAATTCGTTTGGACGAGATGCGCGATATGGTGTGGCGTTGCGATGGGCACCAGATAGCCGCTGATGGCGATCACAATGAGCGCAAGCGTTACGACGAGGGCGGATTTCCAGGCCTGAGGTTCTCGCATTAAGGCTACATAAGCGAGAAATGAGCCGTACGCGGCAATCACGAAGGAGAGGCCCCAAATGCCGGTGATGGGCGTCAACTGCAGAAGCGCGAGGCTGTTGCTGGCAGCGTAGCCGGTGAGATTCCATGGGAAGCCGATGTACGGAAGATGTGTGCGCGCAAATTCAAGCGTGACCCAAAAGAATGGAGCCAGCACGCACGCAAGAGCGATGCCTTTTCTTCGCGCGACGAAAGCGACGCTCATCGAGAACGTGGACCAGATGATTCCGCCCGCGATTCCGAAAAGGCTAAGGATTCCTGCGGAGAGCCACGGATCGACGTTGCCGTATTGACGCATCACTGTGGCGATCCACGGCAGGCAGATGGGATAAAAAACGAAAGCGTGAAGGAAACCGTAGAGTGGAGCTTCGCGAGGCGGCGCGCCGATGGAAGCGAGGACGAGCATGCCGATCGAGCCCCAGGCGAGCAATGGCAAATTGTAATTTGGAAAGGACAATGCCAAGGCAATGCCGCTGCCCAGGGCGAGCAGGACTCGCGTCTGCCGGCTGAATGTCATCTAGCGTTTGATTATAGACTTGAAACCGGCTTGTTCGAGGGCGCGCTTGGAAGCATCGGCCGACTTTTCATCGGCGTACGGGCCCACCTGGACGCGGTAGAAATTGTCGGTGGTGGGCGTCACGACGAAAGACGGAAATCCTTTTTGCTGGATGGCGTCGGCCATGGCGAGGGCGTCACTCTGCCGCGTGAGAGCGGAGACTTGCAGGACGATTGAGCTCTTGCCCATCTTGGGCGGCTGGAAGCGGCCTGGAGGCGTTGCTGAAGCGATGGGCTTGGTTTTCGCAGCCGGTGAGGAAGAAGTCCCGGTGTTGCGCGCTCCTGCTGCGCCTTCGTCGGTTGTGTCTGGATTCTTAGGTGATGACTTGCCGTAGAAATCCCAATCGCCAGATGCTGAGGGTGGCGCCGGATCGGATTGTTTCGATTTCGCTGCGGCCGGCGCTGGCGAAGGTGTCTCGCGAGTTCGTTTATCCTCTGCGTGGACCGGGCCGCCGAATTGGTTGCGACCCATCACGTAGCCGAGCGTAAAGAAAACGCCGCAGAGCAGGACGACTCCGAGGAAGAGTCCTACCAAATGCCGGCTCTCGAGTACTCGATCGCCGCCTCCACCTCCGCGTTGTCCTCTTCCTGCCATAAGCTCCTATTTTTTCGCTGCCGCCTGCACCCACTGCGAAATGATATCCACTGGCAGCGGGAACACGATCGTCGTGTTTTTCTCGACGCCGATTTCGGTCAAAGTCTGCAAATACCGGAGCTGGATAGCGGCGGGCTGCTTTTCCAGCACTTCGGCTGCGTCCGCCAGCTTCGTCGAAGCTTCAAATTCGCCTTCCGCGTGAATAATTTTAGCGCGACGTTCGCGCTCCGCCTCCGCCTGTTTGGCGATGGCGCGCTGCATATTCTCCGGAATATCGACTTGTTTGACCTCAACCTTCGTTACCTTGATACCCCAAGGCTCCGTATCCTGGTCAAGGATTTGTTGCAGCTTGGCGTTAACCTTTTCGCGCTCGGAGAGAATCGAGTCCAGTTC
>DATNKB010000077.1:0-4043 GCA_035603595.1 Candidatus Dormiibacterota bacterium
CGATCAATCCTCCTCCGCCATTTCCACCGAGCCGCCGTCCGTTCCAGCCGAGCAGATCATCCAGCACTTCGCCGAACGCGAAGCGGAATTCAAGCGGGAACGCGACAATTACACCTACACGCAGACCTTTGTCGTACAAACGATCGACTTCAGTGGCCAGCCCGACGGCGAATACCGCATGACCAGCGACATCGTTTTCAGTACCACTGGCAAGCGCTACGACAAGGTGACGTACGCGCCTCCCTCCACTCTCCAGCGCGTCTCTCTATCCGAACAAGACTTCGCTGACCTGCAAAATGTGCAGCCCTTTGTTCTCACAACCAATGAATTATCTAAGTACGACATTGCGTACGTAGGCCGCCAGCGGGTTGACGAGCTCGCCACCTACGTTTTCGAAGTGAAGCCCAAGAAAATCGAAAAGAATCAGCGCTATTTTCAGGGACGCATTTGGGTGGACGACAAGGACCTTGAAATCGTCAAGACTTACGGCAAAGCTGTTCCCGACATTTTGAAACACAACGAAGAGAATTTCTTCCCGCGCTTTGAAACCTACCGCGAAAACATCGAAGGCCACTATTGGTTCCCGACATACACCCACGCCGATGACGTCCTCCACTTCAGCTCAGGCGACATCCGCATCCGCATGACCGTCCGCTACAAAGACTACAAGCGCTTCCGCGTGACAAGCCGCATCCTGCTACCAGGCGAGGCTGAAGAGGAAAAGCATTAGCGTGAGTCATTTCCCCGGATTGCAGTACGCCGCCTAGCTCGCCAAATATCCTTGTTTGACTGCTCCTTCGCTTCGGTTATAGGCTCGCGCCAGCGACGTGTGCGATCGGCTCGCCTACTCTGTACAACGAGGAGATTCCGGATGGAAAAACACATCATGCGTGCTAGCTATGGATTGTGTTTGTTAAGCGCTGCCCTGGCTCTAATTACGCGCATCCTTTCAGCATTGAATGTTCCGGCCGTGATGTTTGCGGGTAGCGGCATGAGCGCCGTCAGCTATCATTCGTTCGTGGACGGCGTAATTCTCTTCTTCATGACAAGCCTGACCACGGCCGCCTATGTGTGGGTCAAGAAGCAATTCGACTAGCGAGATACGAATGAACCGTGCACCCGAAACGTGACGACAATCGCTCAATTTTCGCCGGTGCTTTTTGATCATATGAAAGCCGGGATGGATTCAATGATTCGAGTGCTCAATACACGGTTCCGCGATTAGGAATTCTCGCAAAGCATTGAAAACAAGGCGCCGAGGAAGTTCTAATCTACGGTAAAAGGGGGTCCTAAGAATCTGCTAAACTCTCCTTCACCCGATGTCAGCGCGCGGAAAACTCATCGTCATAGAAGGAATTGACGGCTCCGGAAAAAGGACGCAGCTCGATATGCTCGCTCGCTCCCTTTCCGAGCGCAACGTTCCGCTCAGCCAGATCAGCTTCCCGCGCTATGACGGATTCTTCGGCAAACTCGTCGCCCGCTTCCTGAATGGCGATTTCGGGCCGCTCGACGCAGTGGACGCTCATTTCTCCGCTCTGCTCTACGCCGGCGATCGCTACGAAGCAAAACCCGGGATTGAATCCGAATTGTCTGCCGGGCGGACGGTTCTTGCCGATCGCTATATCGGCTCAAATCTCGCGCATCAGGGCGCTCGCGTTCGAAGGGACGACCGCGGTGAATTCATCGACTGGCTCAAGAAACTCGAATATGAGATCTACTCACTGCCCGCGGAAGATCTCGTGATCTACCTGCGCATTCCGGTGGCGGAAGCGCATCGCCTCGTCGGCGAGAAAGGCGCACGCAACTACACTAAGCTTCGGCGCGATATTCTTGAATCGGACATCGCTCATCTCAAGGCCGCTGCGGAAGTCTATGACGAACTCGCGCGGCAGCCTCACTGGGTGCGAATCGAATGCTTCGACGCGAACGCCTGCGCTCTTCGTTCGCCGGACGCAATCCACGCCGAAATTCTCAACGCGATCGAAACTCGCTTCCTGAAACCGCAAGGGGCGACGCGATGAACTTCTGTTACGTAATGGTGAAATCGTAGATGGGATTTGACGAATTTCTCGGCAACGAGAGAATCGTCAGCGCCCTGCGCGGAATGCTGAGGCGCGAACGTGTTCCGAGTGCCCTGCTTTTCACCGGGCCACGCGGGATTGGCAAATACACGCTGGCCCGAATGTTCGCGCAGGCCGCAAACTGCGAGCGCCTGAAGGACGACTTCTGCGGCGAGTGCGATTCCTGCCGCCGCATGGCCGCTCTTGCCGATCCGGCGCCTCTGATTCAAGCCGGTCTCGCCGAACGCGGCGAAAGTGCCGACGCTGCCGCGGTCGAGCGAATGCCGCTGATCGTCGAGCCGAATCCGGATGTCTGGCTGATTGTGCCCGATCCCGTTCGCCGTCTCACTCCGGTTGCGCGTCCCATGATCCGCATTGGCCAGTTGCGTGCCGTGCAACGCGCAGCCTATTTCAAGCCGCAGGGGCGCCGGCGCGTTTTCATTCTCGACGGCGCCGATACGATGCGCTGGACGGATGCAGATGTATTTCTAAAAATCCTCGAAGAGCCACCTGAGAGCGCGACGCTTATTCTTCTCGCGCCAGCTCCCGATTCTCTTCTCCAGACAATTCGTTCGCGCTGCCTGCAATTCCATTTCGCGCCGGTGCCCGCGGAGGCGATTCAATCGTTTCTGAAGGAGCGCACCAGCGCAAAGCCGGCCGAGCGCAAGTTGGCGTCCCAGCTTTCAGATGGAAGTCCAGGAATCGCGCTGGAACTCGATCTCCAGGAATCAGCGCGCCTTCGCAGAAGCGTGTTGAGCCTGCTTTCCGAAGCAGTGACTGCCGGAAACTACAGCGAAATTTTCGCAGCCACAGCGCAGCTTGCCAAGCAGGAGAAGGAATCGTTTGAAAATATTCTGGCGCTGTTCTATAGTTTGCTTACCGATCTACTCGAATATTCGCAGGGCCCCAAGAGCAGTCTCCCGAAAAATCCGGATTTGCAGCCGGAATTGGAGACCCTCAGTAAAAAGATCAACCTTGAGTGGGTCATGCGGGCTACTGAAGGCCTCGACAACCTCGAAAGCCGCCTGAAGCGGAACGTCGGCAGGCAGATAGGTCTAGATGCCTATGTCGCTTCGCTTACCGCGCACTAGCATCATTTCCGCCAATTAAATTTTTAAGTTTCGTCAACTTTATTTGCAACCGAATCAGCGCTCACATAGTCATAACAGGTAGCACATTCCAGAAGGAGTTTTATGGTGAACCGCAAGCTTTTCCGTCCTACGTTGACAGACGTGAAGGAACAGCAATTCGCGCCGCGACCGGTCCCGGCCGCGCCCCAACAACCACAACCGCGTAAAAAACCAGCCCCGCCGGAGCAGACGCACGCGGAGAACTTTTATTACGTCAAGCAGATGCAGTCTCACTCACCGGTCGCTGTGGTTCTAACCGATGGCGAAGTGCTCCATGGTACCGTCGAATGGTATGACCGCGATTGCATTAAACTCACTCGTAACGGCAGTCCGAACCTTCTCGTCTATAAGCACAGCATCAAGTACTTGTTTAAGGACGGCGAAGAGGCAGCGCACGGCGGATCGAACGGCCAGAACGGGCACGGCGAATAGACGAACAATAGGATTTTGCACCTACGATTTTTCATCGCGATGAGTGTGCCCGCAGCCAATCAGCGCTTGTCTGGTTTCGCGTGCCGCGGCTTGCGGTTGGTTTGAAACGGCCCCACGAAAAACGTCATCAACGCCTTTCCAACCAAGCGGCCATTTTCATCGCGAATGTCGCAGTCGACCACTGAGATGTGGCGTCCCAGCCGGACAACTTCCGCTTCGGCGGTCACTGTTCCGCCTTCGACGGCTTCGAGGTAATTGATTTTCATCTCGATTGTGGCGACTCGCGTGCCTCGCGGACATGCCATGTAGGTCGCGAGTCCACCAGCCGTGTCGGCCAGCGCCGCAAGAATCCCGCCATGCACCACTCCGTGAACCTGCAAGTGGCGCTCGTCCACCCTCATCCTCATCTTGACGCGGCCAG
>DATNKB010000078.1:0-4268 GCA_035603595.1 Candidatus Dormiibacterota bacterium
AGCATCGCGGCCATGAATTCGACGGGATAGTGCGTTTTGAGATATGCGGTCTGGTAAGCGAGTAACGCGTACGCGCAGGAGTGCGACTTATTGAAGCCGTAGCCGGCAAACTCCGCCATCAGATCGAATAGTTTCTCGGCCTTTTTCTGCGGAACCTTTCGCGCGATGCAGCCTGTGACGAATTTCTCGCGCTGCGCGGCCATTTCCTCGTGCTTCTTTTTGCCCATCGCGCGGCGCAGCAGGTCTGCATCGCCCAGCGAAAATCCAGCCAGACGGTTCGCAATCTGCATCACCTGTTCCTGGTAGAGGATCACGCCCCAAGTCTCGGCCAGAATCTCCTGCAGCTCCGGTAGATCGTAGGTGACTTTTTTCTTGCCGTGCTTGCGCGCGATGAAATCGTCAATCATGCCGCCCTGGATCGGGCCGGGGCGGTAGAGCGCGTTGAGCGCGGTTAAGTCCTCGAGGCGCGTAGGCTGATAACGGCGCAGAATGTCGCGCATGCCGTGTGACTCAAACTGGAAGATTCCGGTGGTATCGCCGCGAGCGAAAAGCTTGTAGGAAGCTTCGTCGTCCAGCGGCAGCGTGTCCAGGTCAATATCGGTGCCGCGATTCTGCTTGATCAGCTTTACCGCGTCGCTCAGCACCGTCAGCGTCGTCAACCCGAGGAAATCCATTTTCAGCAGGCCGATGCGCTCGAGCGCGTTCATGTCGTACTGGGTGGAAATTTCATCCTTGTTCGACTTGTACAGCGGAACGATCTCGGTGAGCGGGCGCGGAGAAATCACCACTCCTGCGGCATGCGTTGAAGCATGACGCGCCAGACCTTCGAGCCGCAGCGCCACTTCCACCAATTCCTTCACGCGCTCGTCCTTCTCACGCATCGAATCGAGCTGCGGCGATTGCTTCAACGCGTCTTCGAGCGAAATGTTCAGAGTGGTCGGAACCATTTTCGCCAGCCGGTCAACGTCGCCGTATGGCATGTCGAGCGCGCGGCCCGCGTCTTTCAGCACCGCCTTCGCCGCCATCGTCCCGAAGGTAATGATCTGTGCGACGCTCTTGTCGCCATATTTCTGGCGAACGTAATCAATCACTTCGCCGCGTCTCCGCATGCAAAAATCGATATCGATATCGGGCAGCGAGACGCGTTCCGGATTGAGGAAGCGCTCGAACAGCAAATCGTACTGGAGCGGATCGACGTCAGTGATGTGCAGCGCGTAGCTCACTAGACTTCCCGCCGCTGATCCGCGTCCCGGCCCCACTGGAACGCCCTGCGCCCGCGCGTAGTGAATGAAATCCCAGACGATCAGGAAGTAGCCTGCGAAACGCATCTTCTTGATCATTTCGATTTCAGACGTCAGTCGGCTCTCGTACACCGGCAGCGGATGCCGCAGGCGATTCTCGGCGGCCTGCCTCTCGAGCAGTGGGGCGCGCGTAAGAAACCCCTCTCGAACCACCTTTTCGAAATATGAATCCGTCGTGAAGCCCTCGGGTACTTTGAATTCCGGGAATGGATTTGTTACTCGTTGGATTTTCACGTTGCAGCGATCGGCGATCGTCACAGTGCGCGAGACGGCGTCCGGCAACTCTCGAAACACCTCCGCCATTTCCTCGGCCGTCTTGAAATAAAACTGGTCCGTGGGGAACTTCATGCGCTGGCTGTCGCTCATCGTCTTGCCGGTCTGGATGCACATCAGCACTTCTTGTGCATGAGCGTCGGAGCGGGTCAGATAGTGGCAATCGTTCGTAGCGACAAGAGGAATGCCGGTTTCGCGCGAAAGCTGCACGAGATCGCGATTGATGCGCGTCTCGATCTCCATTCCCTGGTCTTGCACCTCGAGGAAGAAATTCCCCTTGCCAAAAATGTCGCGCAGGCGATACGCGTTGGTTTTCGCCTGGTCGTATTTTTCAGAGACGAGGGCGTCAGCCACTTCGCCTCGCAGGCAGGCCGAGAGCGCGATCAATCCTTTGCTGTGCTGCTGAAGCAGATCGTGGTCCACACGGGGTTTGTAATAGAAGCCATCGAGAAACCCGGTGGAAACCAGCTGAATCAGATTGCGATAGCCTTCTTCATTCTCTGCGAGCAGGACGAGATGGTTCGACCGCTCCGCGTCGCTGCCGCGATTCTTGTGATTATCCGGCGCAACATACACCTCGCAGCCGATGATGGGCTTTACCCCGTGAGTGCCAGCCTTATGAAAGAAATTCGCGGCGGCAAAAAGATTTCCGTGGTCGGTAACCGCAACCGCAGGCATGCCTCGGCGCGCCGCTTCGGCCGTCAATTCGCCGATTTCGCAAGCGCCGTCCAGGAGAGAGTAGTCCGTGTGCAGATGTAGGTGAACGAAATTCGGGGGAGCCATTCAAAATCTATTCTAAACCAGCTTCGAAGAATCGGCCATCACGAATCGCCAGGCCGAACTTCGCGAGACGACGCTCGCCAGGTTCGACTCAGCTTCCTGAAGTTCGAAATCTCTGCAGTGAGGCTAACGCCGGCCGGACTTTGCGGCTCGCCCTTTCGGCTTTGCGGCGGGACGTGCGTGCTTCGCGGCAGCGCCGGCCTTTGCCGATTTTCCTTTTGCCTTTGCCGCGGACGCGCCCGCTGCGGCGCTCGCCACCTTCTCGCTGGCCGGTGCCGGTTTCGCGGCGGCAACTGGAGGAGTCGTTCCCGGAGTTTCGCTTTTCGATTTATCGTGCTTTCCTTCCAGCGCACCGGCGTCCTTGCCTTTGCGCTTCTTTTCCTTCTCCGGTTTTTTCTTTGGCTCTTCTTTGATGCCCGCCAGATTGCGGAGAATCTTTACGCGGCTCTCCGGGTCGCGCCCTCGTCCGCGCAGCTGCAATTCGAAAAGCTCTTCAATAATTTTGTCGAATTTCGGTCCCCGCGGCACTCCCAGGGCCTCCAGCTCACCGACGGGAAGCCCCAGACGCAGCGGGCGCCATTTCTGCAGGTAATTCCTGATCTTCGCGATGGCCTTGGGGTTCGGCATTTCCACTTCGATGAACCCAAGCATCTCCGGTAGCACGGATACCAGATAGAAATACGCGTCCTTTGGCGCGTTGGTTTTGCGCCCCTTCAGGTCCTGAACAATTTTCTGCGCGTGCCCCACCAGGTCATCCACTTCTTTGATTTCAGACGCTCGAAGCTCCATATTGCGCATCGCCGCCGCCGCTTCGCGGTCTTTCAGCCGTCCCAGCGTGTAGTACATCACCGGCACGTTCAGCCGCGGCCTGAGCCCGGATTCCATCAGATTACCGCGCACCCGCGCGAGCTTGTTTAAGCTGTCGTAGTCCGGCTTTCGACGCGGCAGGTTAGGATGGATCGCAGCCAGCATGTCGTGCGATTCCCACTGCTTCAGCGTGGCGACAGGATTATCTTCGCGCGCGAGCGACCGCACCTCATTCCCAACATCCGCGCCTCCCAGGTTCTTGTGCAGCTCGCGTTCGATGGCCAGATCGAACCACTCCTGAGTGCGCGATTCCATGCGGAAATTCATCCGCGCGCAGTAGCGCAAAATTCGCATCAACCGGATAGGCTGATTCGTAAACGCGTGATTGGTAAGCGCGCGCACTTCCTGTTTTTCGAGATCTGCTAACCCGTTGGTCGGGTCGAGCAGCAGGCCGCGCGATTGTGTATTGAGCGAAATGGCAATCGAATTGATCGAAAAATCGCGGCGCCGCAAATCCTCCATGATCCCGGAGAAACGGATCTCAGGCTTGGCGCCGGGTTTTTCATACACATCGTCGCGCGCACCTGAAATCGAGCCATCCACGTCGCCCGCAAAAATCACTTCGTGGTGGCGCAGTTTCTCGCTTTCCCACAAAGTACGCGCTCCGCCCTTCTCGAGTTCGCGCACCATCCGCACCGGATTCCCTTCCACAGTAAAATCGAGATCGCGAATCGGCTGGCCGGAAATCAGATCACGCACCGCACCGCCGCTCAGGTAGATATTCACGTCCTGCGAGCGCGATAATTCCTGCACGCGCTCCAGCACAGCACGCTGTTCCGGCGAGAGCCTGCTTTCCAGCAAATACATGTAATCGGGCATGAACGTTTCGCCTTTCCGCGAATTCCGCGCGAAACTTCTAGGCGCGCGGGTGATGCGCCTTGTAGACCTGTTTCAATCTCTCTTCCACCACGTGCGTGTAAATCTGAGTAGTGGAAATATCCGAATGCCCAAGCATCATCTGCACGGAGCGAAGATCGGCCCCGCGATCGAGCAGATGCGTGGCAAAACTGTGCCGCAGCGTGTGTGGCTTCAAGGGCTTCCGCAACT
>DATNKB010000079.1:0-6991 GCA_035603595.1 Candidatus Dormiibacterota bacterium
CGTTACGCGGAAACGCCTGTGACGGTGTTGTGGTTCCGGTCAGTTGGAAACACGCATACGGCGTATGTGATGGAGACGATGATCGACGAACTTGCTCATCTCGCGGGAAAAGATCCGGTCGCGTTGCGGCTCAGCTTGCTCGCAAAACAGCCTCGTCACGCTGAGGTGGTGCGCCTCGCGGCAGAAAAGAGCGGGTGGGGACAATCTATGGGCGAAGGGCGGGGGCGCGGATTTGCATTTCATCATTCGTTCAATACGAGCGTTGCGATGGTAGCCGATGTTTCGACGAAAGCGGCGAAGCTGAAGGTCGAGCGGATCGTAGCGGCGGTCGATTGCGGAGTGGCGATCGATCCGGACGTGGTAACAGCGCAAATTGAGGGAGCGATCGGCTTTGCGCTGTCAATCGCGCTGCGAAATCAGTTGACGTTCAAAGATGGGATGGTAGAACAGAGTAACTTCGACGACTACGAACCAACGCGCATGCGCGAGATGCCGAAAGTCGAAGTGCACATCGTGAAATCCACGGAGAGGCCCACCGGCATTGGCGAGCCGGGCGTGCCGCCGCTAGCACCCGCAATCGCGAACGCTATCGCTGCGAGCACAGGCAAACGCCTGCGGTCGCTGCCGCTTGATCTGAGCGCACTGGCGTAGATTGGTCGCCGCTTGAGCCGTCGACAGGTTTATCGCGTCTTTACGCGGGGTTTTGCGTTGGCGCTCCAGTTCCAGCGTTTGCGATTCCGCTCCAGACCTTCGGCGCATTGCTCAAGCTTGAGGCAACGGCACGACGTCATTGCTTCCAGCATGTCTCGCATTGCTTTCGTCTTATCCAGCGCGACGTCCAGTTCGTGAATTTTCTCGCGGGCCATTTTCTTCCAACGAGCGGATGCGGGCGTATTTTCCGGGAAACCATGGAGCAGCAACTTGATCTCCGAAAGCGTGAAGCCGGTTTCCTTGGCAAACTCGATGATGACGAGTTCGTGCAGCACGTCATCTGAATAGACGCGCCGCCCGTTTTTGCGCAGCGGCTGCTTGAGCAACCCGCTCCTCTCGTAATAGCGGATCGCCGATGTTGCAATCCTTGCTTTCGCAGCCACCTCTCCGATAGTCACGCCGAACTCCCTGCAAATAATCCTTGACTTAAAGTTAACTTCAACTTCTAGCATAAGTTTTGCAGGTTAGCCAGCGAATTCAGGGAGGAATCATGAATGGACGCCTTGGGTATGGAAAGTCCACGGCAGCAATGGGGCTGATAGCCCTTCCGTTGATCGCGGTTTTTGCTTTGGCGGCATGGACGTTGCGCAGAGCCAATCCGGTCCGGGCGGCGATGAGAGAGCAAACGACGACCGAAACATCTGGCTTCTATTGCAACTTGAAGGCCCTGAGCTTGAAAGAACGAGCCCGTCACATGCAGCTGACCTACGAAATCGAGCGGGGCAGAGTTGAAACGGTCGAAATGGCCAACGGATTTGCGTTTCGCTTTCAAGACGGCACAATCTCGCTCGCAGAACTGGCGGAATGGGTTTCGGCAGAACGGAAATGTTGCCCGTTTTTTGATTTTGAGATTGAGCTGCAAGGGAATAACGGGTCGCTTTGGTTGAAGCTGCGAGGAAAAGATGGAGTGAAGGCGTTTATGCGCAGCGAGTTCGGAATTCGGTGACGCGGGCGCGAAGAAGCGAGCCATGCAGGCATTCCCAGGAGAAAACAATGACGAAGTTCAAGTATGTTTTCGCGGTTTTGCTCGTTTTGGTCTCGAGCAAGTCTGCGACGTCACAGAAGCAGGCGCCGGTGCCGAAAGAAAATCAAAACGTCAGCCGGGTGCTTGAATTTTGGATCAGCGACACGGAGCGGCTGGTGGTTCCGGCCGCCGAAGCCATGCCCGAGACGAGCTATTCGTTTTCTCCGACAAGCGGCCAGTTCAAAGGTGTTCGTACTTTCGCTGAGCAAGTGAAGCATCTGGCTGCGGCTAACTATGAGTTGGGAACAGGCGCTCTCGGGGAAGATCCGCCAGTCGGTACCCAGAATGAGTCAGCGCCATCATCGATTCGGGCTAAAGCGGAGATCATGGAATACCTCAGAGGGTCGTTCGCCTGCCTTCATCGAGCTGCTGCTGCGATCAATGAGAAAAATATGAACGAGCCGATCGCCGCGAAAGGCGGCCGAACTCGAATGTGGCTCTTGATTGATGCGGTCGTGCACTCATCCAATCATTACGGGCAGATGGTTGAGTATCTTCGAATGAATGGAATTGTTCCGCCTGCGAGCCGCTGAAAATGTTCGATGTCTCGTCCTTGCGAATCGCGAGTACCCGGCGTCCTTCGCGGTCTAATGTTTCGGAATCGCGCTCGAGATTGTTGGCGACTCGTGCATGGTGAGGATGTACCAGCGATTTTCGCTCTTGCGGCAGAGCATCATTCCGCGTCCGGCGAAGTGGAACGTGGGTGATTCGAGCGTGTAATCGTAAGAAGTCCACACGATGTCGCCGACTACCCGCTGATCGTTCATGATCATAGACATGTGCACGTGCGGACGCATATTGAAATACTGTTCGCGGAAATAGTTGGCCGCCTGATCCCTGCCGCGATACTCCGCTTCCGGCAGACTGAGCACAAAATCACGATCGAAGCAGAACGCCAACTCGACTGCATCGGCATCATTGAACGCATCGGAGCAGGCTTGCATCGAGCGCTCCATATCCTCAATCAGCGAAAGCTCGGAAGAATTAGGAGACCGAACGCCGAGCCGGGCGACGCTGCGCTGCAAATCGATCGTGACGCCCAGTTGTTCCAGTAGATCAACGCCGAGAATTCCATCGATCGGTCCGCCGCACGCTTTTGCTATGGCGCTGAGATCTATTGCCGGCAGCTTGAGATTTTGCAGATGATGGCCGCCCAAACTGAGTTCGCTTACCAGCACTTCGCGCGCGCTCAGAGAAGTGGTTTTGTTCCAGGATTGAATGCGAACGTCGGTCGAGCGTCCGCTTCTGAAGGATTTCTGGTTGAGCATCGAAGTAGCGGCCGTATCTACAAGGAATCGCTTCTCGATTTTATTTACTTCGACGATTGCCACCGGCAAGCGATCGCAGCGTTGCAAAGGAATTTCCGACTCGGCCGGCGGAGTTTGGGCGCGAAGCGCTGGCGTTGCGAACAGACAAACGAGACCCGCGCTCACGAACAAGAGCAGGCCTCGTCGAATTCGCATTATCGCCTCGCGTGCGGCTCTATTGCCTGATCGATCCGTTCGAGAATCGCCCTGCGAATACGGCGAAACGCGCCATCGTCGCGAAAAAGCCGGGACGCCCAGTTCGCTCCCATGGCGAGCGATTGAATTTCAAAGACAAGATCGCGGGGAACGACGTCCTTGTTGATCTCTCCGGCGTTCTGCGCGTCGCGGACCGACTGCTCTAGCGTCGCAAGCCATCGCTTGAGCGAGTCAATAATAAGGTCGCGAACTTTACCGGGCCGGTCGTCGAATTCGAGGGACGCGGCAGCAAAAAAGCAGCCGCCGGGGAAAACTTTTTCTTCCGCGTAGCCGAGCCAGTTTCCACAGAGAGCTCGCAGGCGCGCGAGTCCTTGTGCCTCAAAGGCGGGCCGAATGACTGTCTCCACGAAGATACGACCAGCCTCTTGCACCACAGCGCACTGAAGATCTTCCTTCGAACCAAAGTGAGCGAAAAGGCCGCTCTTACTTATTTTCAGAGAGGTGGCGAGTTTGCCGATGGTGAGTCCTTCGAGACCTTCGAGCGAAGCGAGATTCACAGCTCTTTGCAGAATCGCGCCATGCGTTTTTATGCCGCGCGCGCGCCTGCACTGGACCGCTCCCAAAACGATGGCCGGTGCAGCGACTGTAAGTGGCTGCACCGTCCGGCCTTGGCGATGAGTGCGCGGGCGTTTTGCCATGGTTAGATAATAGCACGACCGTTCGTTCTATTACAAGGTTTTTGAGCGGCCGTGTTTCCCAGCCTTGTTGGGGGGGCGGACTGTTTCAAACTGGTGGCCCTTATCTTGTTTGCTCCGTTCCGCAATCTCCGACTCAGCCGAAATGCCGGTGGCTGCTAAGATTGGCTCAAGCGGCCCTTTCACCGCCGAAACCCTTACAAATGATCCACGACGACTGGCTCCCGAAATCGGTTCAGTGCCTCAAGGATTACAACGGTCGGAAATTTGCTGCGGACGTTGTGGCGGGAATTACTGTTGGGTTGGTTGCGCTACCGCTCGCGATGGCTTTCGCAATTGCTTCGGGCGTCCCGCCGCAGGCTGGGCTTTACACTGCGATCATTGCCGGCTTTCTGATATCCGCGTTGGGAGGTTCGACCACTCAGATCGGCGGACCTACGGGAGCGTTCGTCGTAGTTGTGTACGGGATTGTCGCGAGGCACGGCCTGGACGGCCTGTACATGTGTACGCTGATGGCGGGCGTGCTGCTTGTGATTCTGGGAATAACGGGGCTGGGCACAGCGGTGAAATACATTCCGCGGCCTGTTGTAGTGGGTTTCACAAACGGAATTGCCGTAATCATCGCCAGCACGCAAATCAAGGATTTCTTCGGACTCAAAGTCGATAAGGTTCCCGGCGAATTCCTGGCGCGCATGGAAGTTCTTGCGCGGAATTTCCGAACTCTTTCACCCCTTGAAACCGGTCTCGGTGTGCTGGCCCTCGCACTCATCATTGTTTGCGCGATACGTGAAGAAAGTGCCCGGCTATATCGTGGCGCTTTTCGTGGGGACGGCGATCGTCGCCATCTTCAAGCTGCCGGTTGAAACGATCGGCACGCGATTCGGCGGAATTCCCTCCGGCTTGCCAAAGCTGCAGGTACCGCAATTTCGTTTTGATTTGTTGCGGCCGCTGATTTCACCGGCGGTGACCGTCGCAATGCTGGGAGCAATTGAGTCGCTGATGTCCGCCGTGGTTTCCGACCGCATGAGCGGCGGCAAACATAATCCGAACGTCGAACTTGTGGCGCAGGGCGTCGCTAATGTTTTTTCGCCGCTCTTCGGAGGCTTGCCGGCGACTGGCGCGATCGCTCGCACGGCGACGAATATCCGCTCAGGCGCGAAGACGCCCGTCGCGGGAATGGTTCATGCGCTCACGCTGCTCGCGATCGTTTTGTTTGCCGCGCCGCTCGCCCGCTTCATTCCCTTGGCGGTCCTGGCCGCAATTCTTTTTGTGGTTTCGTACAACATGGGCGAATGGAGAGAGATTCCGGAGTTGCTGAAGCTGTCACACCTGGAAATCGGAACATGGGCAGTTACTTTCTTATTGACCGTGTTCGCGGATCTGACGGTTGCTGTAGAGGTGGGGATGATACTCGCTGCGCTGGTGTTCATCCGCAAGGTTACCTCGACAACGACTGTCGCCCAGGTGACGGAGGAATATGTTCGCGAAGGCTACGCGCACATCCTGCAGCACAAGGAAATTCCAGCCTACGTGACGATTTTCCGCATTCACGGGCCATTTCTTTTCGGTGCGACCGACAAGATTGAAGAAATCTTCGCGCAGATCGAGGAATTGCCGCCGATCGTGATTCTGCGTTTGCGGAATATGACCGCAATTGACGCCACCGGACTGCAAGCCCTGGAAAAACTTGCGGACGTGGTGCACAGCTCCAGCAGAGGACTCATCCTGTGCGGTGCGCGCGAACAACCGGCGCGACTGATGAAGCAGGCTGAGTTCGAGCAGCACGTGGGATCTGAAAATATTTGCCGCAGGGTGGAAGAAGCCCTGGAGCGAGCTAAACAGTTGCACGCGGAGATGGTGGCGCAGGGTGCAAAGCCAGTGGTCTTGGAAGCTTAAAGGAATCAGAATGAGCAGCAAATAGTCCGCTGGCTGGATTCAAGCTTCGCCGGTTATGCGTTCGACTCCTGCGGCTTCGGCGTTCCTTTGGCGGTTTTTGAGCCTTCGTCGCGCGCACGCTTCTTCTGCAGATACTCCCGCCAGGTAAGGTAAATCAGGATGAGGTCGAAGATCGTGAGCAACACGAGAAAAATCGAATGCGTGTGCGTGTATCGATGTATCTGGTACACGCAAAACACGCCGAACACGACCATTGTCAGCGGGTAGGCCCACAATTTGTTCATCCAGAGGCAGACCACGAGCAAGGCTTTCGAGAGCCCGTGCGTAATCAGATAGATCGAAGCGAATTCCCTCCCGCCGTTCGCGAGTGATTGGGTCCAATGAAAAAGGTGGGCGATGATGATTTCGTCGTATTTTCCCGGCAAATCGTGCAGCGCGGCGATGCGGAGGAATTCGTTCATGGCGCTGGGCTTGATAAACCAGATCAGCACGCCGCCGATGCATTCGAGCAGGCCGTCGAATCCCTTGATCGCGATTCCGGCCTGGAAAGTCTTATCGAGGAGTGAGCCGCCAAGTTTCAAATAAATTCCGTCAGGTCGCTTGTTCGAGCGATTTCAATTCTTCGCGGAGGTAGTCTCGCCAACTTTCGGGCAGGGCTTCCAGATTCGCTGCGCGTTTCAAAAGATTAGCATCTTTACCGCCATCTCTGTAGAGGGTGTTGATTTCAGCGATACTGATTCTTTCGGGGTCTTCGTGGATTCTTTGGATTGCGTCGCCTGCTTTTACGATTCCTTGCTGCTCCACCGCAAGATAAAATCCAGATCGTCCATTCGTGAGCATGCGTTTCAGCATATCGTCGCGCTCGAATTTCAGCGCGAGTTTATAGCATGGCGTTCGCGGTTGCGTCACCATCACCACTGCGTCGCCCATTCGGAATTTGTCTCCGATATGAATCTCGTGCTCGATCATTCCTTCCGTCGTGAGATTCTCGCCGAACATTCCCCACGGCAACACTACCTCCCCTAGTTCATTCTTCCAGAGGGGGTAGTGTTCGGAAGGATAGGCATACACCGCTTTGGCGGGGCCGCCGTGCACAGTCAGGTCCGCCTGACGATCGCCGTCAAGGTTTAGCCTCCGCATCATCACCGGTTCTTCAACCGGTTTTTTGAAGATTCCGGTGCGGACTTCGTGGCCCTTCCAGA
>DATNKB010000080.1:0-8929 GCA_035603595.1 Candidatus Dormiibacterota bacterium
GCGATCACTCATATTTTTTCCGGGCATCACTTCCCCTCTGGCTCAGTCAGAAAGTTGAGCAGTGCCTTCGTAAATTCAACCGGTGCTTCCACATTCGAGAGATGTGATGCATCAAGCTCCACAAGCTTCGCTCCTGGAATCGTGTCCACTAAATAGCGTAGGTCTGCTGCGGAAATTACGGGATCGTGCAACCCGCCGATCACCAGAGTGCGCGCTCGAATGCGCGAAATCGTTTCGCGCTGGTCCATGTCGCGGATAGCGCCGCAATTCGCGGCGTACCCTTCCGGAGAGGTGCCTGCGATCATCTGGCGAGTAGATGCAATCACATCCGGCGCCTTGGCGATGAACGCGGGAGTGAACCAGCGCTGCGCCTGCGTTTCAGCAACCGCGCTCAGGCCGTTGGTTCGGACTGTGTCGATGCGAGTGTTCCACATTTCCGCTGCGCCAATCTTCGCAGCTGTGTTGCACAGCACCAGCCGGTTGATTCGTTCTGGAGCGCAGATGCCCAACCACATGCCGATCGCGCCACCCATCGAAAGGCCGCAAAAATGCGCGCGTTCGATTCCAAGACCGTCGAGTAATCCGACAACGTCGCGTCCCAGCTGGGTAATACTGTACGGCCCCGCGGTGACAGACGATTGGCCGTGGCCGCGCGTGTCGTATCGCAAGACGCGAAATTTCCCGGCTAGCACCGGAATCTGCGGATCCCACATGGACAAATTTGTGCCCAGAGAATTTGAAAAGACCAGCACGGGCGCATCGGCAGAGCCATCGAAGCGATAATTCAACCGCGCGCCGTTCGATTCTACAAAAGGCATGCTTAAAGTTCTCCGAATTGTGGCATCAGAGTTTTCGATCCAGGGTGGATAGGACTTTCTTGGCCATTTCTGTGGCAGAGCCGATGTAATTCTTGGGGTCCATCAGGCGGGCGATCTCTTCAGGAGAAAGGTGCTCGCGGACTTTGGCGTCGTTGAGAAGCACATCTTGCAGTGATTGATTTTGTTCGACGGCGCGGCGACTGGCATCCTCCAACAGCTGATGCGATTGTGAGCGGCCCAGCTTTTTTCGCAGGACCATCGCCACCGCTTCGGAAAAAATCAGTCCGCGCGTTTCCTCGATATTCTCCGCCATGCGCTTTTCGTGAATCTGCAATCCGCCGAGCACGGTGGCCGTCTGCGCGACCGCGCCACCCGCGAGCATGCAGATTTCCGGCAGCGTTTCCCATTCGGCGTGCCAGCCGCCCAAACCTCGTTCGTGCTCCTGCACCATGCTGGTCAGCATCGTCGAGACGAGCGCCGGGACACGAATCGCGGCGGATAAAACCATCGCGCAGCCGACCGGATTCTGTTTGTGCGGCATCGTTGAGGAGCCGCCTTTGCCGGGCGCCGAGGGCTCGGCGACTTCCGCGATTTCGCTCTGAGCCATCAGGGAAATATCGCGCGCTATTTTTCCAAGTGTGCCCACGAGCAACCCGAGCGTGGTCGCGACTTCCGCGAAACGGTCGCGGTGAGTGTGCCAGGGCAAATCCGGAAGACCGAGCTTCAGATCATCGGCCAGCGCGGAAGCAACTGCCGGTCCTCGATCGCCGAGCGCGGCGAGCGTGCCCACAGCGCCTCCGAACTGAATTACGAGCACATCTTTTTGCGTTTGGTTGAGGCGAGCATGATGCCGCTCGATCGCAGAAAGCCAACCGGCGGCCTTCAATCCGAAGGTGACGGGCGGAGCATGTTGCAGCCAGGTGCGACCGACGACAAGCGTCGATTCGTGGGCTTCAACGAGCTTTACCAGGGCGCTTGAAATTTTCGAGAGCCCGTTGCCGATTTCCTCGAGGGCTTCGCGAAGCTGCAGGACGAGACCTGTGTCGATCGCGTCTTGGCTCGTGGCTCCATAGTGGACAAAGGCAGAAGCCTTCTCGTCGTTCTTGGCGACGAGCGCAGTGAGCTGCTTGGCCATCGGAATTGCGACGTTACCGGCAAGCGCGCCCTCTCGTGCCAGCTTTTCAATCGAAAACAGATTCGCGTCGCATTGCGACTCAACCGCAGCGGCGGCTTCTTTGGACACGACGCCCGCACTCGCGAGCGCTCGGGCCAGCGCGGCTTCGAAATTCAGCATGGCTTGCAGGCGACGATGGTCGGAGAAGATCTCGCGCATATCGTCGGTCGTGAAGAGCGTACCGAGAAGGTGAACGGGATGTGGTGTGGTCATTTGAGTGGTGCCAGCGCCGGTATCATATCGCGGGATGTGCCTTTGCGAGGAGAAAAGCGGGGGCTGAGGCAAATGGGGAAAGGTTGATTTTGTTGCGGTTAGAAAATGCGTAAGTGTTGATATTGTGGGGCTTAGCCGAAATTCTAATTATGTGAATGTTGCTATTAGGATTAGTCGTTTGAGGGACGACGCAAGTGGAAATAGAAGGAAAAGCGGCAGAACAAATCGCGAAATATTTGCGATTAGAAATTTCTATTGGGCTTTGTTTTCTGTGGTTTAACTCGAATTCTAATTCCAGATTTGCGATTAGAAACTCGGCGTCAGGCGGTGGGACGGTGTTTGACCTGCCTTGAATGCTTGGTCCGTCGAAAGCGCACAGGCTCGCCGTGTCTTGGAGTGAACAAGAGCAGGCCTCCCGCTGGGCCATCTCTTCGTCCGATAGCGTAGTTTTTTTCGTCATATGAAAACGGGCTATGGTAGCGCGAATCGGATCGTTTGAACATCTCTAAATTTACGAAGAGGTAAGGAGAGGTAGATTGGAACGAAGAGATTGAAGTTAGGGGGACCGCTAACCAACGCCGGTGGAGTTTCCATGACGTCGAGACTCGGTGCATCTGGCAACTTGGGGCACAGGCAGGAATGCCTGTGCTACTGAAAGGCCAAGATCATGACAGGAGAGGCGTCGTCTTGGCTAACGCATTTGCCTCGAAGCGGGGTTCAGGCGTGAACGGAGTCGGAGCGTTTCAGTTTAGGAAGTGCGTTGATGGCTTTGCCTGATTTTTGCTTGGCGAGGCGCAGTTCGTAAAGGCTTTGCAGATTGAGCCAGAACTGGGCGCTGGTGCCAAAGAAGTGAGCGAGGCGGAGGGCTGTGTCGCCGGTGATCGAGCGGGCACCGTTCAGGATTTGCGTGACCCGGTTGGTCGGGACGCGAATTTTTCGAGCGAGCTCGGCGGCGCTCATGTCGAGCGCATCCAGCTCTTCTGCAAGGTGCTCCCCTGGGTGAATGGCAGTGACTGGCATGATGGCCTCCTAATGATAGTCGACAATTTCTACGTTCGAGGGCCCCGGCGCACGGTCGGGCCACTCGAAACAAATTCGCCATTGATCGTTGATGCGAATACTGAACTGGTCTTGGCGATCGCCACGCAGCGTCTCAAACCGGTTGCCGGGCAATGCCGCTAAATCTCTGAGCGATGTGGCGGCTTCGAGACGGTCGAGTTTCAGTCTGGCGGAGCGCTCAAATGCGAAAAATGCTCTGACGCGCTTCCCTGCGGCAAAATGTCTCGTCCGCTTGTCCCGGAAGCTGACTATCATACTTGCTAATTCTACTTCTCATTATGCGTTACGTCAAGCGTAATGAATGGCGTAAAAGCTTACGAGGCATTTCTTCGTGGCTACCACAAATGGCGAACGGACGCCGCCAGCGTTTCCTTGACGTCGTGACTCGGCGCATCTGGCAACTTGGGGCACAGGCAGGAATGCCTGTGCTACTGAAAGGCAAATTCAAAATAGCCGGCAGGATGCCGGCGCTACAAGGAAACATCAGGGCAACCCAGGCTTGGCGACCGCGGGTCGTGTTATAAATTGGCGGAGATTTTATGGCAAAGCAAACCGACGTACGGCAATCGCACGCGATGCTTGCTGAGATTCGCGATACGCTGCTTGAAACTTATGCGAGCAATGATGGGATGAACCAAGTGATCTTTTCGAGCCTTGATCCTCGGGCTTGGCGGGCTGAGCCGCCTGGTAAGAAAGGCAATGGGCGGACGGTTGCGGCAATCTTCGCGCATTTGCACAACTGCCGGCTTAACTGGCTTCGGAATTCGGCGCCGCATTTGAAGTGTCCGGCGGCGCTTGATCCTGAACGGTGCACGATGAAGCAGGCTGCGGCTGCGCATCGGAAGAGCACGGCGCAGTGTTTGCGGATGTTGACGGATGCTCTTTCTGCGGATCCTGATCGCCGTGTTAAGAAATTTTCTCGGGGAAGTTGGGCGCAAACCTGGCCGGCTGGCGGGACGATGTTTGCTTATATGTTTTCGCATGAGGCGCATCATCGTGGGCAGATTTTGATGCTGGCGCATCAGCTTGGGTATCGGGTGCTGCATGATACGCCCGGGGTGTGGCATTGGGAGAAGCTTTGGAAGCAGGCTGGGTTGAGTACGCGGCCTCGGTAGTGAGTGGTTTCGCGTTTATCGAAGTGCGATATCGCGCGAATGCCAAGATTGGAAGGGTGCCGCGTAACAAAGGCGCAGAGGCCCTTCGGTTCTCAGGGTAAACAGGAGTGCCTGTGCTACTGAAGTCAAAAGAGCCGGCAGGATGCCGGCGCTACGGGGGAAACGACGAAGGCAATCCAACGCCGCCAGCGTTTCCTTCACGGTCAAAACGCGGCGGATCTGGTTACTTGTGGCACAGGCAGGAATGCCTGTGCTACTGAAAAGCAAAAGTCAAAAAACGCCGACCGGAGGCCAGCGGTACGAAAAGCGAAAAAACGAAGGCGATGGTTAGACGTGGTGAGCCACTTTTTTCAGGTCGGCTATGAAGCGCTTCATTTCTTCGTGGCGGGTGGCGTCGTCTGGGGCGCGCAGGATGGAAGAGGGGTGGACTGTGGCCATCACGTGCGGAGCTAGATCGGATTTGAGGAATTCGCCGCGGTGCAGGGTGACGCGAAAGTCGCGGCCCAGTAATGATTGGGCGGCTGTGGCGCCGAGGCAGACGATGACGTTGGGGCGAATGGCTGCGATTTCGGCGTCGAGCCAGGGGCGGCAGGCTGCGATTTCGATGGCGTTTGGTTTTTTGTGGATGCGGCGTTTGCCACGTGGTTCCCATTTGAAATGCTTCACTGCGTTTGTTACGTAGACTTTCTTGCGATCGATGCCTGCTTCGATTAGTGCGCTATCGAGAAGTTTTCCTGCGGGGCCCACGAAGGGCTTGCCTTCAATATCTTCCTGATCGCCCGGTTGTTCACCGACGAAAATTACTTTTGGCTTTGCGCTGGCGCCTTCGCCTAAAACCGTTTGCGTTGCGTTCTTCCATAGATCGCAGGCTTTGCAGTGGGCGGCTTCTTTTTGAAGTTCTTCGATGGAGGCATTGGGCGAAAATAACGCGAGGGCGGGTTGGGCGGCAGCGCGCTTGGCCATGTGGAAGCTTAATGCGTTGGGCGGGATGTAAGGAATCGGGGAGTTGTTGTAGGCAGTGTGGGGTGGCTGGCGGAAGCAGAAAGCGGCCCTCGCTTCGCGCGTGATTTTTATTATGTCACGGCTGAAGCTGTCACCCACAAGGCACGGGACTTGACATGAGCGAATGGCGGAGAGAGAATTTAAGTAGGCGAAGACAAAGCGAAACTGATTATTGGCGCATTAGTGCCAAGTATCGCGTTCGGGCACGGCCCGCGAACCCATACGGGATCTTCGACAGGCCGTGACCCTACTGAACCTTTCTCCTCGCCGTCGGATCGGCCATGCCTGGGAACCTCGCTGCTTTGCGATTGCAGGTGGAGACGGCGCTAGCCGGGCGCGTTGCTGCGCCCTTTTCGTATCGCGACCGGAAGCTTGTGGAGATGGTGTCCGCTGGCGTTCCGGAAATTGATGCGCTTACGGGAGGATTGCCGCGCGGCGGGTTGACGGAAATTTGCGGGCCTCCCTGCTCCGGGCGAACGAGTTTGCTGATTTCGGCGCTGGCTTCGCGAACAGCGCGGGCTGAGGTGTGCGCGCTAGTTGATGGGCGCGATGCTTTCGATCCGCATGCGGCGGCAGCGGCGGGTGTGGAGTTGAAGCAACTGCTTTGGGTGCGGTGCCGGAATATTGAGCAGGCGTTACGGTCGACAGATTTGCTTTTGCAGGGCGGCGGGTTCGGGATGATTGCGGTGGACCTGAGCGATATTTTGCCGGCTACGGTGCGCCACGTTCCGTTGAATGCGTGGTTTCGGTTTCGGCGGGCTGTGGAGGATACGCCGACGATTTTGATGTTGATAGAGCAGGAGCCGAATGCGAAGACGTGCGCGTCGCTGGTTTTGCGGGTTGAATTTGAGGGGGCGCGGTGGGTGGGGGCGGCGAGTGAGAATCGGGCGGGGGATTTTTGTTGTGCGAATTCGTCGGCTTGTTTGCTGGGGGGAGTAGGGGTGCGGGTGGAGGTGGAGGTGGTGAGGTCGAGTGTGCAGCCGATTGGGGGCGGGGCGGTGGGAGTGGATGGGAGTGTGGGGATTTTTGAGACGGAGGCGATATGTGCCACGGAGCGTGAGTGGGAACGCTGAGATCCTTCGACTGCGAGTCGGCCGTCCCGCAAGAGCGGGACGAAAGGAAAAACGGCCGACTCTTCGCTCAGGATGACACGCCTTCTTTTATAAATTTTTTAGCCGCAGTGTAATTGCGCACTGACGAGCGCGAAAGCAACACTGGGAGCACTGCTCACGACGAGGAAAGCGGCGGCGAGCCGCCCTTCGACTCTGCTCAAGACAAGCCGCATTCCATATGAGATTTGCTGCGATTTACGTTGCGGGTTTTATGGTGCAGGCGGTGGTGCGGGCGGAGCCTGGGTTGCACGATTGTGCGATTGCGCTTCTTGAGGGGACGGCACCGTTGCGCAAGGTGGTTGCGGCGAATGATGCGGCTCTGAGCGCTGGAATCGAACTGGGGATGACGGAATCGCAGGCTGAGGATTTTTGCGCGGTGCAGGTTCGGCTGCGATCGCCAGTGCTGGAAAAAACGGCGCATGCGGCGCTGATGGATTTGGGGTGGTCGGTTTCGCCGCGTGTGGAGGATACGGCGGCGGACACGATTGTGCTTGATCTTGCGGGGCTCGCTTCCCTGCTAGGTTCTGAGGAAATTATTGCCGAGCGATTGATCGAGCGCGCTTCGCTGCTGGGATTGACGGCGCGCGTGGCGATTTCGTCGAATCTTGAAACTGCGATTCATGCGGCGCGCGGTTTTGCGGGAGTGACTTTGATTCCCTCGGGCGAGGAAGCGAAGGCGCTTGGCGGCTTGCCGGTTAGCGTGCTTGTTACATCGGATGGGCTTTCCCCGCGCGCTGAAATTCTGGAGACGCTTGATAGCTGGGGTGTGCGTACGTGCGGAGCGCTCGCGGCGCTGCCTGTACTTGATCTTTCGGAGAGGATGGGGCAGGAGGGAGTCCGGCTACACGAATTCGCGCGCGGTGCGAGTTCGCGTGCGATGGTGCTGGCTGAGCCTGAAGTTCATTTCGAAGAGGAGATGGAGCTTGAGGATGCTGTGCCGGAGCTTGAGCCTTTGTCGTTTCTGCTCGGGCGGCTGCTTGACCAATTGTGTGTGCGGCTTTCGGCGCGATCACTGGCTGCTTCGACGATTCGCGTGCGATTTGAGCTGGAGCCGGTGTCGGAAAATAATGTGCGCTCGCTGAATGACGGTGTTCCTCGGAAGGCTGCGTTACCCACGTACGAGAGAATTCTGACGTTGCCGGTGCCGTCGCGAAATTCGAAGATGCTGCTGAAACTCCTTCGTTTGCGATTGCAGGTGGAGCCACCACAGACGGCTGTACTGAAAATATTTATGGCGGCCGAAGCTGCCAAGCCGCGATTCGCGCAGGGGGGATTGTTTCTGCCGAGTTCTCCTGATCCCGAAAAACTCGGACTCACGATTGCGCGGCTTGCGAATCTGGTGGGCGACGGAAATGTTGGCGCGCCGGAGCTGACGGATACGCATCGGCCAGATGCGTTTCAGATCCGACCGTTTGTGGCGCCGCGAGTTACGACAGAAACTGCTTCCCAAACGCGCGGCGCGAATCGCAAAACAGCCGCTGAACTGCGGAGTGCGACGGCGCGAGACGATTGCGAATCGCTTACGGATGCTCATCGGACTCGAATGGCTTTTCGCGTTTTCAGGCCTTCTTTGCCGGCGAGCGTTGAGATGCGTGAGGGACGGGTGGCGCGAGTTTCGTTCAATGGCGTGCGTGGCGAAGTGGTGGCGGCGTCGGGTCCGTGGTGCAGTTCGGGAGATTGGTGGCGCGAAGATGGGTGGGAACACGATGAGTGGGATATCGAGGTTCGTTTCGGTTTAGCCTCTGCGTCGCATTCTGCTTCTCTTTCTTCTTTGCAGCCGGTCACGATGAAACGTCATCGCGGAGCGCTCACGCGTTCGGATTTGTTTTCGTCAAACGAGCGCGAGCCGTCTGCGCAGCGCGGGCTTTATTGCATTTATTACGACTCGACGCGCGGGAGCTGGTTTGTGCGGGGAATGTACGATTAATGAGCAGAGCATCCTACACGGAGCTTCACGCGCGATCGGCGTTCAGTTTTCTTGAAGGCGCGACGCTACCGGAGGAATTGGCTTCCGCTTGCAAAGAAAAAGAAATGGGCGCGATGGCCGTGCTCGATCGCGACGGAGTGTATGGCGCGCCACGGTTTTATCTGGCTGCGAAGAAGATTCCGATTCTAGCGCACATTGGCGCGGAAGTGACGTCGGCGGAAGGCTGGCGGTATCCGTTGCTGGTGGCGTCGCGCGAGGGTTATCAGAATTTGTGCCGGTTGATTACGCGGATGAAGCTGCGCGCGCGAAAAGGCGAGGGAAACGTTGCAGCGGAGGAAGTGGCGCAAAAAGCTTGCGGACTCATTTGCCTGACGGGAGGCGATGAGGGGCCGCTTGCGTATGCGCTGGCGCAGGGAGGCGTTGCGCGCGGGGCGGAGTGCGTGCAGCGGCTTTGCGAGCTGTTTGGGCGAGAGAACGTTTACGTGGAATTGCAGCGGCATTTTTGCCGC
>DATNKB010000081.1:0-7587 GCA_035603595.1 Candidatus Dormiibacterota bacterium
GCGGTCGCGCTTTTTGCCTGTTTCATACCTGCGCGACGCGCGATGCGCGTGGACCCGATGGTAGCGCTGCGTTACGAGTGAAGCTCGGTTCTAGATTGCAAGAAGCCGCGAGAAAAATGAGCGGTATCTTCGCAATGCCACGCGAAGATCTTCGGTGGAGACGTTGTCGTTGCGGCCCCACTGCTGTTCGAGGTTCTGGCGTTCGTTCGCGAATACTTCGCTCAGCCGCTTGATCGTGGACGAAACCAGAGCATCGGCCTCCTGCACGGCCTTTCGCGGCTCGTCGACGAAGCCCACTTGAATGCTGTCCCATCGCGCGCGCAGCTCATTTGCCTCATTGCCTGCAAACAGAGCGGCTCGCTCCTCCTCCGGTGCGCGTGCCGCCGCGGCGCCGGTAGTCGCACCGCTCGCGACACTCGAGGCCCGAACATCGCCGGGGGGCGGAGTGACCAAAGGGCGTGAGTCGGCATCGTTCACTACTTGCCGTTCGGGAACCAGCAGGTTTGGATCGGCAGTGGTAGATAGATCAGGGTTCAGGCTTGGATCTCTGCGGAGATGCTCGGTCATTGGTGACTCCTTTTTTGTCGATTTGCTTAAATTTTTTCAAATAGTAGTCGCACTGACGATCCACCCGCTGATGCTAGCTGTGTCCTGCGGCGCGTGCGCGCATCGGCACTGGTTCTTCTCGCATTAATTCATCGAACAGCGCGCGGTAGTGAACCATTCCTTTTCGCAAATCTTCCGTGGTGGCCTGCCCTTGTGAATGGCGAATTGCAATGTCATGCCCCGCTCGATACTCCTGGACAACCATGCCGTGATCCACGGAAATCTCCGTGGCGCGATTCGCGAAATCGGTCGGCGGATACCCGCGAGCCAGCATCACCGCGCCTAAGAGCTGATCCGCTTCCACAAAAGCGCCTGCGGGATCGTCTACAAATTTGGCCTGGACCGCCCGCCACGACTGCTGGAAGCGATCACGATCCGCCGCGGTGAGCGGGCGGAGAGGATATTGACTGACGCGCTTTTCAACCTTCTCCAGCTGCGCCTCGGCTTTGAATTTGTTTCCACTCTCCGCGACGGCCCGGTCATATTCAGGCCCAAATCGAGCGCGGAGTTTCTTGGTGCGATTTTGCAAGAAGAGAAGCGCGGCCACAGCGACTACAGCAATCACGACAATCACGAGCAATGCAATTTGTGTTGAAGTCATCCCGGTAGCCTCGTGCATCCAGAGTTACCGAAATTTGAGCGCGCGGGAATCGGGCAGGGGCTGTAAAGCCTGAGTGATAAAGCTTGTAGGAAACTCGCACTACAACGGTATCGGCGGAGGGCAACCGTACAGAACTTTGTCGGCTAGACCGCTTTAAAGAACCAAATCGCGCCGACAAAGATGCAGGCGATGGCCGACCACATCAGCACGAATCGGACCCATAGAAGCGCGCGGTACCAGAGAACGTCGCGATCCCGAATTTCTTTTAAGGGAAGGATCCCAATCACGGTAGGGAATATCGCTCCGATCCACCATCGCAAGGCCCAATGAATCGCTCCTTTGGCGGCTGGGCCGGGATTCACCGCGAGGAACGTGACCGCGGCGACGATGGCAAAGCTGAGGAAGATTAGAACCTGCGAAGCGGTGTTGTTCAGCTCCCCAAGCCGGGTGGCGAGAAAATTAAGCTGTTCTTTTTCGGTCCCCTCGGCCGATGCGGCGGTCATGCAGGGATTCTACATCAGGCGAGATTTACAGCAGACCGGATTCCAGACGGCTTCCACAGCAGGCGCCATTCCAGATCGATCAGTTGATTGTGTCCGTCCGGTGTGTTCGCGCCACTGAAGATGAATCCCTTTTGAGTAGAGGCATTGCTGCGGGCACCCGCGCGGCAGGCCCAGTGTGAGGTGGCCAAATGATTTGCGTTCCAACCCCGGGGGCCGGCGTCTTTGGCTGGCGTTCGTGCTTGGCTTCGCTCTTCGAGAAAAGCTTTGCGGTGGCCAGCATCGCCGCGAACGTTGCGGCTAAAAGCCCGACTTGCTGCCAGCCGCTCAACATCGATGCATGGCCGAGCAGCGTGAGCCCGGCAAAACAAAAGAGCAGGTGCACGCAAAACACCTGCAGCGAAGCTTGCCCCATCAGCACCAGCGGCCGCACTGCCAGGGGTTTTAACCAGCGTTGCCCAACGATCAGCACCGCAGCCACGGCCGCGAAATCGAGGAGGCGCATCGGTCCCAGGTGCCATTTGTCGAAGAGCCACTCTGTCCCGTCAAGCTGCAACCCATGTGCAATCAAGCGCCGCATTATGAAGAACACCCCAGCGATCACCGCCGCCGGGATCACCACCTTCCGCGCGCTCTCCTCGATCGGCAAATTGTCCTGGGCCCAACGCACGCCGAGCCATAGCCCAACGATCCAAAGAAATTGCCAGGCCCACAAATCGAATGCCCCCATTTCGTGGATCGGAATTCTGGTCGGGATGTAGTGCATCATGAAAGTATGCTCAGCGGCGCGGAAGCCGAATTGTGCCAGCACCCAGAACGCGAAAGATCCCCACAGAATCGGTTTCCACCCGAACCGGCGCGCCAGTAAAATCAAAATGGACGACATCGCGAGAAAAATAATGTAGAGCGGCAGAATATCGAGCAGCGGCGGGCGGTAAATCAGAAGCGCCGCTTCCGTGATGGCCTGCTTCGGTCCGGCCATGAAATAGAAATCAAGGAGGTTGTGAAGTCCAGGCCTGTTGCCGCGCGACGCTATCGGAACAGCCACGAGAAACGCGAAAGCCAGCAGAAGCGCGTGGTAGCCGTACAAGCGCAACGTGCGGCCCCAGATTTTTCGCGTCATAGCCCGATAGCCGTCGTGCTCGGCGAGGCGGAAGTAGATGCGGCCGGTAAACAGCGCCGAAAGAAAAATAAATCCTTCAGCCGCGGAGATGAAGCCAAACGGCTGATTTACGTAAGCGCTCGCGGACGTGGGCAGGTGCGTGAGCGCGATCCAGACGAGCATCAGCCCGCGCATTGCGTCCAATTCCAGCCGGCGGCCGCTGGTTCCACTCACCTTTAAATAGACGCCGTTTTGTTGCCAGGGGTTTCTAGGCTAAGGCCTCTGATAGGGCGTTTTGCAATTAAATTTCGGAAACTACAGGGTTATACCTACGCCGGAAGGGCCGAATAGTCATGCTAGAGTAAAGAAGGGAGGATTTGAGTGCACGTTTCGCCGCCGCGAAGACTGCTTCCGTTCCTGATTCTGATGTTATCGCAATTGGCCGCCGCTCCCGTTTACGCAAGAAAACACGACACAGGGTTTCTCGATCGCACCATCACGGTGCAGGGCACCACTTACAAGTATCAGGTTTTCGTGCCGGATAACTGGAACTCCCACCAAAAGTGGCCGGTGATACTTTTCCTTCATGGCGCCGGTGAGCGCGGCGACGACGGCTTGCTCGAAACGGACGTGGGCATCGGCCCGGCCATCCGCAACGGCCGCAGTCGAATTCCCGCCATCGTGGTGATGCCCCAATGCCCGAAGAATCTTTGGTGGCTTCATCCGCCGATGCAGGATCTGGCGATAGCCACACTCGATGCCGCGATAAAAGAATTCGCCGGCGACGCGCAGCGCACCTATCTCACGGGGCTTTCCATGGGAGGTTACGGCTGCTGGCGCCTCGCCGAAAATAATCCCGGCAAGTTTGCAGCCATGATCGTGATTTGCGGAGGCATCCGCCCACCTGCCAACGCGCTGAAAGCCCATCCCGACCTTGTAAAATTGACACCAGCCGACGAGCCGAAAAGCTACTCAGATGCAGCCGCGAAAGTCGGCAATGTCCCGGTATGGATTTTTCACGGCGCCGCCGACGATATCGTGCCGGTCACAGAATCGCAGCGCATGTTCGCAGCAATGAAGAAGGTGAGCAGCGATCCGCACTACACAGAGTATCCCGGCGTAGGCCATCAATCCTGGGTGAAAGCCTATGACGAGCCTAAACTATTCCCCTGGCTCTTCTCGAAATCCTTAGCCACCAACCCAAAATAACTCTCGTCTGAATTACGCTCGCGCCGTCCTACGAAGCCTCACGATTTTTGGTGAGCCATATCTCCAGCCCTATGAGGTCGTCGCGGATCTCGATGCCGTGAAATTTTGTCTCTGCAATTAACTCTTCAAACTCACGCCTTGTGTAAGCTCGTTTCAGCAACATAAAACGGAACGTCAATTTGGTTATGACCCGGTTCACGGCGCCGAGGTTCATATCATTTACGGCCTGCGCGATCGATTCTTTCGACGCATCTCTTCGTAAGTCAATGATGAGAGCTTGCCCGCCAAGTTTAAGAACGCGATACATTTCCTGCAGAGCACGCTTCGGTTCAGTGAAATTCTTGAATGCGGCGCGGCAGAGAACAAAATCGAAAGTCTCGTCGCCAAAGGGCATGTCGGAGACGTTACCTCGGCGAAAATCCACTCTCATCCGTGCTTTTGCAGCATTCGCACTGGCAATCTCAACAAAGGTCTTGCTGATGTCCAGCCCAACGATTTCGTAATTCCCGAGTTTGGCCAACTCGATCGCGCAATATCCCGGGCCCGGGGCAACTTCGAGCACTTTACTATTGGGCGGAATTTGCTCCGCGATTCGCCGGGCCAGCGCTTTGAAGTCCTCAAGCGATTTTTTTGTGAGGGACGCATACCACTTTGCAACAGCACCCTCCATTCCCAACCCCTTATAGGGTTTTGCATTTGCAGACGATGCAGAAACGGACATGGGATCCTCCTTGCCTTAAGGTCTGGAGCAATTTTAATTGCATCGAGTAGGAGCCCAAGATCGATTCGACAAACGCAGGGACAAGACCGGCGAATGCATCATTCCGACCGGCCAACCCACGGGACTTGGTTCATTCGCAACCTTCGACGTCAAAGGAATCTTCCGTAAGTGATTCTGTATGAACGAAATTCAACGACCGGTCAGTACCGGAACTTGAACCACCTGTAGCGGGGTGGTAGGCTCGCCTCATCGAGGGTATTTGCGGGGTATTTGAGATTCGCACGCCGGGCGATACTTCGCCCTGACCATTCCTGTGGGCGCTGCCAAAATACAATTCGATCGCAAGGCCATCGTCGAGGCGGAGGCGCTTGCAACCGTCCGGCAGCTGCTTGTCGAGCTCGGCGGTTTGCGCGGGCTGGAAGAGCTTGGCGCGCGCGGCGCGCGAGCGCATCTCGAGCGCGAACTGGGCCTCGGTAGTCTCGAGCGCGTCGAACTCATGCTGCGGCTCGGCAATACTTGTGGTGTGCGGCTGCCGGATCAAGTCGTGGCCGAAGCCGACACGGTGCAGGATCTGATCGACGCGATCCTGCGCGAGAATCCTTCAGCGAATGGCACCAACAGTGCGGGCGCTGCCAGCACCGCCGCATCCGTCGCCGCGCAGCCTATCACCCGTGATGTAACTCCAGCCGACCTTGAAGAACAAATCCGCAAAGCCGAAACGCTCACCGAAGTAATCCGCCTTCGCGGCCGAGCCGAGCCGAATCGCGCTCACATCTTCCTCTACGAAGAAGACGAAAAGCCGCGCACGATCACTTTCGGCGAGCTTTACGAGCGATCGTCGGCCGTTGCAGACGAACTGCGCCGCCGCGGTCTCGAATCCGGCCAGACCGTCGCGATCATGCTGCCCACCTGCGCCGAATTCTTCTCCACGTTCGCGGGCATTCTGCTCGCAGGCGGCATTCCTGTCCCGATTTATCCGCCATTCCGCGCCGACCGCATCGCCGAATACGCCGCGCGGCAATCAAACATCCTGCGCAACGCCGAAGCGCAATTTCTCGTCACATGGCGGCAGGCCGAAGGGCTCGCTCGCACGCTGCAGCCGCGCGTGCCTTCGTTGCGTGAGGTCCTGAACGCGCAGCGGCTCGCAAGCGGCCAGCCGGCCGATGCAGCCCCTTCCGCCGAATGGCGCCCCGTGGAACATCTTTCGCATCGCGCCAGCGGCGAAGATATAGCTTTCCTGCAATACACGTCCGGCTCGACCGGCGATCCCAAAGGCGTGATTCTCACGCACGCTAATCTTCTCGCAAATATCCAGGCAATCGTCGGCGGCATTCACATTCAGGCTGACGACGTCGCGGTCAGCTGGTTGCCGCTCTATCACGACATGGGATTGATCGGCGCCTGGTTCGTTCCGATTGTCACCGGCATTCCGCTGGTCGTGATGTCGCCGCTTGCGTTCCTCAGCCGGCCCGATCGCTGGCTCTGGGCGATTCACAATCACCGCGGAACGATCAGCCCCGCCCCGAATTTTGCCTACGAGCTGTGCGTGCGAAAAGTGGCGGACAAGGATATCGAAGGGCTTGATCTAAGTTCCTGGCGCGCCGCGACGAATGGCGCCGAGCCGGTGGCCGCTGCCACCCTCGAACGATTCGTCGCGCGCTTCACTCGCTTCGGCTTCCATCGCGAAGCATTGATGCCCGTCTACGGACTGGCGGAAGCGTGCCTTGGTGTTTCCGCGCCGCCGTTGGGCTCGGGCTTCAAGGTGGACCGCATCGAGCGCGCCGCACTCGAATCGAACGGCCGCGCGATTCCGGCGAAGCCGGATGACAAGGCCCCGCTCGAATTCGTCGGCGCCGGGAAGCCGATGCCGGGTGTCGAAGTCCGCATCGTCGACAAAGAAAAGAACGAACGCGCACTCGGCGAGCGCGCCGAGGGCCAGCTGCAGTTTCGCGGCCCGTCGGCTACGAGCGGTTACTATCGAAATCCCACTGCCACTCGCGAACTGATTCATGAAGGCGGCTGGCTCGATTCCGGCGATCTCGCCTATTGGGCCGACGGCGAAATTTACATCACGGGGCGCGCCAAAGACGTAATCATCAAAGCCGGCCGCAATATCTACCCGCACGAAGTGGAGGAAATCGCGGGACGCGTCTCCGGAGTTCGCACGGGATGCGTGGTGGCGTTCGGCGCTCCTGATGAGCGCACCGGCACCGAGAAGCTAATCGTCGCCGCGGAAGTTCGCGACATGTCGGCGGCGAAACGCATCTCCGGCGAAATTGCGCAATCCGTGAGCGAGGCGATGGGCGTGCCGCCGGACACCGTCGAGCTGCTTCGGCCGCAATCCATTCCAAAAACTTCCAGCGGGAAACTTCGCCGCAGCGAAACTCGACGCCTCTACCTCGAAGGCAATCTTGGCAAGAAACAGCAAGCAGTGTGGATGCAGGTGGCGCGCCTTGCGGCTCGCAGCGCCGTTCCTCGTGCGTGGACGTGGATGAAAGCAGGGACGAAGCGCTCCTTCGAAGCGGCATACGGCGTCTACGCGCTTTCCGCTTTTGGAATTATAGTCACCGGTCTGTGGATTGGCGTGTCGCTCACATCAGATCGTGAGCGAGCGGCGCGAATCGCGCATTCAGGCTCGCGGCTGATCCTGCGCGCAGCAAGAATTCCACTCCAAGTCGAGCACGGCGAACTGTTAAACGACCTCACGACGTCCGGCCCCTGGATTTTTGCGCCCAATCATTCGAGCTACGTGGATATTTTTGTGGCGCTCGCGTCGCTTCCGCTCGGCGTGCGCTTCGTTGCGAAAGGCGAAGCGCTCGACATGCCGCTCGTCGGCAAGATCATTCGC
>DATNKB010000082.1:0-7351 GCA_035603595.1 Candidatus Dormiibacterota bacterium
GCCAGCAAGTCCCCCACGGTGAAAATCCCGCGCTCCTCCATCAGTGCAGCGCGATGGGGCCCAACTCCGCGGAGATATTTCACCGGATTTGAGAGTGCGATGGTCACAAGAAACGAGTAGCGCGAGGCTTATACGCTCGGCGGCGCAACACGACACACGTTTATATCATCCCTGCTAGGAAAAAAACGGGCTCAGAAGGCGAGAGGGGAGGGGCTGCCGGTGGTCGGGCGGCAACCCCTTTGCGGCAGAGAGAGAAGCAATCTAGCTGAAAAAACTTGGAAACAGCTTTTCGATCCTACTCAATCTTTCGATACGTGCCACAACGCTCTGCCAGCAATGGTAGCCGCTCGCGAGGCCGGGCTACTATCGGGCCGAGTCCGTAGTTTAACAGGGAAGAACGCCTTAGGGCATGCAGTTGGGCCGTGCGCACCAGCTGAAGCTGACCTTCGACCTCCGCATATGAATCCAGCAATAGTCGAGCTGTGGTTGGTTTGAAGGCATTGGGTTTTGACGGTCGTACATTGAGTGGCGCACTCCGTGCATTATTTCGCGTTGTATCGCTTCGAGTTTCTGTAACTGGCGGGAGGCATTTGTCAGACGTTAGTAACCCGCTCTGTTACAACAGGATGCGCCGTAAATGCATCCTATAGGAAGGCAGCCCTGTGGGTCAGCTGTCCGATAGTGGGAAATCCGCGTTCACGGGTGCTCACCAACGGCCACTCAGGCCGTCTATGCATTCGGAACCTGCAGAGAGGGCTGAGGCCGGCAAAAGCGGCAATCGCCAGGCTGATCCGATAGATCAGCATACAGGCGATCCGAAACCGGCCGTCAAACCAATGGGGATAAGCGTCGCACTCGACGGAGATGCGCGCCAGGCAGCGGCGGCGAGGATTGCTGAAGAGCAGGGTCTCGTGCGCAATGCGCAGGCGGGCGATCGTCTGGCATTCGAGGAGTTGGTGCATCGCTATGATCGAGAGGTTCTGCGGTTGGCCCTCAATCTGGTTCATCGTTCCGAGGATGCCCGGGACATCTACCAGGAAAGCTTCATGCGGGTTTACAAGAACCTGCACCGATTCCGGTTTGAGTGCAGCTTCTACACCTGGCTCTATCGGATTGTCACCAACGTGGCCCTCGATCACTTGCGCCGCCGTACCAGCCGCCGTGAAGATCAAGCACCGGTGCCGGATGAAGCGGAAGGCGGCACGAGAGATTTCTTTGACCGCCAGCCCGAAGTCAGAGCCGCGGCTAATCCCGAGCGCAGCCTTTTGGGACAGGAGCTTGGGCAACATATCTCAGCGGCGCTCAAGAGGCTCTCACCGCGCGAGCGCATGGTCTTCGAGATGAAACACTATCAGGGCTTGAAACTGAGGGCGATTGGCGACATGCTCGGCACCTCGGAAGAAACGGTAAAGAATTCACTGTTCCGGGCAACGCGGAAATTGCGCGCCAGCCTGGACTGTATGCGGTAAGCAACGAGATTTGACGGGACGGAGAAAATGCAGGAAGGCCAAGACAACATTTTGAGTTCGACGGCATGCGAAGAGTTCGATTCGCGCCTCATGCTCCTCGCAGCTGGCGAATTGACGCCGGACGAGGAAGCAGACGTAGCTGACCATTTGAAACACTGTACGCGTTGCGTCGAAGCTCTTGAAAGAGAGCGCGATTTGGTGGAATGCTTCGCGGCGAGCCGCATCGAACCGGATGCCGCTCTCCTCGCAAGTTGCCGCTCTAGCCTTGAGGATGCGCTCGACCGTCAGGAAGAGCGCAGTTGGCTGCGCCGGATCACGAATGTATTTCTTCCCGCGGGCGGACTAGCTCCTCGCCCTGCCTGGAGCGCAGCTTTGCTCGTGCTCGTGGGATTTTCCGTTGGAATTCTCGGCCCACGTTTTCTTCAGCGGCCGGCGGCAGTTTCAGGCGATTCGGATTCAGCGGTATCGAATGACACAACTAGTTCTTCCAATTTCGCACCGCAGTTTCCCAAGAGCGGGTCTGCCCCGATCGACATGCACAGCGCACAGGTGGCCGGTATCAGCGTAATGCCTTCCGGCAGCGGCCAACCGCCTCAAGTGGAATTGCAGATGCGCGCACAGCAACCCTTCCGGGTGCAGGGCACGGTCAACAACGACAACGTAAAAAGCGTGCTTCTGAATATCCTCCGCAATAATGACCGCTTCGATCCCGATGTGCGGCTCGATGCCGTGGATCTTCTCCGCGCCAAGAACGACGACCCAGAAGTGCGCGACGTTCTTTGCCACGCCGTGCACACCGACCCAAACGCAGCAGTGCGGTTAAAAGCTCTCGAAGCGCTCAATGGCGCTGAGCCGCAGGATCTGGTCCGAAAGACTCTCCTCGATGCGCTCGTCGACGATCGTAATCCCGGCGTTCGTGTGGAAGCGATCAATGCGTTGCGCAACATGGCGGCACAAGGCAAAGTGGTTTCCGATGACCACATGATTGCAGTGCTGCGCGATCGCATGCAAAAGGATCCCAACACCTATATCCGACTGCAGAGCGCGGCCGCAATTCGCGATCTTGGCCCGCGCGAGAAATTCTAGATCATGCGCCTTCCCATTCCGGGCTTTCGTCTCTCGCGATACTGCAACGTCGCCCTGAATGGCGTGATCTGTGCGCTTCCTCTGTTTTATCCGCATACCGGAATCGCCCGCGAAAAGCAGCCTGCGGAATCAGCGAAATCCGGCCCGCGCGTCACTTCGCAATTGAATGGTTCCGTTCCCACGAAGAATGGCCAGCGCCTTCATCTTGTGATCGATCTGGGCAACGTGGTGGTTCACACCCAAGAAACGAACCAGGTTGACTACCGTGTGCGCCTCGAAACTGACTCTTCTCAAAAAGACGCGAAGCTGCTTCTGAAAAGCTTTTCGATGAATGCGCGCCAGACTGCCGAGGGTGTATACCTGCGCGGACAGACTGCCGGATGCCAGTGCCGCGGCCGTTTGTGGGTCACGGTGGAAGTGAATGTGCCTAAGAACTACAATATCGAACTCTCCACCGGCGGCGGCAATGTTGAAACCGAAGATCTCAACGGGCGGCTCGGAGTTTCCACCGCAGGCGGCAACATCCTCGCGGGAAATGTTGGCGGACCCGCGCGTTTGAATACGGACGGCGGACACATCACGGTGAAGAATGTCTCCGGTGATCTGGTCGCGACAACAGGCGGCGGTCATATCACTACTGGTTCGATCGCCGGCAATGCCACGCTGCATACAGTTGGCGGACACATCCGCGTGGCGTCGGTTGAAAACCTCGCTCGCCTAGACACCGGCGGCGGCAATGTAACTCTCGAGCATTCGGGTGGAGAACTTGTCGCTTCCACGGGCGGCGGCCAGATTGATGTTGGAGAAGCGGCAGGATTGGTGAAAGCAAAAACCGCTGGCGGCGGAATTCGAGTGGTCCGTGTGTCCGGCCCGACCAATCTTGAAACCGGCGGCGGAAGCATCTACCTGACGGAAGTGGACGGCGCGGTGAAAGCTTCCACAGAAGCAGGCGGAATTACGGCTTGGTTCGTCTCGACCGCGAAGCCCGGAACGTGCGATTTTCAATCGAGCGACGGCGACATCGTCGTTTACCTGCCCCGCAAGCTTCCGATCACGATCGATGCTCAGATTCAAGACGGCGACGATCATCGCGTGATTTTTGACCCTGCATTCCCGGTGAAGATCACTTATGACGACGCGTCTAACGGAACCCGTCGGCTCCGCGCAGCCGGTGAATTGAATGGCGGCGGCCAAGTATTGCGTTTGCGAACCGTGGCGGGAAATATCCGGCTGATGCTCAGCGACGCGGATAAGCAGCTTGTGATGTACAAACAGCAGATGGAACAACTGGAGCAGAATCTGCGAATACAGATGCGCTTGCTGGAACAATCCATGGCGGCCGACAGCCGTCCCTGAAGCGCGCTCGGGATTTGTTTTCAGGTCAGTTGATGGGAATGCAGTCGAGGGGGCGTACCGTGAACAAGAAAATGCGGGAAACTCGGCTCCGGTCTCAGTCTCTGCGGTTTTTCGAAATCGCAGGCTGCGCTGTTTTGTTGCTCCTAGGCGTCGCGATTTTTGCTGCGCCTGGCTTCGGTGCGGTTACGAATCGCCAGACCTTCGAACACAGCTATCCATTGGCGCCGGGCGGAAGTTTTTTGCTCGAAAACGTGAATGGCTCTGTGCAGGTAGAAGGCTGGGACCGCGACGAAGTGGAAGTTGAAGCGGTGAAGACCGCCGACACGGACGGCCAGGATCTGGAGCGCGTCAAGATTGACGTGGATAGCGCGCCCGGCCAGGTTTCCGTTCATACCCGATATCCGAAAGGTGAGGGTGTCGAAGTCGCCGTCGAGTATCACGTTCACGTTCCGTATCGCGTGCTCCTGGGCAGCATCGGTACCGTCAACGGCAGTGTGCTGGTACGTGGCGTTGACGGTGGTGGTGATCTGCGTTCGGTCAACGGGAACGTTGAGGTTCTCAATAGCGCCGGCCGTTTCAGCGCGAAGACCACCAACGGCGACTTGCGCCTCGAGCTGCACGAAGTGCTCGACGGAGCGCCGATGAATCTCGAAACCGTGAACGGCTCGGTGGTACTTGGGCTTCCCTGCAACGCACAAGCGAATCTGAAGGTTCTGAGCATGAACGGCGAGTTCCATTCCGAATTGCCGGTGACTTCAACTGTAGGCGAGCCAGCGGCACGCGCCTTTCGCGGGAAGCTTGGCACGGGCGGCGGCGAAATTTCAGTGCGCACCATCAATGGTGGCGTACGCTTGATTCTGCAGCGCCCAGGCGTCTAACGCCGGGAACCGCACGGTGGCCGCGACGACGCATTTCTCATCGTGGGGCATTTGATTTCCGGCTTTACGGGGCGTAATCCAACTAAGAGGATGAAACCCATGAGGCATTGCGCATACCCGGGCCTCGCTGGCGCGGGTATTCTCCTGCTGATTGCAGGCGTCGCCCAGTCCGCGTTCAGCCAGCCGCAACAACAAATTACCCGACCCCAGCAAGCCACCCCTAACGCTGCACCGTCTCCATCCGACGAAAAGTGTCGGGATTTCGACCGCTGCATGAAACAAATGGAGGCACAGGTTCGTAACATCGAGAAAGAGATTGAAGCCGGGCTCCCCGAACTGGAGCGCGCAGCCAAGGAGGTGGAGATGAGTTCGCCCGAAATGAGCAGACTGAGCAGCCTCTCCGCCAAGCTGCAGGCCAGAGGAGATGAACTCGCGTCGCGTGCGGCAGAATTGGGAGCGCGCGCTGAAGCATTTGCTCAGCAATTCCAGCAGGACGCCCAAGAGAAAGCTCAGGATGCCCAAGAGAAAGTCCAACGGGACCAGGATAAAATCCAGGAAAACATCGATCGCGTCTTCAGCATGTCGCCCGGCGTTGTCGTGTCCTCGACAGACGAAGGAGGCTGGCTCGGAGTCGAGATCGCCGAAGTCACGGCCGAGAAAGCCAAGGACTTGAAGCTTTCTGCCGTCCGCGGCGTCATCGTGGACGGCATCGAGCCCGATAGTCCGGCTGCGAAGGCTGGCATAAAAGAAAAAGATGTAATCACCCAGTATGACGGGCAGCCAGTCGAAGGCGCGGTGCAGTTCCGGCGGCTGATCCGCGAAACGCCGCCGGGTCGCTCCGTCACGCTGGAAATTTCACGCGCCGGCTCGCTCCAGAATATTTCCGTAGAGCTCGGCGACCGCACTGATGTGTACGTAAGAAAAATGAAAGGAAAGATGCGCGACTTCGGCGGCGCGTATTCGTTCTCGATGCCGAACGTCGAGGAGTTGCCTGATATGCCGGAAGTCATGGACCCGCGTACTCCAGTTTTGGGAATCAATGCGGAAGACCTCACCAGTCAGCTCGGTTCCTATTTTGGTGCACCCAATAATGCTGGCGTCCTCGTCCGCGAAGTTCGCCCTGGTACACCCGCTGACAAGGCAGGCCTAAAGGCTGGCGATGTAATCACAAAAGTGGAAGGCAAAGAAGTTCGCACGCTCGCCGATCTGCGCGCTCAGCTGCGCGAGAAGAGCAATCAACCTTCGGTCAACATGTCTGTCCTGCGCAAAGGATCGGAAGTCGCCGTCACAGTCCCAATCGAAAAACCGCGCCCGATGGAGCAAATGCATTCCGTCCACCGCGCTCAGCTATAGTCTTAAACGTTTTGTTCCAGCTAGCCGAGAGGCTCGAGAATTTGTTGTGTCCTTTCGACTTTTCTCTTACGCGCCCACCGCACCAAGACTACAATAGTGACCGTTCAAAGCCATTCCGCAAGCCGGAGGTCCGCATGCCGCCAACACCAACAATCGCATCAAAGGGCTTTGGTCCGCCCGTGTTCGCCACAGCGGCAGAAGAGCGACTGCATCGCAAACGAATGCTGGCCGCTGCCTTCCGGCTTTTCTCGCGTTTTGGGTTCGACGAAGGCGTCGCGGGACATATCACCGCCCGCGATCCCGAAAAACTCGATCATTTCTGGGTCAATCCGTTCGGCATGCATTTCGGGCAGATTCGCGCTTCGGATTTGATTCTTGTGAACCATCAGGGCGAGGTCGTGGAAGGAAAATACCCGGTGAATGGAGCGGCCTTCGCGATCCATTCCCGTGTGCACAGCGCCCGTCCAGATGTAATTGCCGCGGCGCACGCTCATTCAATACATGGAAAAGCCTGGGCGTCACTCGGGCGTCAGCTAGATCCCATCACGCAGGATGCCTGCGCATTCTATGAAGATCACGCAGTTTTCGCCGAATTTACCGGCGTCGTCTATGAAACGTCAGAAGGTGAGCGCATCGCGCAAGCCCTCGGCCAGCGTAAAGCCGCCATCCTGCAAAATCACGGCCTGCTTACCGTAGGCCACTGCGTAGAGGAAGCCGCGTGGTGGTTCATCACTATGGATCGCAGTTGCCAGGCCCAACTGCTGGCCGAATCGGTCGGCACCCCCAAAAAGATCGATCACGCTACTGCCCTCGGCACCAGAGAACAAGTCGGAAGCCACATGGCAGGCTGGTTTCAGTTTCAACCGCTTCTTGCTCGCATCACGCGCGAAGAACCCGACTTACTTGAATAGTTCTCGGGACTCACACTTTTCACAGAACGTGCCCTACGCTCTGACATGCGCCAGAGGTAGCCTTCGCGCTGCTTGAGTTGGTATACTCCCGCGCCTACAACGAAAAAGTCGCGAGTTCAGTCCACCGCCTTCAGGAGAAGTACAGATGAAAATCCCGCGCCGTCCAATCACAGTGATACTCATCGCAACACTCACGGTTCTGTGCCTGCCGATCAGCGCGCAAAACGGAGTGCTCAACTGCGCGAGCAACGACGGCCGTTATCACTATTGCCGGGCCGACACCCAGAATCGCGTCCGT
>DATNKB010000083.1:0-28345 GCA_035603595.1 Candidatus Dormiibacterota bacterium
TTCAACTCGAGCAGATCGCCGACCAGCAAAATCATTTCAAGGAGCTTCGGCACATTCTGTTTCGTCTTCGCCGAGACTTCCACCATCACCGTGTCGCCGCCCCACTCTTCCGGCATCAACTTGCGGTCGGAGAGCTGCCGCTTCACGCGTTCCGGCTCGGCGCCTGGCTTATCGATCTTATTGATCGCAACGATGATTCTTGTATTCGCAGCTTGCGCGTGCGCAATCGCCTCTTCCGTCTGCGGCATCACGCCATCGTCCGCGCTCACTACGAGCACAACGATATCCGTAACTTTCGCGCCGCGTGATCGCATCCGAGTAAACGCTTCGTGGCCCGGAGTATCGATAAATACGATGCGGCGCCCATCGATCCGCGCTTCGTACGCGCCGATGTGCTGCGTGATTCCGCCCGCTTCGCCGGCGGCCACTTCCGTCTCGCGGATCGCGTCGAGAAGGCTGGTTTTGCCATGGTCCACGTGCCCCATCACCGTCACCACAGGAGCGCGCGGCTGCTGATTGCCCGATCGGACTTCCTTGACCTTTTCTTCCTGAACGATCTGCTCTTCGAAGCTCACTACCTGCACGATACCGTTGAACGCTTCAGCGAGACTTGTCGCGGTAGGCGCATCCAGCGCTTGATTGATGCTGGCGAAAACGCCGCGATCGAGAAGCGTTTTCAGCAATTCCTTCGCACGGATGTCGAGCTTTTCGGCCAGCTCGCGAACGGTGATTCCTTCGGTGACAATCACTTCCCGGGGCTCGCGTTGCACCGGCGCGATGGGCTCAGCTTGCGCCGCCCGTCCAGCGCCTGCACCCGCGCGGGTGCGCACCGGATGAAGTTTGCGTTCACCTTCCGCGTAACGCTTCTCGATGAGCGGACGGCCGCGCGATGCGGGCGGCTTGCGCGCATAAAGCGGCTTGCCGGGTTCAGCCTTTGGAATTCCTGCTCCGCCGGTTGCGCCGGGACGTTGTCCGCCGACAGGTCCTTGTCCGGGCCTGCCACCTCGTTCGCCGGGGCCGCCGCCGGGGCGCTGAGGATATCTTCCTGGAGGTCCGCCTCCTGGGCGCAATGGCATGCCAGGGCGAGGCCCGCCAGGACGCGTTTGGCCAGGCGCGGCTGCAGGACGAAAATTCTGAGGTGCGCCCGGACGCGGCTGTCCACCAGACGGTGGACCACCGGGACGAGTTGGAAATCTCTGCCCTTGCGAAGGAGGACCGCCAGCGGGTCGCGGCGCTCCCGAACTTGTTCCTGAAGCCGACGCGGGAGCACCAGATGGCGCAGCAGCGGCAGGACGTTGTGCAGCCGGAGCGCCCGGCTGGCCAGGTGCGGCGGGACGAAGCGGAACTCCCGGACGCGGCGCAGATGGCGCAACTCCGGGTCTTGCCGGGGCCGCGGGAGCAGCCGCCGCCGGAGCCACTCCGGGTTTCGCAGCAGCAGGTGCTTGAGCGGGCGGATGAACTGGTGGATGGGCGCTCGTCGCTGAAGATGCCGGCGCGGGGGCAGAAGGCGTGCCAGCAGGTCGCGTCGCTGGGCTTCCCGGAACTGCAGTAGGCGCCGCGGGTTTCGCCGCCACGGGAGGCGCAACACTTCCCGGGGCCGCTGAAGGCTTTGCTGCTGGTGGCGCAGGCGTGGCCGCAACCGCAGGACGTGCGGCCGGTTTCTTCGCCGCGGTCGCCTTTGCTTGCTTCTCCGCTTCGGCCGCAGCTTCCTTCGCCGCCAGCCCCGCGAAATGTTTTCGCGCAAGCTCCGCGTGCTCGATGTCGAGGGAGCTCGAATGCGTCTTCTTTTCTGTGACACCGATTTCCGGCAGGAACTCGATCAGGACTTTCGCCTTCACCTCGAGTTCGCGCGCCAGCTCGTTAATTCGAATCTGATTGGAATCTGCCATCAGCCCCTATTTTCTCCAAAGCTAGTCAGAACCCGCCGATTTCTCCGCTTCACCTTCTGAATCCAAATCTGCTTCTCCGCCGGTGGTCGCCTCTGTCTCACTCGCTTCAATGTTTGCGCCTGCGCCTGCTTCTGCATCCTCAACAGGCTCCGCTGCGCGAGCCTCGGTTCCTTCCGCCGTCTCAGACTCTTCGGCAGTTTCTGCCGATCCAGCGTTCTCGGGGGAACCTTCCGCGCTCACTTCCGTTTCCGTGACGACGCTCTCCCCTTCCACAACTACCTCAGGTTCGGCAGGCGCAGCTTCAGGACCAGCAGCGGCTTGTGCTTCGAGTTCCTCGAAATACAGCGCCACGGATTGGTGAATTTTCTCCACCATCTTTTCGCCGATTCCGGGGATCTCAACCAGTTGCTCGGGAGTCATGTCCGCCAGCTTCTCGATCGAAGTGACGCCGTGAGCTTCTAACTTCTCGATTGTTTTCGGCCCCACACCTGCGAGTTGCGTGAGTGGGGTTCCTGGCGCCGTCAGCGCAGCCATTTGCGCCTCGATTTCGCGGCGCTTCTCTTCCTCGCTCTTGATGTCGATGTTCCAGCCGATGAGCTTGCTCGCGAGGCGAACGTTTTGCCCCTTCTTGCCAATTGCCAATGAGAGTTGTGTGTCCTCGACGATCACTTCGAGACGCTTCTCTTCGGGATCGACGATCTGCACGCGGGTGACTTTCGCAGGGCTCAACGCCTTCTGCGCGAACGCCACCGTCTCTTCGCTAAAGGGAATAATGTCGATTTTCTCGCCGCGCAATTCGCGAATGATCGACTGCACGCGCATTCCCTTCATCCCCACGCAGGCGCCCACCGGATCGACGTCCTTGTCGCGGCTTTCCACGGCGATTTTCGTGCGCTCGCCTGCTTCCCGAGCTACCGCGCGAATCTGCACTGTGCCGTCATAAATTTCCGGCACTTCCATTTCAAACAGTCGCTGCACAAGAGCGGGATCGGCGCGCGAAACTACCACCTGCGGCCCTTTCGCCGCGCGTTCCACTGCGCGAATCGTCACGCGCAACCTGTCGCCCACGTTATACGCTTCAAGCCGCGATTGTTCGCGCTTCGGCAGCCGCGCTTCCGTGCGGCCCAAGTCCACAATCGTGTCCGGCCCCTCGGTCCGCTTCACGATGCAGTTCACGAGTTCGCCCACGCGCGTGTGAAACTCGTTGTAAATTGTATCGCGCTCGGCCTCGCGAACCTTCTGCAAGATCACCTGCTTCGCAGTCTGTGCCGCGATCCTTCCCAGCACGTCGGTCGGTTTGGTTTCTGTAACCTCGCCGCCCACTTCCACTTCCGGCTGCTTTTTCCGCGCGTCGCCGATGGAAATCTCGCGCAGCGGATCCGTGACCTCTTCCACAACTGCGCGCACCGAAAACACATCCACGTGCCCTGTATCAGGATTGAACTTCGAGCGCAGCTCTTCCTCCGTGCGGTAATATTTCCGCGCCGCTACAACCATCGCGTCTTCGATGGCCGCGACGATCACCTCGGGCTCGATGTGCTTCTCCCGGCTGATCTGCTCGATTGTCTGGTACAGCAGACTCGCCATCCAAGGTCTCCCTAGAGTTCTACTACCAGGTTCGCTTTTCGAATCCCGGCGTATGGAATTTCAATTTCGCGGTCTTTCCACTTCAACTTCACATTGCCGTCCGCGTATCCGGCCAATCGCCCTTCCAAATATTTCTGGTTCCCTACTGGCGTCTCAAGCCAAATCTTCGCCAGTCTGCCGACAAATCGCTCGTAGTCAGCCGGCTTGATCAACTTTCGATCCATGCCCGGCGAGCTCAACTCCAGAATGTAGCTGGGCCCCGGAACCAGATCTTCCACGTCCAGAATTACACTCAACTGCTCACTCACGCGCTGGCAATCCGCGTGACTCACTCCCAGGTTGTCTGGGTTGGCCGGGCCGGGTAGCCGGTCGAGATAGACGCGCAGCAGCCGCTGCTTGCCTATCTTCCACTCTACGTCGAAAACCTCGAGGCCTTGCGAGCGCGCCACCCGCTCAGCAGCCTCACGTATCTTTTCCAAGTCCATTCTGTTCTAGGCGCGGCAGTTATCCAGTCATCACCTTCCGCCGATACCTCGACCCCCGCGCCAATTCTGCGCCCAACAAAAAAGTGGGCTTGCGGCCCACTTGGCGAGCGACCTAATCTAGAAGCAATAAGAGTATAAGCTCGGTGACTTGGAAAACGCAAGACGGGTCGATTTGGCTCGGCTTGGCTCGGCAAGTGCGCCGCGGGATTTGATAGACTGGTATTCGAGCAGTGAAGCCGCATGGTGGCTGCTTGCATCCAAAAAGCTCCAGACCTACATTCAGACCTACGTAGTGAGAGGACATTCCCAATGACCGAGACAGCGCAAAAGGCAGCCGCGGAGAAACAGAAGCCACAAACATTCGCAGCGAAGGCTTTCGCTGCGCAAAATACTTCGGGATCGATGGCGCCGTACACTCTCAACGGCGCGAGCCGCGTCCGCAGGACGTGCAGATCGAAATTCTGTATTGCGGCGTGTGCCATTCCGATCTGCATCAGGTGAAAAACGAATGGGTGGATTTTCAGGCGACCGTTTACCCGTGCGTCCCTGGCCACGAAATAGTCGGACGCGTGGTGAAAGCCGGAAGCGCGGTGAAGAAATTCAAGGAAGGCGATTTTGCCGCGGTCGGATGCATGGTGGATTCTGATCGGGTCTGCGAGAACTGCCGCGCGGGCGAAGAACAGTATTGCGTAACCGGCGCCACCTTTACTTACAACTCGCCGGAACCGATTTTGGGCGGCGTCACCCACGGCGGTTATTCGCAGAGCATCGTGGTGGACGAAGCGTTTGTGCTGCGCGTCCCGAACTCAGCGAACCTTGCAGGTACTGCGCCACTATTGTGCGCCGGCATCACGACGTACTCGCCGATGCGCCACTGGAAAGTGAGCAAGGGGCAAAAAGTGGGAGTGATCGGGCTCGGCGGGCTTGGGCACATGGGCGTCAAATTCGCCAAGGCCTTCGGCGCGCACACGGTTCTTTTCACCACGTCGGCGAACAAGGTGGCGGATGGGAAACGGTTGGGCGCGGACGAAGTGGTGCTCACGACAAATCCTGCTGAGATCGAGAAGCACGCCAAAAGTTTTAATTTCATTCTGGACACGGCGTCGGCCGAGCATGATATCGGCGGGTACCTGCCGCTGCTCAAAATGGACGGGACGTTCACGCTGGTGGGCGCTCCACCGAAGCCATTCCCGATTGCGGCGTTTCAACTGATCCCCGGGCGTCACAGCCTGGCGGGATCGGGCATCGGCGGCATTCGCGAAACGCAGGAGATGCTGGATTTTTGCGCGGACAAGGGAATCACGGCGGACATCGAGATGATCAAGATTCAACAGATCAATGAGGCGTACGGGCGGTTGATGAGGGGTGACGTGAAGTACCGCTTCGTGATTGACATGGCGTCGCTGAAGTAGGCGACGCGAACAGGACGAGCGCGCCGCGCCCGTCCGGCCAATTTCCTCTGGGCAATCTTGGCTGGGCCAATCTTGGCTGGAGCAATCTGAGTCGGAGCAATGTGAGTTGGACTAGTCCGGCTCGGGCCAATCCAGACCTCGCGATTCTTGCGTACTAAGGATGAGATTCGAGAAGGAGAAATATGAGTCGAACTGTGATGATTTTTTTGGTGCTTTGCGCGGCTGCGCTGGTGCTGTTCATGACGTCCCGTCGCCAGGCGGCTACGGCCGTCGCTGCCGCCGCTGCGACGGCTGCCGCAATCCCTGATCCCGTCATTGATGAGAAGCTGGCTGCGAAGCCGGGACAGGAAACGCTCGTCCTCGCGGGTGGTTGCTTCTGGGGCGTGCAGACGGTGTTCAAGCACGTGAAAGGCGTCACGCGATCGACCGCCGGTTATTCTGGCGGAGCGTTGAAAAATCCGGACTACGAAACGGTGAGCAGTGGATCGACGGGACATGCCGAGTCGGTGGAAATTGTTTACGACCCCTCGGTGATCACTCTCGGACAACTGCTGAAAGTTTTTTTCTCCGTGGTACATGATCCAACGCAACTGAATCGCCAGGGGCCAGACACCGGAACTCAGTACCGCTCTGCGATTTTCTTCAGTAGCCCCGAGCAGGAGCGGATCGTGAAAGCGTATATCGAACAACTGACGCAGGGGAAGGTGTACTCGCGTCCGATCGTGACGCAAATCGTCGCGCTTGACGGTTTTTATCCGGCCGAGAGCTACCATCAAGATTACGCCGAACATCATCCGGAGAATCCCTACATCCAGATCTGCGATGTTCCGAAGATGAATAATCTGAGGGAGCAGTTCCCCAACCTGTACATTGCCAAACCCTGAAGGCGCGGAAGCGGAGAGACAACGAGCCTGGGAAGTGGGATGTCAACAGAGCCATTTGAAATTTCAGATAGAAACATGAGAACCCAGCCCTTTGCTGAAGGCAGAGGGTTGGGGGCACCGCGCGGTCTAAGTCCTGATAAAAGGGGTGTGCAACCGCGCGAATCTGAATAGCCCGGGCAAGCCGAGGCTTATGAAAGCGGCGAGCCGCCCTTCGGTTTGCTCAGGACAAGCCGCACTCCAAAATGGGCCGTGCTGGAGCCTAAAGCTCTGGGAATGAAAAAGGCCTCCCGGATCGGGAGGCCTTTCGAAACTTCTCGGATGAAGCGAAGCGGAACTACTGCTTCGGTTGTCCTGGCGTTGCCGGTGCCGGCTTTGGAGCGGCCCTCGGAGGCGCGGATGACTTCGCTGCGCCCGCCTTCACCGGATAATTCTGATCGTAGAGGCGGATGATTTCCTGCGTGACGTCGATCTGGTTCGCAGCGTAAACCACGGGCGTGTTCTGCGCCGAGGTATCGAAAATTACGCCGTATCCGTTCTCTTTCGAATATTTATCGAGAACGTCGATCATTTTGCGGCCGATCCGATCGACGATTTCGCGCTGCGCTTCGTTGAAGTCGTCCTGCGAATCCTGTTGCTTGCGCTGAAACTGGCGGCTCAACTGGTCACCCTCGCGCGAAAGACGAGCCTTTTCGTCGTCGCTCAGCGTGCTCGCGCCCGTGCGCAGCCGCGTCTGAATGTCTTCGACCTGCCGGCGCAGAGTGTCGAGTTCTGATTGCCGCGGAGCGAACTGCGATTGCAATTCCCCCGCTGCCTGCTTACCTTCCGCCGTGCTGGTGATAGCCACCTGCACGTTGATCACTCCCACTTTCATTCCAGCCGCGGACGCAGCGCCTGCGGCGCCGGACTGAGCCCACACTGCGGGTCCCGCTAAGGACGCCGCCAAGGCTAGAACTGCCAATCGAATCCTCATTCTCACTCCTTATTCGTAAATTCCATGAAACGCAAACTCGCGATTATAGCCGTCCGCGGAGAAAGCGGTCAATCGGATTCAAGTCTACCCGGCCTTTTCGGATGCGGGGCCAGACTGGCGGGTTGGCCCGCGCAAAATCCGGCCATCATCCTCAATGCGGAAGAGGTATCAGCAAAACGCGACTATTGTTCGTATCTACAACAACTGCCAGATTCAACTTCGCATCAATCGCCACCGAAAACTGCTGGTTCTGCGAAAACTTTGCCGAGCTCGGAAGGCCAAAGATTTCGCGTGTTTGTGGAGATGAGCAGGTTACGGGGACGCCGACCGCAGGCGGACACATATAGTCCAGGAACGACATCGTGTTGCTCGCCGAATTTACGGTGACGAGAGTGCTCGTCTGGAAGTTGTAGTCGACCGACGTTGGATTGATGCCTACTCGTACCGTGGTGGGTATGCATGTAAGCGGATCAACGATCACAATATTATTCTGCAGGCTGTTGGCTGCAACGAAAACCTGGTTGACGGGATCGAAGACAACGCCGCTTGGCAACTGAACTCCACTTACGCGGCAAGTGACGGTGTTCGAGAACAAGTCGATGATGTCGATGCTGCCGGCCTGCGAGCCGGCGCCGACAGCGACAAAACGGTCGCCGTTTGGATCAGCCGCCACCGACACCGGACTTTGATTCACCTGGATGCTCGTTCCCGCACCTGACCCGGTAGGGGCGAGGTGGAGGAAACTCACCTCGCATCCACTGGTGACCGTGGAGCAGGCCGAATCCGGCCCTGAGGCGGCAACAATCGCGTTAGCCGTGTCTTGCTCTATCCCGACGCCGGTAGGACCGGTGCACCCCGCGCAAAGCGGCACTGTCTGCGGTGGGTTGATCCCATTCTCATCAACAACCGACACGTCGCTGCTGAGGTTATTCGCAACCGCAGCCAGACCGAGTCGCGGCAACACGGCAACGCCGATCGGGCCTTGGCCAACCGACAAGGGGCTTTGCGGAAGAGTAGTTCCGGTGGTCAGGTCCACCAGCGAAACCGTTCCGTCGCCATTATTGGTGACAACGGCGACATCGCGATCCGGATCGACTGCCACGCTAGATGGGAGATTTCCGACAACCACAGGTTGGACAACCGTCAGTTCAGTCGTATTGGAGACACTCGGCCCCGGGTTTTGAACCGTCACGCTGTATCGTCGCGCCGCTTGCAGCAAGCTTGCGGGAACCGTTGCAACTATTTGTCTGCCTCCGTTTGATACCGCAACATTTCCAGGCGGCAGCGCGGTAGTGTCGAGAAAGACCTGAGAAGTTCCTGGCACGAAACCGAAGCCATTGATCGTGAGGGAGAGATTCGCCGCAGCGGGAGCAAACGCAACGGCGGGATTCAACGCCGTGATTTGCAAATTCCTGAACGAACTGCCAAGCGCGATGACCGAAACAGTGCCGCTTGTTTGATTTACTACGAGCGCTTCGTTGAGTGCTGAGTCTACAGCAACTGCCTCAGGCAAAGTTCCGAGTCCAGAAACTGTGGGCTGCAATACTACGCCGGATCCGAGATCGACCACTGCTGCGGTGGAGGTCTGCGAGTTTACGGCGATTCCGACATTTGTCAGCGGATTTACCGCGGCTGCAACGTAACCCAATTGGCTGACGGTAAAAGAAATCGAGTTCACGGAATTATCGAGCAGGCTGAACGTCCCGAGTGTGCCGCCGTTCGGAGTTGTCAAAAGCACCTGGTGGGTTTCCGTATTGATGCCCACGCCCTGAATGTCGGTTGAGATGGATAGGCTTCCGATGACCTGCGCAGGGCGCCCGCCGTCACCCGCAATGGCATCCCGGCCCAGATCGACGATATTGATGGTGCCTGAACCACCAGGAGTGATAACCGCCCAATTCAACAGCGGGTCGATTCCTATTTCCGGGCTGACGCCGGTGCTGAACGGCGTGAGAGTGCCGCCAATTTGCGCTTTGAAGACAGGAACTCCAGTGGAAGTGTCCAGTACCGTGGCTAGGTTTGTTGACTGGTATGCGACAACCGCACGGTGCGTAAGAGGGTTGACGCCGATTGCTATCGAAACTGGTCCGGCAACTGGCGGCGGGGGCGCACCGATCTGAACCGAAACAGGCGTTCCGACAACAGATTGAGTTGTTAGATCCACGGTGGAGACAGTGTTGTCGCCGCTGTTGACGACGAGCGCGATGTGATCGGGCAATTGATCATCAATGGCGATACCGGTAGGCGCATTGCCGATGTTTGGAATCGTCTTGATGACGGAGTTCGTGGCTAGATTGATCAAGGAAACGCTGCCGTCACCTGAGTTCGCAACCGCCGCAAGATTCAACACTGGATCGATGGCAATGGCGGCTGGACTCGCCCCCACCGTGATGGTGGCATTGGGAGCGGTAGGAATCGACGCGGGATTCGGAGTGACTGCCAAATTCACTGCGGAGATGGATGGCAGGTTCGCGGTGATACCTGGATTTTGAACGACGATGGGGTAGAGACCTGGCGTCGTCACACCACCAGGGGGAGTCGGGACCATCAACTGGCGGCTATTGATCACAGTCGGCGTCACGCTTGCACCGTTGAATGTGGCCCTGGTGCCTCCCGAAGAGGTTTGGGGCGGAATAAAGAAACCGCCGGAGAGGGTCACGTTTGCGCTTGAAGCCATGGACGAGACGCTAGCAGGCGTCGAGGAGATAACCGCTGGGCGCACTGGAGCGACTGTCAAAGTCGCGGGCGGCGAGGTATCCCCATTAGTTCTGAGCACCTGAACGTTTACCGCCTTTGCCTGTTGGAGCAGCACAGACGGAATCGTCACACGCAACAGAGTCGAGTCGATAAATGTCGGGACAATCTGAACCCCATCGACCAGCACCACGGAAGTGGAAAAGAAATCCGTGCCGTTCACGGCGCTGCCATTTATGTAGACGTCCTGTTGGACGGAACCCTGGGCTGCCGTAGTGGGATCGATGCTGGAGATGGTCGGGCTTGGAGAGGCTGCCGCAACGTTGACGCTAGCGGAGGCTGATTCCGTTGGATCGGCCGAGGAAGTGGCGGTGACAGTAATTGCACCCGGTGATTGTGCCGGCGCCACGTACGTTCCCACTGGGGAGACGAAACCGTGCACCGAATCGCCGCCAGCGACGCCATTCACTGACCAGGTCACGCCATGATCATTAGTCGGGCCGCTGACGGTGGCTGTGAATGTGAATTGATCCTGTGGCGCGATCGTTGCGGTAGTAGGATTAATTTGAACGGTGATGCCTGAAGTGATTGTGACCATGGCCGATGCGAAGGCCGTGGTATCGACGGTGCTAGTGGCTACAACAAGGATCGGATTCGTAGAAGGCACGGCCGGGGGGGCTGTGTAAAGCCCTCCGGCTTGAGTAGCCGTCGCCTGCGTGATCGTTCCCACGCCGGTGGGGCCGGTTCCTGATTGTCCAGGCAAAGGAGTGCAGTTGGTAGGCTGATTTCCGGCGGTCGCAGGGGGGAGGCAAATCTGCCAGTTCACGGTGGTGGTGGTTGAGCCAGATCCAACCGCGCTGAATTGCTGCGTTCCCCGCTCGACCACTGTTGCCGTCGTCGGTGATATCGTGACCCCAACTTTGGCGGCGTTGCTCCCGCACCCTGCCACACCCGCAGCGAGCAAAACTGCGACGCTCAGTCTTCCCAATCTCATTGCCCTGCCTCCGAGCGTCTGTCGCTGATTGAAATTTCGATTTCCAGAATCATTCGCATCACAAGCTTTCCTCGATCGACATGAGTTTTAGAATGTTCGGCTGATCGTAAACCGGAAAGTCTGCTTCGGTTCGATCAAACCGGCGGGAATTCGCTGGACCTGACTATCCAGAATGGTGTCCAGCTGCGGGGCGATTTGAGTCTCAAATACTCCAGGAGGCAAGGCGGATTTCTGGGCATCCGACAGGAAAAATCCTCCTCGCGGTCCGGCAAGCGTTTGATTCAGGCGCAGATAGTTATACGCGTAATAGAACCGGAAAGGCGCATTGACAATGGGCAACTGAACGACGAATTCGACTCCGGCCGATGTGTGCGGCTTGAAGTTCGTGCCGGAAAGCACCTGGAGGCTTTTGGGAATCGTCAGATTCGGAAAATCCGGATTTGGATATTGCTCCTGGAGAGTACTGAGCGCTCCAGGATTCAAAGCCAACTGCGATTTACGAATGATGCCGTCGAAACCGATGTCGTTGAACAGACTCATACTCACAGGGCCAGCAATCGGAATCCGGTACTCGAAATTTCCTACGCCTTGAAAATCGCCACCGGGTCGCGTCGGCAGAAAGGTGACGATGGGAACGTTGAGGGCTACCTGAGTGGGACTGCCGCCGGGACCAAGCCGCGTGGGATCGAAATAGGTCACCGTTGTGGTTGATGAACTTGGAATCACTACGAATGGAGAAATTGTATAGAAATCGAATCCTCGAACGTCGTTTTCTCCACCCAGATAAAAACGGCTGTAGGGCGGGACGTCGGTTCCGTTGTATCCCGTAATCATGGCGGTCAAGACGCGAACGCCGATTACGTTACGATGATGGTGGTGAGGACGAAAATACGTCATGGTGAAAGTATTTGTGAAAGTGTTGGTGTTTCCGCCTAAGGGTCCGCCCTCCCAGCCAAGCCCGTAATAAAAGCTCTTGCCATGCGTCGGGTTCTGCGGATTATCAACCGTGTTGTAGGAGATGGTCGGCGTGATTTTGCTCGACTGAATTCCGTTCAGAGCTGAAGGCCCCGCCAGGCTGCGGAACTGAGTGAACTCGAACAGCAATTGTGCGGATTGGCTGAAGGCGGTGATGTTCGTGGTGGAGAAACCGTAGGTGACGCCGATCCGCGTGAACTGATATTTACGCAAAGGGTAGCTGGCAAAAATCGTGAAACCATGAGAGTCGGTGGTGTAGTTCTGCTGGAGCGCAGGATCGATGGCAACCTGCTGCCCGAGAAGCAGGCCTTCCTGCTTTGCCTGGTTGTAATTGAACTTGCTATAGAAGACAGTGAAGCCGGTGGAGATCGGCCGGTCGAATAAGTAGGGCTCCGTGAAGCCGAAGGTGGCGCCTTGCTGCAAATTGCCGAGTTGTCCTGAAATCGTAAGGGTCTCGCCGAGACCGAGAAAATTGTTCGTCTGATAAGACAGGCTCACAAACGTGCCGGCAATTCCGCTGACGCCGCCGGAAAAGCTGATGGATTGCTTTCCTTTCTCTTTTACCTTGAGCTTGATGTCTACCGTGCCGGCTTTTTCATTTTTCTTCAATTCGGCGTTTTCCGGTTTGATCGGGTCGAAATAATTCAGCTGGTTCAGGCGCAGCAGGCTCAATTCCCAGTAGCGGTTGTTAAATACCTGGCCCTCGTCGATCAGGAGCTGGCGGCGAATCACTTTGTCGCGCGTCGTTGTGTTTCCCGAGAATTCGATTCGGCGGACATAGAATGGCTTGCCCTGATCGAATTCCATTGTGATATTGACCAACTTTTTCGCGTCGTTCACTTCAGTGTTTGGGGTCGCCACGAAGTTGATGTAGCCGTACCCTCCGTAGAGCTTCTTGTAATCATCAAGGGCTTTGCGAACCTTATCAGTCGCAAAAATATCTCCTTCCTTGAGCGCGAACACCCTGGCAAGAGCGTCCGGCTTGAAAACGAGGCCCTGTTCGGGGTCACTGCTCCTGAACCTAACTACTCCCATCCGATACTGCTCACCTTCTTCGATGGGGATCGTGATGTTTGTCGATTTCCCGTGTTTCGAACCTACCACAGGCCACGGTCCAGGTATTCCGTTGCGATCCTCGTCGACGATTTTTAGAATTGGATCCTTTACCAGCACTTTGAAGTAACCGTTGTTCTGGTAAAGCCCGCGAACTCCGATTTCGAGATCCTCATCAAGCTTTTGCCGGTCGTACGTCTTGCTGAGCACTGGAATCTCGGTAAACCCCAAAGGAATTGCGTACGGGCGGTCGTGCCTCATTGCGCGTACTAGTTTTCGGTCTGAGAATGCCTTGTTGCCGGTGAACTTGATCTCGCCCACTTTTACTTTCGGGCCTTCATCAATATTGAATACCAGCTTGACGGCGTTCGTCGCCGCGATTCTCTCGTAGGTCGGCTTCACGGTCGCAAATTGCCGGCCGTGCTCGGAAAGCAGTTCCTTCAGAACCACCTCGGCGCGTTTGATTTTTGTTGGATCGAATTGACTTTCCACGGAGAGACCGACTTTTCGCTCTTTGAAGCGGTCGAGGATGTCGGACTCGGTGACGGATTTGTTTCCTTTGTATTCGATCCGGCGGATGATCGGACGCTCCGTCACGTAATACACGAGGAGTTTCGCGTTCGGATTGTTAGGGCTGTCTTCAACTTCGAGGCGAATGTCCTCGAAAAATTGCGTGTTCCAGAGGGCCTGGAAATCGCGATGGACGCCTTCTTCGGTGTACGGATCGCCCGCACGGGAAAAAATGCGAGCAAGAAGGGTATCGCGCTGAATGCGGCGATTCCCAACGAATTCAATGCGCTCAATCGTGTATTGCGGGCCGGGGGACGACTGCAACCGCTGAGCCCAAATGGGATGCACGACCGCAAGCCAGAGGAGATACACAACGACGAAAAATTGGAATCGGCGCAGAAAAATTTTCCTGCCTGCGGCCATGGTTCTGGTCAAGGCCGCACTCCCCCGCCCAAGATATTTGGCTCCCCCGCTGGACCGTTCCGCCCAGCTTGCGCGTGTAGGATTCCTAGTGGGCCACTGGGGTTGCTTCCACAACAGGTCGGAACAACAAGCCGTCAGTTGAGAGATAAATCTCAAGCGTAGCCGGCCGCTGCAATCCGCCCTGAATGAGAGCTTCTGACAGTGGGTCTTCGACGTATTTCTGCAACGCGCGCCGGAGCGGCCGCGCGCCATAATTTCGATCGCTGCAAGTTTTCTCGAGAATCCACTGGCGCGCTTCCGGTGTCAGAGCGATCTGCACCTGGCGATGCACCAGCGTCTCGTTAATCTGGCCGACGAGCAAATCGATAATCCGCAGCAAGTCGTCATCTGTGAGCGAATTGAACAAAATCACTTCGTCCAACCGGTTCAAGAACTCAGGGTTGAAGACTCGCTTCACCTCGCCCATCACCATGTCGTCTTGGCTTTTCGCAGCAGCCACGTCGTCTGGAGACTGGAATCCGAGGCCGGCTTGTTTTTGCAGCTGCCGCGCTCCGATGTTCGAGGTCATAATAATGATTGTGTTGCGGAAGTCCACTGTATTTCCGAGCCCGTCGGTCAATTGCCCGTCTTCGAAGACCTGCAGCAAAATGTTGTAAACGTCCGGATGCGCCTTCTCGATCTCGTCGAGGAGCATCACCGAATACGGCGTGCGACGCACGCGTTCGGTCAACTGGCCGCCCTCTTCGTATCCCACGTATCCCGGAGGCGCGCCGATCAACTTCGAAACGGAATGCTTCTCCATGTATTCGGACATGTCGAAACGGATGAGAGATTTTTCGCTGCCGAATAGAAATTCAGCGAGCCTGCGCGCCACTTCTGTCTTGCCCACGCCCGTGGGGCCCAGGAATAAGAAGCAGCCGACCGGACGGCCAGGCGCTTTCAACCCAGCGCGGCTGCGGCGAATTGCGCGCGCCAAAGCCGTGATGGATTTGTCCTGACTGATGACCCGGCGGTGCAGCTCCTCTTCGATGCGCAGCAGCTTCTGTTGCTCGTCTTCTTTAATGGCAGAGACCTGGATGCCGGTCCATCGGGCGACTACGTCTTCGATATCTTCGCGCGTGACGATGCCTGTGGAAGAATCGTCAATCTTCAGCTTCTCGCGCAACATCCGCAGATGCTCTTTCTCTTTGCGTTCTTCTTCCGAATAGAAACGCGCCTTTTCAAACTCGTGATTCGCGATCGCCGTTTCCATCCGGTGAGTAATGAATTTCACTCGTTTTTGAACTTCGGAGACTTCGTCCGGAAGCATTGCCTGGCGCAGCTTTACACGCGAGCCCGCTTCGTCGAGAAGGTCGATCGCCTTATCCGGCAGGAAGCGATCTGGAATATAGCGATTGGAGAGATACACGGCATAGCGAATCGCGTCTTCGGTGTAGCTGACGGCATGGAATTTTTCGTAACGATCTCGCACGCCCTGCAGCACGCGGATGGCTTCGTCTTCCGCGGGAGCCGGAACTTTTACGGCCTGGAAACGGCGCTCGAGCGAGCGATCTTTTTCCACGGACTTGCGATATTCCGCGGGAGTCGTTGCCCCGATGCACTGAATTTCGCCGCGACTGAGCGCTGGTTTCAAAATATTTGCGGCATCGAGCGAACCTTCCGCCGAACCGGCGCCGACCAGGGTGTGCAATTCGTCGATGAAGACAATCGCGTTCTGGCTCTCCATCAGCTCTTTCATGATGGTCTTCAGCCGCTCTTCGAACTGCCCACGATATTTGGTGCCCGCGACGATTAAAGAAAGATCGAGCGAAAGAATTCGCTTGTCGGCAAGGAACGGCGGCACATCTCCATCCGCAATTCGTTGCGCCAGCCCTTCGACGATAGCCGTCTTCCCCACGCCAGGCTCGCCGATTAGAACGGGATTGTTCTTTGTCCGTCGGCACAGGATCTGGATGGCGCGCTCGAGCTCGCGGTCTCGTCCAACGAGAGGATCGAGTTGCCCTTCCATCGCCGCCTGCGTGAGATCGCGGCTGAATTCTGCTAGCAAGGATGCTTCTTTTGGCCGGTTCACTGGCACCTTCTCTCCCGTGCTGCGCGCCAATTCCTCGCGCACGGTTGAAAGCCTTAGTCCACGCTCCAGCAAAATTTCGGCTCCGAAGGATTTTTCTTCCCGCAGAACGCCGAGGAGCAGATGTTCGGTGCCGACGTGCTTATGGCCGAGACGCTCGGCTTCTTCCGCGGCGAAGGTCAGGATGCGCTTGCATTCCTGGCTGAGAGGCACTTCCACGGAGGTGGAAATACGTTCGCGGACGGTGATCCGCGATTCGATTTCCTTGCGAATCGATTCAATCGAGCCGTGCGTCCGCAGGAACCGGTTCGCCAGAGCCTTATCCTCGCGCAACAGGCCGAGCAACAGGTGCTCCGTCTCGATGAACGGACTGCCGTACTGGCTCGCCTCGTAGCGAGCAAAAAATATTACGCGTCGAGCCTTCTCTGTGTAGCGTTCAAACACGGTTCACCCAAGGTCTCCTGAAATCTGCGCCCCAACGGTCGCCGAATATTCCGTCGAAGCGTTCGCCATTCCAGCAGGTACAGTTGCAGCCGGCCCAAGCTTGCCATGATCCAAAACCAGAATCCGGTCCGTGCGCCGCGCTAACGATAGATTGTGCGTTGCGAGAATGGAAGTCAAATGGTGCGAGCGGTGAAGACGCGTCATGAGTTCGAAAACACTCTCCGCGTTCCGCTCATCCAGATCGCCTGTGGGTTCGTCGGCCAGCAACAGAGCCGGCCTATTCGCCAGCGCTCGGGCAATCGCAACTCGCTGCTGCTCCCCGCCCGACAATTGTCCCGCGCTTTGCCCTGCTCGATCAGCCAATCCCACTTCGCCCAGCCACTCTTGCGCCGCCCGGAGCGCATGGTTCATCGGTTCGCCCCGAACGAGCATTGGCATCGCCACGTTTTCGGCCGCAGTGAAATCCGGCAAGAGGTGATGCCGCTGCCACACAAAACCCACTGCGTTACTGCGATAGTCGGCGAGTTCGGTTTCATTCAAAGATTTTAATGATTTCGCGCCGAAGTATACTGCACCGTTTGTTGGAGTGTCCAGCGCGGCCACGATGTGTAGCAGAGTGCTTTTGCCCGCGCCTGACGGGCCGACAATCGCAATCATCTCGCCGCGTTCGATTGAAAAACTAATTCCATCAAGGGGGATAATTTCCTGGGAGCCGGATCGGAAGGTCTTTCGCAGGTCTTCAACCCGCACAAGCTCTCGTGAGCCTGTGACGGCTTGAAGATGAGTCTCGTCAATGACCGCGACGCCCAAGGTGGCTTGCCCCCTCATCGCATCGTCTATTTCACGTTAGATGCCGAACTGTGCCAACTGTATGTCCTTCATTTCGTTACGACTAGTCTTTCCCAAAGTGGCACTGATTCTAAAGACTTTCACATTTGCGCCGTACTGTTACCCCTATACATCCGTCAGCGCCGCGATCTTGACCCGATTTTCTACGCCAAATCTTCGCCTTACTCGCCATTCTAACACGTTGGCGTCGAAGTTTCATGTCGTCGGGCTCAGTTCCAGCACATTCATCAGTTGCCCGAGTAAGCCACCCTTGAGGCTCTAGTCGGCTACTCAAACCGCAAGATCTCCACCGGCAGAATCTTGGATGCTGAGCGTGCCGGCAGCACTGTGGCCGCTATGCTGATCGCGAGCGCGGCCGCCGCGATCCATAAGGCGTCGAATCCGTTGGCGTGAAAAGGGACATAAGGAATTGCGTAGATTTCAGGGTTCAGAGGAATCAGCTTCCACCGGTCTGCTACCCATGCCAGCAGATATCCAAGAAGGAGACCAGCGAAGGTTCCAACAAGGCTCACGACTAAGCCTTGCAAAACAAACAGTTTTCGCACTTGCTGCCGACGGGCGCCCATCGCCATCAGTACAGCTATGTCTTTAGAGCGGTCAGTCACCGTCATCGTGAGCACCACCAGAATATTCAATCCGGCGACGAAAGTAATCAATCCTATAAACAATGCAGTAACAAGTTTTTCAAGGCTGAGGGCGCGGAACAGGGCGCGGTTCTCGTCCATCCAGGTGCTCACCGTGAAGCCGCTACCGGCGCGCCTGGAGATTTCTTCTGCAACTCTGGCAGCGTCGTCAAGATTGATCACGCGCAGTTCGAGCAGGCTCACCACATCGCCGATACCTGCCATCGCCTGGCCGGATGCGAGCGTTACGAAAGTCCAATTCGCATCGTAATCGTAGAATCCGGAATCGAAAATCCCAGCTACGCGGAAACGTCTCGAGCGGGGCAGCATACCGAATGGTGTCAGACTTCCTTGCGGACTCGTCAGCGTAAGGTAATCGCCCGCGGATATTTTCAAATCGTCTGCGAGCAGCCGTCCAATCAGGATGGCCGGGATTCCATCCGCGTCCGCGTGAAAATCGGCGGAACCCGCTGCAACTCGGTGCAATGCCTCGCTTGCGTTGAGTTCGAGCTCGGGGTCAACTCCCTTCAGCACCACGCCTCGTGCGTGGTTACCAGACGAGAGAAGCACGGTGTCGTAAATCGCCGGTTCGATCGAGCGAACGCCGGGAGTGTCAGCAAGGCGCGCCATCAATTCACGATAGTTTCGGATGCCCTCGGGGCCGGCGGGTTTGAGGTTCACGTGCGCGGTGACGGTGAGCAGCCGGTCGCGAATCGCCTGACGAAAACCGGTATTCATCGCGAGCGCGATCACGAGCGTCGTCACGCCAGCCGCTACGCCAGTCACCGCGAGCAGCGTGACGAGCCGCAGCACTGCGGGACGGTTTGGCGACCGCAGATACCGCAGCGCGACGAACGATTCAAACTTCATTTTTGTTTTGTGTCGAAGTGTGCGCCCGCAGCCATATCAGGGCTGCCCGCCCGAGGCAGATTGGGATTCTGGCGGCGCATCCGGCTCTGCCGATTCAGTGCGCAGAAGCGGAAACAACACCACCTCGCGGATCGTTCGCGAATTCGTCAGCAGCATCACCAGACGATCGATTCCAACGCCTTCCCCAGCGGTCGGCGGCAGCCCATGGCTGAGCGCGCGAATATAGTCGGTATCCACTTCCTTCGGCGCCTCTTGTCCGCCCTTCGCCACTTGTGCTGCGAAGCGGCTCTCCTGGTCGAACGGATCATTTAGCTCCGAGAAGCCGTTGGCCAATTCCATTCCGGCGATGAAAAGCTCAAAGCGCTCCGCGATGGACGGATCGTCAGCACGTCGTTTCGAAAGAGGCGAAATGGCCGTGGGGAAATCGTATATGAAGGTTGGTTGGACCAAATGAGCCTCAGCCACCGCTTCAAATATCTCGCCAATCAATTCGCCGGCTGAAAGCTTCTCGATATTCGCGATCATATCCGCGCTGTGCGTTCGCGCGTACGCGTTGTATCGCTCAGCGACGGCCCTCGGCCCTTCCTCCCTTCCCAGCTCCGCAACTAAGCCGCCTGCCTCCGCAGGAGCGATCCAATATTTTGCGATCGCCTCACGCATCGTGAGCCGCTCGAATTTGCTGAAGTCAATTTCGGTATCACCGTAGGGAATCTTCGCTGTGCCTGCGACTTTCTCGGCGATTCCGCGAAAGAGCTCCTCCGTCAGATTCATCAGCTCCGAAAAATCGCTGTACGCCTGGTAAAACTCGAGCATCGTGAATTCGGGCATGTGAATCGCGTCGATGCCCTCGTTGCGGAAATTGCGGTTGATCTCATAAACGCGATCCAGTCCGCCGACCACAAGCCGCTTCAAATAAAGCTCCGGCGCAATGCGCAGGTACAAATCCATATCGAAAGTATTATGGTGTGTGACGAAAGGCCGCGCCGTGGCTCCCCCCAAAATCGGATGCATCATCGGTGTTTCCACTTCCACGTAGCTGCGCTCGTTAAAAAAACTCCGAATTTCCCGAATGATTTTCGCGCGCGTAATGAAAATTTCTCGCGGGCGGTCATTCACAATCAGGTCGAGATAACGCCGCCGATAGCGCTGCTCGATATCCGCAAGCCCGTGCCATTTCTCGGGCAACGGCAGCAGCGCTTTGCTGAGCAGTTCGAGCTTCGTTACCCACACGGTCAGCTCATTCGTCTTCGTTCGGAACAAATGCCCGCTGACGCCAATGATGTCGCCCAAATCGAGCAACTGAAACAGCTTGAACTGCTCCGCACCCACCACGTCGAGTTTTATATAGAACTGCTGCCGCGCGCCCTCCCCCAGAATGTGCCCGAAAGCAGCCTTGCCGTGCGGCCGGAGCGCGACGATGCGCCCCGCCACTCGCACGTCCACATGCTCCGCAGCCAGTTGCTCGGCAGTTCGCTCGCCGAATTTCTCGGCCACTTGCCTGGCCGTGTGTGTCCACTCGAACTTGTGCGGATAAGACGCGTGTCCCAGCGCCTCAATTTCGGTCAGTTTTTTGCGGCGTTGTTGAAACTGGTCGAGCGGCTCAAATTCCAACGAAGAGTCCTTTCCGGGAGTCGCCCGGCAGTATAGCGGTCGCCTTCAAGAAGCGTCAAGAAAACGCCTTAGTACGCCTCTAATTCTGCAGAATCATTTGTGACCTCACGCAAGGCACACCATCCAAATTAAAGGAGGTGTTCCATGATGCTCCAATTTGTCGCTGCTTTAGTTCTCGGCCTAATGTGCGGAAGCGAGCTCAATGTGGCCGCATTCGCCCATCCCACACTTAACAGGCAACCAGTCGCCGTACATATTCCGGTGCGCTCTTCCTTTGCCGTCCAGCTCGGACGCGTGATGCCGTTCTGGATGGTAGGTTCAACTCTGTTAAACCTGCTTCTGCTCTTTCGCTTCGAGCGTCTGAACACGGTTTCACGGCGGCTCGCGGCGATCGCTCTCGCCATCCAAGTGGCGGCGGTGGTGTTCTCTCTCGTCGGACCGGTGCCGATCAACAATCGAATCGCGAAATGGACACCAGAATCGCTCCCCAACGATTGGCGAAGTCAGGAACATCGCTGGGACCTATATCACGGCGTCAGAACGCTGGCGTTGATTGTCGCCTTCGCACTCCTAGTTCTCAGCTTTGGTCTGCGCTAAGCCCCGAAAGTGAAGCAGCGCAAAGCCGTCGCATGAGTATGAGAGGTATCGCTGCCGGTTTCGCAAGGTTATAATCCCCGGCTGACATGCCGCTGGCGCCCACCACAAAGCTTGGCCCCTACGAAATCATCGCGCCACTCGGCTCCGGTGGAATGGGCGAAGTGTCGCGGGCCCGCGATACGCGCCTCGGCCGCGAAGTCGCGCTGAAAATCCTTCCCGAATCCTTCGCACGCGAAAGCGACCGCCTCGTCCGCTTCGAACAGGAAGCCCGCGCCGTCGCCGCCCTCAATCATCCCAACATCCTCGCCGTCTTCGACATCGGCCAGCACAACGGTTCGCCTTTTCTCGTCTCGGAACTTCTCGAAGGTGAAACCCTCCGCGTCGTTCTCGATCAGGGGGCGCTTCCCCCGCGCAAAGCAATTGCTTACGGAGTCCAGATCGCGCAAGGACTCGCCGCCGCCCACGAAAAAGGAATCATTCACCGCGATCTGAAACCGGAGAATGTCTTCGTCACCCGTGACGGCCGGATCAAGATCCTCGATTTCGGCCTCGCCAAGCTCGCACAAAAACCCGGCACCGAGCCCGACGGGATTACGATGACGAGTTCGCACACCGCCGCGGGTGTGGTGATGGGCACGGCCAGCTACATGGCCCCTGAACAAGTGCGCGGCGACGCCGTTGATCCACGCACGGATATTTTCGCCTTCGGGGCCGTACTCTATGAAATGCTCGCCGGGAAACGCGCGTTTCGCCGTGACACCACGCCCGAAACCATGACCGCTGTTCTGAAAGAAGATCCGCCCGACATCTCGGAATCATCGCCGACCGTGTCTCCCGCCCTCGATCGCATCGTGCGCCGCTGCCTCGAGAAAAGCCCGGACCAGCGTTTCCAGAGCGCCAAAGATCTTTCTTTTGCGCTCGGCTCGCTTTCCGGAAACGATTCCAGCGACGCTGCCAAGGTGGTGCCCAGTCCTCGTGATCGTTTCACAACCGCTTGGAAATCTGCCGCGAGTGCGCTCGCCGTTATCGCCGTGGCCGGCGCGCTGGCGTGGTTCTTTGTCCCGCGCCCGGCATCAAAAGCGCGAATGCAGTTCGCGATTCCCGTCACTGCGGAAGTGAGCCACATGGCTATTTCGCGCGACGGCTCGACGCTCGTATTCGTCTCACCCGATGAACGCACCGGCCTTCCAGCACTCTACGTGCAGCGTATAGGTGCTCCGGGCGCAACCGAGCTCGCCGGAACCGAGGGCGCGAGTTACCCGTTCTGGTCGCCAGACGGAGCCAACATAGGCTTCTTTGCCAATGGCAAGCTGCAACGCGTCGCAGCTTCGGGAGGGCCGACGCGAAAACTGGCCGACGTCTTGGCGGCTCGGGGTGGCAGTTGGGGAAGCCGGAACGTAATCCTTTACACTCCAGACGCGGGTAGCGCGATATGGCGTGTCAATTCGGACGGGACCGGAAGCGCCGCCGTCACCCACGTTGTTACGGGTCAAGTTCAGGACGAAACGCAACGTTGGCCGGTTTTCTTGCCGGATGGAAATCATTTTCTCTATTGGAACGGCAATTTCTCAAATGTAAAGGACGATCGCAACAGCGGTATCTATGTGAGCGCGCTCGATGGAAAAGAAACCAGGCTCGTGGCTCTTGGACGCTCCAGCTTCGCGTATGGCTTCGGCCATCTGTTTTTTGCGGACGACGATCACCACTTGGTCAGCGTTCCTTTTGATCCGTCCAAAGCGACCGTTGCGGGAAGTCCGGTCCCTGTCGCCGACGTAGTTGGATTTCAGCCTTCGACGTATTGGGCTGACGTCACCGTAGCCGACACCGGGACGTTGATTTACAACATCAAGTCCAGCGGCGGCCTCTCGCAATTGGTTTGGATGGACAGGACGGGAAAAGAACTGGGGAGGCTTGGTCAAACGGCCGTGATGTGCAATCCCTCGCTGTCTCCTGACGGCGGCCGGGTCGCTGTTGATATCATCGACGAAAAAGCAAACAACGTCGATATTTGGCTCTTGAGCACAAGGGATGGCGGCACCACTCGGTTCACATTCGATCCTACGGAAGAGGAAGCTGCGATTTGGTCGCGGGACGGCAGTAAAGTGGTCTATCGTTCAAATCTCTCCGCTCCCTCGGTCGGTGTCGGTTTGCTCGTGAAACCGGCAAATGGACTGGGTGAGGGAAAGACTCTCGTACACTATCCAGGTACCGATGATGTGCTCCCGAATTCGTGGTCTCCGGACGATCAGAAGATTCTTTGTACCCACGACACGCCGTCCGGCGCTTTCCTTGAACTTGTTCCTTCGGCCGGCGGGCCCGCCGCTCGCTTTCATAAAGGCTCGGGCAACGAAACAACCGGCGCGATCTCTCCCGACGGAAAATGGGCGGCGTACGCATCCGATGAATCGGGAAACTGGGAGATTTACGTGACCACCTTTCCCGGAGCCGAGGGCAAGTGGCAGGTTTCGCGCGGCGGCGGCACTCAGCCTCGCTGGCGCGCGGATGGCAAAGAGATTTTTTACGAAGGACCCACTGGAATATTGACGGCTGTCCCCGTAAACACACAAGCGGACTTTACGACCGGAACTCCCATGCCCCTGTTCCAAATTCACGGGCGTTTTCAAATCTCTTCTACCGACACTTTCACGTACGACGTATCGAAGGACGGTACTCGCTTCCTGATCAATCGCTACGTGAAGCCTGACCACGTTGCTCCGCTCACTATCGTGCTCAATGCGTCCGCATCGGATCAGCAATAACTCTCCGCTGCGCCGCTTCTGAAAACATCAACGCAAGCCATTCGAATCGCCTTAAATCGCCGGACAAGTCAGGCCTTGGCACGCACTCCCATCCTAAAAATCTGCCCCTTCTGAAATGTGGTGCTATAATGCGCTGCCTTTCGGAGACACGTGTTGTTCAAACGAAGGCGGGCCCCCTCCCCCGTCCGACGTAACGCATCTGATGACTGGCGCGCTACGCTTCCACGGGAGAAAAATCAGGTTTTCGAGAGTATCGTTCGCGACTGGGAATGCTCCTACGCGATGCTGAGCGTTTCACTTGATGAGGCGCTCGCCCAGCGCGCACGTGGAGAGTTGGTCTGCGCGCAGCAGCAGGTGGCGATTACTTCCGAACTTCTCTTCCGTCTTACCTCTACGCTTACCAACGCGTGTGCCGTCCTTTCAGAAAGCGGAAAGCGCGTAACCAACCTCCCGCTTGTCCAGCCATTGCATACGGAGTTTTTCCGCGGAGACACCGGACAGAGCGCCGCATCTTGGAACAGCCTTCTCCATAATGTGCTGCTCGGGCACCGCTCACGATTTTTTCATAAGCTTCGCATCCTCTCGAACACTGTCGAGCATCTCGGAGTGGAGTTTGAACAGAACGCTCACGATATTGCATCGGGGTTGTCCGTTGAGCCCGCCGCTTGCTGGAAACAGCTCGATTCGCTCCACTACGACCTCAACACTTGTCTTCGAGAGTCAGAGGTGATGTTGAAATCGTTTCTCCACGCACTGCCCGCAGAGCAGCTGGCCGTTTTCGGCACAGAGTTGAGCCGGCCCCGGACGGCAGCGAGACCGCGTCCCGTGCCGCGCGCTACACGTGCTACCGCGTAGCAAATTGAGACTGATAGTTGTCATTCCCCACCCGGTTTGAGTTTTGTTTTTGCTAAGGCACCTCACCGCTCCCATAAATGGAAGAAAAAAATTAGATTTGGAACCCGACTGGACGTCTAACACAATTGCGGCGAGAATATAGATGCCTTTATCCTCACAGCAGCATCGAACAGGCACTTCGGCCCTCTTTACAGGCTATATTTAGGAATGCCGAATTGGATACTTGCGTGAAAAGAACCACTAGGACAACTTTCAGACACGGTGACGCATCGCAATTGGTGATGCGTCCCAGCGGGTAGCGTGGCCCGCGTGAGACGAATCGAGACGCCTGGCGAGTTGCCCGAAGCGGAAGCGATCCGGCTAGCCCAGGCGGGAAATGCGGCGGCCTTCGAACGCTTGTACCGGTTGCACAACCGCCGCGTGTATTCGCTGTGTCTGCGGATGGTTGGGAATACGGCCGAAGCGGAGGATTTAACTCAGGAAGCCTTCCTCCAGCTCTTCCGAAAAATTGCTACCTTCCGCGGTGAATCGGCCTTTTCGACGTGGCTGCATCGGCTGGCGGTAAACGTGGTGCTGATGCGCCTAAGAAAGAAATCGGCTACCGAGTCCTCGCTGGACGAGATGACCGAGCCGGATGAGGAATCCGGAGGGCCACGGCGCGATTTCGGTATGCCGGACTTGAGGTTGAGCGGGTCGATTGACCGCGTGAACCTCCAGCGAGCCGTGGATCAGTTGCCGCCCGGTTATAAGGCTGTTTTCGTGCTCCATGACGTGCAAGGCTACGAGCACAACGAAATTGCTGAGATCATGGACTGTTCAATCGGAAATTCGAAATCGCAGCTTCATAAAGCGCGGATGCGGCTGCGCGAATTGCTCCACGAATCCTTGCGGGATAAAGCCCGCGAAGATCGGAAAGCCGCCGGGAACGCCGGCGGTGAGGATTAAATGCAATGGCTACAGTGACCTGCAGGGATTTTCAAGGTCGATTTGAATCTTCTGACGATTCTCCGCGCAATGATTCGCCTGACCTAAGCATCCAGGCGCATCTTCGCGATTGTCCTTCCTGCCGAAACTTCATCGAAGACCTCGGGAAGATCCGGGCAGCGGGCGCTCAGTTGGCGGCCTCTGATCCGGAGCCACCGGCTCGGATTTGGTTTTCTTTGCGGGCGGAACTCGAAAAGGAAGGGCTGATCCGCGATACTCCCTCCAAGTCTCCCTCCAAATCATGGGTGGGCGAGCTTTTCAGCGGGAGATTCAGCGTCCTGCCCAGGCCCGTTCTCGCTGGAGGGTATCTGGCTGCGCTCCTGGCCATTGCCTTCGGGCTTAGCGGCCCGATCAACTCTCGGATTAACCGGAAGCGTTGGCTGGACGGAAACCAATCCTCGATGGAGCCATTAAGCGCGCAGTTGATGTCTGCGGAAAAAGCCTCCTTCTCTTCTCCGCCTGCATCTGAAACACCCGTGACTGCTTCCCTTCATCAGAACCTTGAGATCGTTGACAACTATATTTCTTTATGTGAAAACAGCGTGCGCGAAGAACCTGAGAATGAACTCGCGCGTGAGTATCTCTACGAGGCGTATCAGCAGAAAGCCGATTTACTCGCCCAGTTGAACGAACGATGAGAGCGAGGAAAGAATTACAGTCGAGCCCGGAGGCGCCAGCCCAATGAGTACCGCTCAATTCGTACCGCTTCGTTTTAATTGGAAAACGGGCCTTCTTGCCCCCGGCTTGCTGCTTATCACCTCCTCCTCAGTTTTCGCTCACAATATCGAAAAGCATTTCAAAGTTGAGCCTCGTAGTGTTGTAACGATTCACAATCCCAGTGGAAAAGTGGTCGTGAAGGCCTGGACGAAATCCGAAGTGATGGTAATTGCCACGCACACCAGCGATAAGGTGGAAGTGGATGCTGAACAGACCGGCAATCGCGTGGACGTGATGACCCATCAGATCTCCAATTCGATTTCCCCCGAAGATTTGCGGGCTGACTATCAAATTAACGTTCCCGAAGACGCAGAGTTACAGATTCACGACGATTCCGGCGAAGTTTCCGTTGCGAATGTCCTCGGTGATATGAATGTAGAAACAGTTGGAGCTGGCGTGGATCTTGAAGACGCTGCCGGCTATCTCACCGTGCGGACAGTAGGTGGTTCATTCCAGTGCATACGCTGCGCCGGGCGGCTGGAAGTTTCGTCAATCAGTGGAAGTTTCAAACTGCTCAGCCTGCGCAGCTATCACGTTCACGCGCAAACGTCCAAAGGCAATATATTGTTCGACGGCGAATTTTTACCCAATGGCATTTACCGGCTTAAGAACTACAGCGGCGTAATTGAAGTCCACTTTTCGCCGGGCGATTCATTCGACCTGAGTGCCACATCCCTCAAAGGCAAAGTTAACAGCCAGGCAAGCCTCACTCCCCCCGCTCATGCGCATCCTGTCTACTCGAAATTCGGGAATGCGATACTGGGCACGTTTAATGCCGGGCACGCGAAAGTCGAACTCAGTTCGTTCGATGGTACAATCAACATCCTGAAGCGAGAGTAATTCTCGCAAGGCTGATTTCAGGCTGATGATTTTTAGGCGATTCTGCGAACCGGCTCGCGATTGCAAAGCAGGCCATCCAGCAGCGGCATCCCATTCATGAAGAACGACATCCGTCCGCGCCGTATCATTGGTTTGACAGGATTCATGGGTAGCGGCAAATCCACCGTTGCGCGGCTTCTGGCTCGCCAGATCGGCTGGCAGTACGTGGATCTTGATAAGTTGATCGCCGAAGCTACGGGCGCCACGATTCCCGAAATTTTTGCGAAGCTCGGCGAACCGGCATTCCGTAAAATCGAGCACGAGCAATTGGCTAAAACCGTACGCGAAGCTCTCGCGCTTCAGAGGCCACGCATTATTTCCCTGGGCGGCGGCACCACCGCGCAACCGGACAACGTTGTCCTGCTTCGCGAGAGTGGCGCGGCTCTTGTTTGGCTGCATTGCCCCGTCGAAGAGCTGCTCTCGCGTTGCGCCCACATCACCAATCGTCCGCTTTTTCGCGACGAAGCAAGCTTTCGCCGGCTCTATCAGGAGCGCCTGCCATCTTATGAGCTGGCTGACTTTCGCGTCGAAACCAACATCGAGCCCCTGCGCGTCGTCGAACAGATTCTCGCGCTCGGCATTTTCCCGAAGGTGATCGCATGAAGAGACACTCGGCACAATGCGCTTCGATTTTGCGATTTGACACTCGCATCGGCTGCCTGATTTCAGTCTTTGCACTTGCTACCACAGCGATCGCTGCTGCTCTCGTCTTCTCACCCGATAAAGGCAAATTCAAGATCCTCGTCAACGGTCAACCCGCCGGCACGGAAGAATTCTCACTTAGCGCGAATGGAGGCAATTGGATCGCGCGCGGAAACGCCGAAATTCAAACGCCGCAGGGCGCGGCGCACGTTACGGGCAATCTGGAACTTCGGCCTGACGGCGCTCCGGTGCGCTACGAGTGGAATATGCAAGGCGCGAAGAAAGCCGCGTCTACGATCGTCTTCAATGGCGCTACTGCCAATGTGGAACTCCGCATGGAAGGTGCGCGACCCTACACGCAGCAATTCACGTTCAACTCGGATCATGTCGTCGTGCTCGACAACAACATGTACGATCAATACGCAATTCTCGCCCGCCTCTATGATTGGGACAAGAAGGGCGCGCAGACTTTCTCGGTGATAGTTCCGCAGGAAATGACGCCAGGCAGCGTGACGGTCGAATCTCTCGGCAAGCAGGACACAGGTAGCGGCGCGAAACTCGAACAGCTTCG
>DATNKB010000084.1:0-19481 GCA_035603595.1 Candidatus Dormiibacterota bacterium
CGGACGGGCGTCCCGATGAACTGGTGCGTGGTGTGGATATTGTTGGGACGCCGCTTCTTTCGCTGAACAATATTATTCTCACCGGCGACAAACTTCAGGTGTTCAACGGAGTCTGTGGCGCGGAGTCGGGGCAAGTACCCGTGTCGGCCGCTGCGCCAGCAATGCTTTTCTCAGAGATCGAAGTGCAGAAGAAAAATAAGGGCACGGATCGCCCGCCGCTGATGCCGCCACCGGGTGGGGATCAGAATCCTGCACCGCTTACAGAGAAGGCCGCGGTGAAGGCGCCATCGAAGGCCGAGTCGCAGGCCGAGGGCAAGGCAAAACCATGAGCGCGATCTTTCATTCCTTCAGGCATTCGTTCCGGCTTCGTGATTTTCACTGCACGCTGATGTTCATTTTCGTGCTGGGCGTGGCTGCGGCGATGTGTGCGGTGCCGGCCTCGGCGCAAGACAAGAGCGAAAAAGCGCTGTCCGCATCAGCGAAAGCCGCCGCATCTGATCCCGTGCTGGCCGCGATGCGCGAGGAGTTGGAACGTTCGAAGGCGCACCTCAAGATGGAGAACATCGCTGCGCCCTACTACATCGAATATTCCGTCCTCGATCTGGATGAGTACGATGCTGAGGCCGCATTCGGAGCGCTTCGTCAGAAGCAGCGCACGCATGGCAGGTCGGCGCGCGTAGTGGTTCGAGTGGGCGACTACAAGCTGGATAGCTACTACGGTCCAGGAACGGGGTTCGCCGACTTGGCGCCGCTTGAGGACGACGCCACCGCACTTCGCCACCAGTTGTGGCTCGCCACGGACCAGGCTTACAAGGCGGCCAGCCAGGCGCTCGCCGCTAAAAAGGCCGTCTTCAGCCAATTCAGTTCCGGGCAGCCATTCGATGATTTTGCCGCTGCTCCGGCGCTTCAATCCATCGGCGCCTGGGCGAAACTCAATTTCAATCCCGCTCCCTGGGACGCGATGCTCGAGAAAGCGACCGATCTTTTCCGCACCGATCCTAAAATCCAGTCGCTCACTTCGCTGCTGCGGTTCCGCGCGGTGAACCGGTACTTCGTCAACACGGAAGGGACGGTGACGCGCAAGGGTTACACGGTTTATTTCATGAACCTATCCGGCGCCACCCAAGCGGACGACGGAATGCGCCTCGAGCGCTCGCCCTACTACTCCACCGGTTCGCTCAAAGAATTGCCCACGGCAGAAGCGTTTCAAGCCGACGCGGTAAAGATGGTCACAACTCTGAAGGCGCTTCGCGAAGCTCCCATGGTGGACGAGGAGTATCGCGGCCCGGTGCTTTTCTCGAATGATGCGGCGAGCGACGTGTTCTACGGGATGATCGGCGAGAACGTGCTGGGGAGAAGGCCGAAGCCCGGAGATTCGTCGCGCACGGAGGGAGAGTTTGCGTCGAGCTACAAGAGCCGGGTGCTGCCGAATACAATTTCGGTGATCGACGATCCCACGCTGACGGTTTTCGACGGCAAGACGCTGATCGGCAGCTATGACATCGACGACGAAGGCGTGCGCGCCGCGAAAGTTTCGGTGATTGAAAACGGCGAGCTGGTGAATTACCTGGTGGGCCGCGAGCCGATTCGCGATTTTCCCGAATCCAACGGACACGGCCGCGCCGCACCGGCTCAGGCGCCAACGCCGAACATGGGCAATCTGATCGTGTCGTCCAAGCAAGCGATCTCGGCCGAAGACATCAAGAAAAAGCTGATCGAGATCTGCCGCCAGGAAAATAAGCCGTACGGCTATCGAGTGGAAACTCTCGCGGGATATAGCCCGCGCCTTCTCTTCCGCGTCTACGAGAAAGATGGGCGCGAAGAACTGGTCCGCGGCGCCGAATTCAACGAGCTGGATACGCGAGCTCTGCGCAACGATTTGGTCGCGGTGGGCAACGATGCGCTGGTGAGCAACCGCGAAGGGCAGATTCCGATGACGGTGATCAGCCCGTCGATATTATTCGACGAGATTGAAGTGAAACGTACAGATGCGAAGAATGCCAAGCTCCCTGAGTATCCACCGCCGGATTTAGTCCCCAGTCACTGAAAACGCGGATCATTCCCTTGTATCCCTTGCAGCGGCCGTCATCCCGACCGCAGTGGAGGGATCTCTCTTGGTCAAACGCCAACCTCCGCAGGGCTGAAAAACCGACATTAAAACGGTCAAGTACCTTGACCTAGCGCGCGGGAGTTTGAGGTGCGGAAGGCGTTATTTGGCCTCCCGAAGAGGAGATTTGAAAGGGGGAAATGCTAACTTCCGGGTAGCCGACCATTCACCCAGAACGTCTCGATCTGACATGTCTCCTCTATCGCTGGGCTCTTGCCGCCGAACTGTGCCTCTTGTTAACACTTCTTGTCCGGCAAACATCTATGATGTTGTGGGGATTCGTAGAGCATGGCCTCGAAGTCAGGAGACAGAGTTGACCTTTTCGCGGCGGGCCTGGGATGTCGGCCTGTGACGGAGCAATCCGCCCCTGAAGTCTCAGAAGACACGATATTAGTCAGCGACGCGCGTAACGGGGATCGAGCGGCATTCGGGCGCCTCTATGATCGTTACTCTCGAATGGTCCACGGAATTCTGCTGGCCAAGGTTCCGGTACGCGAAGTGGATGACGTGGTTCAAGATGTTTTTCTGTTGGCACTTCGTCGGCTGTCAACACTGCGGGAAACCAGCCGCTTTGGAGCATGGCTGGCAGCAATCGCCCGAAATCAGGCCAATGACTACCACCGGCACTCCGTGCCAGAGGATCAGCTACCGAACGATGCGTCCGAGAAAGAAATCAAGTACCGCAATACTGGCGGAGATCATCAAGGCGCAGCCGTCGCAATTCTCGACGCGGTCAGGAGTCTGCCTGATGCATACAGGGAGCCGTTGATTCTCCGACTGGTGGAGGGCATGACCGGCCCTGAGATAGCCGCACGCACTGGACTGACGCACGGGTCAGTTCGGGTCAATTTGCATCGCGGCATGCAGCAGCTCCGCGCAAAACTGGGCCCGAACCCAACCGAGAATCGTCCCGGAAAAGATTGGTCCAAAGAGGAGACGTCGTAATCATGAATACGGGGAACAACAGAACGGAAAACGAAGCGGTGGCACGGGGCGGCGACTATCTGTGGGATGGATCGGGCAAACCCGATCCTGAAATCCAGAGACTGGAAGTGTTGCTCGGAAGGTTTCGGCATGATCGTCACGCGCCAGAGTTTCCAAAGATCGTCCCGGACAGACGATGGGCAGTCCTTCCACGGCGAGTGGGACTGTTTCCTGCTTTGGCGACGGCCGCTGCCGTGGCGGCCATCGCTGTGGTGATATTTGTGATGCACGCGAGGGAATCGTCCCCAGTTACTGGGGCGGGGTGGAATGTATCCCGCGTGGCAGGAACGCCTCGAATCGGCCCCAAGGCCATCAGCAGAAAAGACGAAACCAGCCATCTCGGGATTGGCCAAACGCTCGAAACTGATTCTCAATCGCGAGCCAGCCTGCAAGCAGACGATACCGGCCAGATCGAGGTGGATCCGAGCACACGTCTGCGTCTCCTGACTATGGCCGCCGGTTTAAGGCGGATTGCTCTTGACCGCGGAACAATTCATGTCCATGTCTGGGCGCCTGCTGGTCAGTTCGTCGTCGACACGCCGTCGGCGGTGATAGTGGATTTGGGTTGCGCCTACACCCTGCAGGTGGACGATTCGGGCGCTGGGCTGGTGCACACCTCGCTCGGGTGGGTCGGATTCAAGCTGAATGGCCGCGAGGCCTTCATCCCTGCCGGCGCAGCGTGCGCGACTAGGCCGAAAGTCGGTCCCGGTACACCGTACTTTGAGGATGCGTCCTCGGAGTTCCGCGCCGCATTAGCGAGATTCGATCTTGACGATACCCCTCAGCAGCGCGCTGAGGATCTGGCGATTGTGCTGGACGAGACTCGAAAGCGCGACGCACTCACGCTGTGGCATCTGCTGGTGCGCGTCGAAGACGAGAGGCAGCGCGTCCTCGTCTACGATCGGTTGCGAGAGCTTGCACCGCCTCCAGCCGGGGTAACGCAGGAAGGAATCCTTCGTCTCGATCAGCCCATGCTTGATCTGTGGTGGAACGAACTTGGGTTTGACGACATCTCAGTTTGGCGCCATTGGGAGCGTTCCTGGTCTGCAGCGGCCTCGCCGGTTCGCGAAGAGTAAGCGAAGGCGCCACTTCGTTATTCACTGTCATTGGTTCCAGTCCTTGCCGGATATTTCACACGATTTGTTAACACTCCGCTGTCTGCTGGCGTCTCTTTGCACGTGGAGTTTAACCGATGAAATTAACGATAATGAGCTCGCGGATAAAGAAGTATCTCTCAGGAACGGAAGCTAGATTCTGGGTTCCTCGTTTCCTCGCGCTCGGGCTGTTGGCTTCCGGATTCGCCGGCTGGCTCATCGCAGACGAGCAACACGCTTCCCCTGACTTGACGGTCCACGAGTGGGGCACGTTCACCGCAATTGCGGGCAAGGATGGCCGGGCGATGGAATGGGCAACTTTAGGCTCGCCAAGATTCGGGCCGTCCGCCGATCTCCCCCGATTCGTGGAACATATCGCCAACGCCAACTTCAAGATTGGTCTGCGTGGCACGATTCGGATGGAGACACCTGTGCTGTATTTCTACTCGCCACGCGATGTGGCCGTGTCCGTAAGAGTGGCCTTCTCCCAGGGACTCATCACTGAGTGGTACCCCCATGCGGCTAGCGTTCAGCCCAGCGGAGTCTTGCCCGATACCGCTTTGAGCCGGTTGCAGACCGATGGCAGCATTATGTGGAATGACGTCGCCGTTTCTCCGAATCTTAGTGCCGAGTTCCCACACGAAGTGCCGTCGGATCGCTACTACGCGGCTCGCGAGACTTCTTCCGCACCGCTACGCGTTAAAACAAAGACGGGTGAGCAGCGAGAAAAATTCCTGTTCTATCGCGGAGCTTCAGCCAGTCCCTTGCCGCTTTCCGCCAAGTTGAACTCCGACGCGAAACTGCTGGTCAAGAATTCCAGCGAAGACGAAATCCCAGCAGTCATTCTTTTCGAGCGCCACGGTGAACGAGTGGGCTATCGTTTCGCGAGCACACTAACGGACGAAACAGTGCTAGACCCTCCGGCGTTGACTGGCAGCACAGACGCTCTCTGCAGCGACCTTGAAGGGATCCTCGTCAATCAGGGTCTCTATCCCGACGAAGCTCATGCAATGATCGAGACTTGGCGGGATTCCTGGTTCGAAGAAGGCAGCCGTCTAATCTATATCGTGCCTCGCGAATTCCCCGACAACGTGTTGCCACTTACAATTAGTCCCGCACCGGGACAAGTGGTGCGGGTTTTTGTCGGCCGGCTTGAAATTGTCACACCTGCGACTGCAAGGGCAGTACAGACGGCCTTCGCTTCCAACGATGAAGTGACCCTGGACAAATACCGCCGTTTCCTGGAACCGATTCTACAGTTGGTGAATACTGAGCATCACCCATAGGTGAAGACAGTCTACCGAACTTACCTTGCTAATCTCAGAGGCTTGGTCGCCCATGCACGCAGCCCGATTCGACGATCGTCACACGCCCCTGCGATTGTGTTATCGCTTGCTTCGTATCGTCCGCCTCAGTATGTAGACGGCCGTAGTAATGCCCGCTCTTCGCAAGTTTCGAGGGCTGGCCGTGATGGCGGGGACGTTAGCAATGGTGTGCCGCGTCACTTCGGCAGGTCGCGTCAGGATCGAGAAGGGGAGATGGTTCTTGAAGAAAATGGACGTTCACAGGGGTAAGCCAGACGCGGCACGTCAGAATAGTATTGCCCGGTAAATGGAGTGTCGGCACGGTGGCGTACCGACCCGTCGTCGCAGCCTTCGGACCCACCGGCCCGATTTCATTCGTTTTTACCCAGAATTGCTTCCAGTTCGGCGACAAGATTCTCTGATCTGGATTTTGAAATGACTTTGCAGATGCCTATTTTCTTTGCTTCGGCTTCCATTTGTTGGTCGTCGTATACGGTGTAAAGCACGACCGGAACAGACGGCATGAGTTTCAGGATTTCTTCAGCCGCTTGTAAGCCGGAAAGCATCGGCATCGAAAAATCCATGAGGATTAAGTCTGGCCTTAGGTCGAGGGCCTGAAGCACCGCCCTCCGGCCGTTCGCTGCTTGGCCGCAAATACTCCAACCGGCGTGCGTGGAGAGAGCGTCCGCTAGTTTTGACCGTACGAGGTCACTGTCGTCTGCGATGAGAATTTTTACCATCGAGAATCGCCGCGATGAACAGCGTCGGGGCTGCGTCTGACGACGGTGACACACAGACTCAAATCACAGGCATCGGGTATTTCCTGTACTGTAATGTGAAAGTCATGGCTCATAGGTGCCCGGCCCGTTTCCGGTGTCCGCCAAGTGAGTAGGGTTTGGCAAATCGTAAATGAAGCAAGAAGCGGAAAAAGAACGACCCCAAGAGCGCCTCCTCCTGTTTTTGCTCTTGCTGTCGCCTTGTAGGTCACGGCTTTAGCCGTGACATAAGCATAAGCCCTCAGAAAAAAGATTCCTTCCGCTCGGCGGCTTTCTCGCCGAGCCTTGTGCTTTCACCGTTCCGCGCAACCGAATCATTTCGCTCGTCATTCGCGAACCTCCTGTCCGTTCGTCCAGTTCTAGCCCGTTGTACTTCTTATGTCCCACGACGCTTCCCGCCTTGTGCTAGCCTTAATTTCGAGGTCCGATGGACTCGAGAGAGCCCGGAAAATGGACTCGAGACGAGACGTGCCCTTGAAATCGGACCTGCATACCGCGAAAGCGAAAGGACGTGCTGCAGGTAATCGAAGCAAATGTCGCTCGCCACGAACCACCACATTCATCACTCGCTTGCCCAGAGGCGGAACATCGCCGCCGAAGGGCACCGTGTTTCTAATACACGGTTCCGCGATTAAAACTCACGCTAAGTAACCCAGATTCAGCAGTATGCAAAATTCTAATAGGCGGTAAAAGGGGTACCAGAGATCGTCATGAAAGCTGGTTTCAACCCGGGTTTGGTTTATGCGCGACAGGGGCGGACGTAGAAGGATGTTCGTCGGATCAGCGACGGGGCCACTCGAAACGGAGGATCGATGCCTGGCGATGCGCCTTCAGAGTCTGAGTGCGGCTTCGACCGTGTCATCGCCCGGATCGATAGACAGTGTGAAACCCAAACGTCGGAAGACGGCACACATCCCGCGATTCTCGGTCATGGTGGTTGCTACGACATCTTCGAGGCGCTCGTCGCGAGCAACGTCCACAAGGCGGCGAATGAGTTCGAACCCGAGGCCGTGCCGTTGGCAGTCATCCCTGACGACGACGGCCACTTCGGCTTTCTTTGTGTTGTACAGTTTGGTCAAGTCTGCGACCGCGATGATCGATCGCTCTCCGGTACGCGCGTCCCGCCTTTCAGCCACGAGGACCATCTCGCGGTCATAATCGACGAAGCAGATCCGGGTGAGCGCGTCGTGCGCGGTACGTCGGCCCACCGTCACCAGCTGAAAATATCGTCCGTACACTGTCTCTTCCGAGAGCCGCTTATGAAAGGCGACCATCAGCGGCTCGTCTTCCGCGCGAATCGGTCGGATGGTGACAGTCTCGCCAGGTTTCGTCGTCCAATTCGAAACGTACTGCAGCGGATACGCACGAAATGGGGACCTAGGGAGGTCGTGCTCTTCTACCTGGGGACCGTGGAGAGTGATCCGCGCGTCGAGCGCCACGGCGCCCGCGGCCGAGATCACGAGCGGGTCGATTTGCAGATCCTTGATGCTCGGGTGTTCGATCACAAGCTGGCTGAGACGCACAAGCGCCGCGTCGATGACTGCGAGATCGAGCGCCCCGCGAGCGGCTAACGCGTGGAGACCGCTGAAGAATGGACTGCGTTCCAACATCCGCCGCGCGAGTGTTGCGTTGAGCGGAGGAAGGCCAACGACACGGTGAGGCCACACATGCGCGAATCGGCCTCCCGCCCCACAGTATAGAACCGGGCCAAATTCCGGATCGTTGCGGCAGCCAATCTGAAGCTCGTATCCAACGGTTTCCGCGCCCACACGCGCATTGAGATTCAGCGGCGCCGCTCTTTGTCCCTCTCTGTGTCCCTCTCTCTGTCCCTCGGTTTGATTAGCAAGTGCATCGAAGATCAGAATGCCATAGACAGCCAATACTTCTCTCCACTCACACTCGGACAGATCACGTCCGGCTCGCCGGGCACCTGCAATGAGCTCACCGACGCGCTGGCTTAACGCGCGTTCCGTCACCTCAGCGTGCAGCTCCGGTGTCTCATAGATCGCCTTGAGGTTATAGCTGTAATGCCACATGTGGTTGAACGTGCGAGCTGCCGCGCTCACCGTCGGCAACACGGGAAAGCAGGCGTGAAGCTCCTGTTCCTGAGGAAGCTCACTGGGGCCTGTGAGGCAGAGGAGAACCGGCTTGCACGCATGATCCATCGCCAGTAAACCCTGAACCGCTGAGGCAGGGTCGGACATCGCCTGTGGAACCAGCACTAGCAAGACGCCGTCGTTACCCGGATCCTGAATCGCGGTTTCCACCGCCTCCAGAAATGGCCCACCGCTCCCATCGCCGAGAATGTCCATCGGCGTTGCCATCCCCGCGCTGTCCGGAACAACCATTGCTTCGGCTGCTGTGCTGGTTGGCAGCGGAACAATCTCTCCCCCTTCCCTCGCGACCTGGTCGGCAGCGAGAACGCCGGGACCGCACGCGTTGCTCACCACCGTCAGGCGCGGTCCCTCCGGCCTCCGCTCCTTGGAGAGCGCATCCGCGGTGTGGAATAGATCTTCGACGCTGGCTACACGCACCACGCCCACGCGGCGGAGAGCCGCATCAAGCACGTCGTCGTCACTGACTGTGCAGGTGGAGTGCCATGCGAAGGCACGCGCGGCTGCTTCGGTTCGTCCTGCTTTGATTACGATGATCGGTTTCTGCAAAGCCACCTCGCGAGCGGCAGAGAGAAAGGATCGCATGTTGACGATGGATTCCATGTGAATCAGGATGGTGCGCGTTTTCGTATCACTGCCGAAGTAGTCGATAAGATTTCCCCAACCGACGTCGACCAGTGCGCCGAGCGACACAAACGCACTGAACCCGACGATTCTCCTGCGGCCCCAATCGAGAATGGCGGTGGCGAGAGAGCCGCTTTGACCGATGAACGCAACACTGCCGGGCACAGGCAGCGGTAGGTTGGGACTAGCGTTTAAACCAATCGACGGATTCATCAGGGCGCAGCAGCCCGGACCAATCATCCGCATCCGGCTCTGGCGAAGTAGCTGGCAGACTTGCTGCTGGAGCTCGCTAAAACGTTGGTCGGTGGCGTCCACGGCGGACATTACTGCGACGCCCCTAACTCCCGCGGCAGCGCATTGCTCCACGGCGCCGAATACGCCCTTGCCAGGCGTGACCACGACGGCTAGCTCGGCCTTTGACGGCAGCTCTTGGAAGCTTGGATAGACTGAGACCCCGAACGTGTTCGCTTGAGCGCCCGGGTCGACGACCACCACCGAACCCTCGAAACCGCTCCCACTCAGTGCCGCGAGCGTTTGATAGCCAAGGCTTCCAGGCTGTGAAATCGCACCGACAACTGCGACCGTTTTCGGATGGAACATCGCATCGATCGCCCCGCCCTCTCCAAACAAGTCGTGAGCTGGGTCGCGAACGAAGCGAGACACCGAGGCGCGTGCATGTGCAGCATCCATACTGCTCTCCACAAAGGATCACTCTTCAGGATATGAACCGTGAGGACCGACGCGGACGCGAGAGGACCAACAAACCCCACGACCAGAGTGAGATGGGCGAACGCTAGCACCGCGCGGAAGACGCGTCAACGTCTTTCGCCTTCAGGCCGGATTGCCAAGTGCTTCGCTCTTCGCCCGCCTTCGGCGAGAAGGGTGGGATGGGTTTGACGTGCTGTTGGTGTCGGAAAATCTCCGGAAGGAGAATTTCAAATTTGAAATTTCAGATGGTTAAGGCGAAAGAAGCAAACACAGGAAAAAGAACGACCCGAAAACACCCACCCTTCGCCGACATCGCGAAGAGTGGGGCATTACGGATGCGGAAAAAAGTCAAAAAATAGACTCAGTGCGATGGCGGGGGAAGGCGCTTCGTCGAAACTTGAACAGAGAAAATCTGGTTGCCGTATTGCGCAATAACTGGCGTAATGCCGAGGTTGCCGAGTCCTATTGCCGTTACCACTCCCGTAGTTCCAACGGTTACAGCAGTTGTGTCGCCGCTAGTGTACGTTGTTCCTGACGATTGTGTGATATCCATGATCGAGCCGTCAGTGAACGTCCCTGCAACGCTAAGAGGAATCGCGTCTCCGGGGCGAATGAAACGTATCGTGCTCGGATGAACTGCGATGCTTGAGATCGCGACAGAAGGCTCGACGTCTAGGTGAATGCGCAACGCTTTCCCTGACTGTCCGCTCGATGCAATACTAGTAGCTCCGACGAAGTATTTTCTCGCCGATCCGATGTTGTTTGGAATGGTAATTGAGAACTGATAGGGAGGATCGGTCAATACTTGGTTCGCTCCGATGCCAATCGGATGTTCGGCGACTAGAAAGACTTTCGAGAAACTCCCACCCTGAGTGGGTGTCACGATCACAGTCACGGCCTGTCCAGGATGTACAACTGTCCCATCGGCCGGAGAAGTTATTCGGAGAACCACTGGCAGACTTTGTGTCTGGCCTTTGGGCGGGCAAACGAGTAGGCACGTTCCTCCGAGCAGCAAAGTCAGATATAGGGCAGCAGAGTTGCGATTGGATGTTCGGGTGTTCATGTTGACCTCCCGTCCGCAGGGTCTCGCTGCCGATTACGCGACTGACCGGCTATTGCGGCATTTCTTCTAACTTGGCTATGACTGCCCTAGTGACCTTGGCAACCAAACCGTAGTCAGGGATGACCATGAGGACCTCTGCTTCATCGAGGATGGAGTGAAGCTTGGGCAGCGCTTCCGTGGCATCAAGCTTCCCAAGAGCGCTGATTGCCGCAACGCGCATATGCGGATCCCGATCTTCTAACCTTTCGATCAAAGGACGAATTGCCGATTTGTCGCCGAGCTGCCCAAGCGACCAAGCAACGATCTGGTTGACGTCCTTGTCATTTAACAGGGGTACGATGATGGGAAAGGCCCTGGAATCCTTCAGATGGCCGAAGAGGTAGACTGCGTAGTAGCGATCTTCCCGAATTTGTTCCCTTACGCTGGTCTCGAACACTGCACGTCTACTCGAGCGGTCCTCCAGAATAGCCTTGATAACTTGAAAGCCTCGATCATCCCCGAGACTTGCGAAAATGAACGCCGCATTGCCCCTCCGGAGCATGTCCTCGTTGCTGAGCCAAGGTTCGAGATCTTGAAGCACACTCTTATCGTGAAGCGCGACAATGTTCTTGGCCACCTCAAATTGTTTCCAGAATATTGCCGTGTTGTTGAACTGCTCAACGAGCACGCTAGCAGATCCGCTCCGATATTGGGTGCTCTGGCCAAAAAGCGTGGACAGGAGGCAGATGCTGGACAGCGAGGCCCCACAGATGATGCCAACTGTGCGCGCCATAATTAGAAACCCCGCACTTCTTAATGCGAATTCTTTGATGCGTTAGCATCCGCATAAAGCTGCTTTCTTCTTTCAAGTACCTCGTAAACGCCGTTACCGGACATTGAAGTCGAGAACATTTCGAAATCGGCTCCGTCAAGAATGTTTCGTTATAGTTCTTGCTTTTCCCTGAGCACACCCGTGTGTCTGCGCAGCAGTGCGTTTGGTTGATTGCTCTCTCGCCTTTCTACATCTTTCCGTTTCACGGCCCATTCACCCCATCGTTCGGTGTTGCCCACCAGACATCTCTTCGGTCCTTGCTGACTATGATGAGTTCTTCGAACTCCCCGCACCTCGGGGAGGCGGGTCGCCTACTCAGGGATTCGATCACTGCTATGCAGGATCATGTTCTCAAGCAGGCATTCGGCTCTCCCAAGAAGGTTTCCGTCGCCAGAGGTGCAAGAGTTGGCCTGGCAGCGCCCGCGGGCACGGCGGCTATCACCCGGACCACGTTTTCGCAGTAGAATCGTGAAGAGCTTGGATCGCCGGTGAGGTCTTTCGCGCTACCGGCGATCTCGTTGAAGGCAGCTGAATGCGGTGTGCTGACTTCGCGAAAACAGATTCGGGTGAACGCAGTCAGGAAACACAGAAAGGAGAATGCGATGCCGGTTCAAAATAACTACTTTGGAGACTATAACAACCTAAAACTGACACGCGATGACAAAGGCGTGCTGGTTGCTGAATTCCACGCCAACGGCGGACCGTTCATCATGACCGCGCCATCCCACACAGAATTTGTCGATGCCTTCTACCGGATTGCGCAAGATAGGGCGAACAAGATCGTAATCCTGACGGGCGCAGGTGGGGAGTTCATTACTGATGTCGATTGGTCCTCTTTCGGCGATGTCACCGATCCCGGCGTCTGGAGTCAGGTTCACGACGAAGGCGTTCAGGTGTTGGAAAACATAGCCAACATACGAGTGCCGGTGATCGCGGCCATCGAGGGACGTGCCCATGTGCATTCAGATTACGCGCTACTTGCCAGTGTAATTGTGGCGGCGGATGGTGCGACCTTCCAAGATGTGGCCCACTTCTCCGCGGGCGTTGCGCCCGGCGACGGAATCTTTACCACCTGGAGTTATCGCGCTGGAGCGGGACGAGCGGAGGCGTTCCTGCTGAACCCACAGCCGCTCCCGGCGCGTACCGCTCACGAATGGGGAGTGGTTGCCGAAGTTGTGCCGACCGGTAAGGCGCTCAGTCGGGCACGCGAATTGGCCGAGCTCTACTTGAAGGCTCCGGAAGTTACGCGCCGCAACACGCGCATCCACTTTATTCAACCGTTGAAGGAGCGCATCGTGCGGGAAGTTGGCTATGGACTGTCGCTGGAAGGAGCATCGTCTGCCGCGCTCATGAAATCAATGCAGGCCAAGAGTGAACCTGTTGCTCGCAAAGGAAAATCCGCATAGAGAGCACGAAGGACACAAAAGGCGACACGTTTCGACCGCATTCCACACGTGCAGACTGGGATACAGGAGGGAAATTGTCTTCCTCGCACGCTGGCTCGCGGAACTAAAACACTTATCCGTCCGGGCGGTTATTCTAGACTCTAGCGAAATGCAAGAGCCGACGCGACTGGACCACGTCTGTTCTCACGGGCATTAGTCCAATGTTTCGAATCTTCGGGCGCACCGTCCCTTTGTTTGCGAAGGGTGGGTCCTCCGGCTATCACTCAGCGCCCGGCGCGCTCGGCTTCTCAAGCTCGCGGCAATTGGTACAAGCCCGCTCAAGCTCCGCGTTGATCTCTCCGCCAATCAGGAAGGACAACCCGGAGACGTACAGCCACGCCAATAGAATCATCACCGCGCCCAACGAACCATACGTCGTGCTGTACGTGTTGTAGTAATTCAGATAAGTCCGAAACCCCAGCGACGCGAGAATCCACAGCCCCGTCCCAAATGCCGACCCCGGTGTAACCCAGTGCCACCTTCGCCCCACCAGCGTAGGTCCCGCGTAGTAAATCAGCGAAAACGACAGCATCACAAACACAATCGCCGTCGGCCATTGAAGAATCTTCCCCATCTCCACTACCACCGGGCCCAACTGCAACCGCTCCCCAATCGAGTCGAATACGTCGCCGCTCACCAGCACCAGCAGCAATGCCATCACCAGCAGCGCGCACATCACTAGCGTCAGGACTATCGCAGTCGAGCGAATCTTGAACCACGACCGCGTTTCTTCCATTTGATACGCCAGGTTCAACGCCGTAATCATGGACGCAATCCCGCCCGACGCGAACCAAATCACCGCCGCAACTCCAAACGTAAATTCCCCGCTGCTCGCATTCATAGCAAGCTCGTCTGTCGTCGTTCGTAGCACCTCGAATGCGCCCGGGGGAAGAAAGTTCGCAAAATAAGATAGAAAATCGTTCCGCAGGTCCGCGCTCCGCGAAGTAAATATCCCAAACATCGTCACTAGCAGGAGGATCAAAGGAAAAAGCGCGAACAGAAAATCAAATGCCAGTTGCGACGCTCGCGCGATCGCATCATTCTTCATAAGCCCGGCAAACGCATTCCGTCCCAGTTGCCAGACCGTCAGCCCGCTCAACCTCCAAAGTGATTTGCTCATTGTGGCAGCAGAATCCGAAGTGGTCGTCATCGACAGGTAGGCGAACTCGGCCCCATTTTAACGCATTCCCTGCACAGAAGTTCCTTGATGCCGCGTTCGCCCAAAGCTGAGTACGCTAAGCTACAGTAGCGGCCCAAGTTCGAGTACTTCCATTGAGCCGGGATGGATAACCGAATAACAGGCGTTATCACAAGTAACCGGGTCGCTGCGAATCAAGGTTTGTTTGATAGGTGTAGAGAACAGGGATTATCACTAGCTATCTCAGGCAGAGATAGTAGATGCGAAGACGATTTCTCGACATCGATCCGGAATAAGCCCCAGAGCCCATCGGCAAAAGTAAATTTCCGATTACCCGGCGATTCGGGAGCTGGCCTGGAGAGGTTGTCTGAATACGGACGTCTGATATCTCTTCCGACCTATTCCTTCACATGCGCCAACGGAATCTGCGAAAACAATTGCAGATCGATCATCATATTCAGCCGCCGGTCCAACTGAAAAAACGTCGCCGCCTTCCTTCCCGGCAGCACCTGGCTTACCACCGGCACATACTTCAAGCGCAGCGCCTGCGCCTGCCCGTCCGTCTCCAGCCAGTCCCGCACATAAATCAGGGCATCTTGGTCTGACATGGTTGCCCACATCTCCGCATACTGCTTCAACAGTCCGTACTTCTTATCATTCACTAGTTGCAAGTCCTTCACATAGTGATTGTAGATCGGCCAGAACTTCTGCCCCTCCTCCTCCGACAGGGACATGTTCTGCCCAATCACCTGCATTTTCATTGCACGTAGATCTCGCCGCAGCAAAGCAATGTCCTCGTCCGTCACCGTCGGGTTGATGACCCTCTGCACTGTAACTTGCTGTCCCTGCGCCGCCGCCCCCGCCCCAGCCATCCCCCCGCCCAACGCCGTCGCCACCACCATGCCCGCAACAAACGCTCCGAGCAATCCTGCGGCTCCTGTCATTTTGCACTTCATAATCTTTCTCCTTACCTTGGTCCTTTTGCCACAAAGAACCAGCGAGAACAGCAAGTCCGAGTGCATGTTAATACAGTTGGGCCGCTAAATGGATTACTGCCAGCAGCAAGCGAGAGTCGACTCCTGATTACCGCATTTACCTCCCTGCGTTAAAGGACCCTAAGGAATCTGTCTAGCAATGGGGATCGGTTGTCTTTTCGCCAGATTAGATAAAAAGGCACCGGCACTTTCAGATCTACAACAGGCAACAGAGCAACATCTCGTGGGCATTGCCATCTCGCGGAATCGCTGACCCAAGACACACCGAGCCTGCATGAAACTAGACTAAGCAGCGCGGCATGGTCATAAGCTTCTTGCACAACGCGAGGTGATCTCAGGCCTCCTCGGAAACATGCCTCCATCAAGCGGTCGTGGGCGGCAGGATTTATCCGGCGGGAAAGCCAGACAAAGGGCACATCAGTAAGGTCGCTCACTCGAAGCCTCTTCTGTTTGGTGAGTGGATGCCCTTTGGGCGCGGCGAGCACCACCTTGTGTTGTGCCACCAACCGCCGATCCAATTCCTTGCCTAATGTGCCCATGCTCACTATGAAACCAGCATCAAGTCTACCCGAGCGGACCGCTTCCACTTGTTCGACGGAGAGCATCGGAACAAGCGTCAGTTCAGCATCGAAGTGTTTCTGTCTGAACCGGCGAAAACACTTCGGAACTACGCCATGCCAGGAAATAGCCTCTACAAATCCCACCCGAAGTGTTCCGGTCTTGCCGCTTGCCACGCGTTCTGCCCGCCGGGTTGCCTCCTGAACTTCTCCCAAAATCCGACGCGCATCTTCCAAAAATAGCTTTCCTGCCTCGCTTAGTTTGACGCCGCGAGGAAGACGATCGAACAGTGAAAAACCGACTTCTTTCTCCAAATCTCTTATTTGACGCGAAAGTGCCGGCTGTGCGATGTGAAGCCGCTCGGCTGCCCGCCCGAAATGCTCTTCTTCGCCGACTCCAACAAAGTAGCGCAGATGCCGCAATTCCATATTCATACCTCCAAGGCATCAACATCATAGCAACGATGTCTTGGACAGCTGAAACCTTCCGCTCTGACGATAACGGAGGGGAAGCGCCACGTGAATGAGAGTTACGCGCCCCTCAAAGAGGGCTCGCTCAAGCGCGTCGCCGAAACTCGTCTTGAATGAAGGAGAAGCGCCTTGAACACATCCGCACAACAGGAGACCGTCCGAACGATAACAACGCACTACATCGATGGCGCATTTGTCAAATCCCACGGCCGAGAGGCGATGGACGTTATCCGTCCCACCGACGGCAAGGTCATCGGCCGCGTCGCGCTGGGAGACGAGGAAGACACGCGGCTTGCTATTGCCGCGGCTAAGCGCGCATTCGCCAGTTTCGGCCGGACAACGAAGGAAGAGCGCTCGCGCTATTTGCGGCAGCTACATAAGGCTGTCTCAGCTCGTATCGACGATTTGACGGCTGTCATGATTGAGGAGTACGGCGGGGTCGCCCGGTTCGCCCGGCTTCTTGTGGAGTCGGGCGTCAACGCCTTCGCAGCAGCCGAGAAGGCGCTTCAAGAGCTGCCGTTGCGAGAAAGCTGGGGCAAAACGACAGTCACGTTGGAGCCGGTCGGCGTCGCGGGTCTGATCACAGCTTGGAACGCGAACGCGCTGTTCATTTGCCTCAAGCTGGCATCGGCCGTAGCGGCTGGTTGTACGGTCGTCCTCAAGCCGAGCGAATTCAGCTCGCTGCAGACACGGGTGATGGTTGAGGCTCTGAACGCGGCCGAGCTGCCCAAGGGTGCGTTCAATGTGGTGACGGGCCTAGGGACTGTCGTCGGCGCCGAACTTGTCCGCAATCCCGATGTGGCGAAAATTTCGTTCACGGGCTCAGTGGCCGTGGGTGAAGCCATCATGCGCGATGCAGCTGCCACGATGAAGCGTGTAACGCTCGAACTGGGCGGGAAGTCGCCCACAATCCTGCTAGATGATGCTGCGCTCGACAAGGCTATTCCAGCGGCTCTTACCTTGGCCTTTTTGAATAGTGGTCAAGCTTGCGCAGCCGGAACGCGTCTTCTCGTACCCAAGAGCCGCCTTGACGAGGTGAAGCGGGCGATCCGGGATGAGATGCGCGCCTTCACGGTCGGCGATCCGGCCGATCCCAACATCATGGTTGGTCCAATGGTGTCGCAAAAACAGTATGAGCGCGTGGAATCCTACATTCGGAAGGGCATTGAAGAAGGCGCGGAGGTGCTGGTCGGCGGAGAAGGCCACCCGAAGGGTCTCGAAGCAGGTTATTTCGTGAAGCCCACGGTGTTCGTCAATGTGAAGAATGACATGACGATTGCCCAGGAAGAGATTTTCGGCCCCGTTCTGTGTGTCATCGCATACGACGCAGAGGAAGAAGCCATCCGCATTGCCAACGATTCCAAGTACGGTCTCCACTCCGCCGTCTTGGGGAGTGACATCCAGCGCGCACGCCGCGTGGCCTCCCAGCTGCGAGCCGGCCGCGTCGTGATCAATAACATGACTGACGATCCGCAGGCGCCCTGGGGCGGATTCAAATACTCCGGCGTCGGCCGCGAATATGGCAAATACGGCATTGAGGCGTTTCTTGAGCCGAAGGCCATCCTTGAATGACGGTTCTTTGCGAGAAGAGTGAACGAGGGAGTGCATACATGCTTACAGCTAACGGGAATTGGTCTCTGAGAGGCAATGAACGAGGTAGCTTGAGCGTACGAATTCGCTATGTGCTTGCGTCCACGGCATGTCTGATGGCTTTTCTCGCGCTACCGCGAGCAAGTTATGCACAGGTTCCGACCTACGAATTTACGCCGGTCGAAAGCAGTATCAAGTTTGGCGTCGATTCCTCCGTTTCAATCAAAGGTGTCTTTGAAAAGTGGAATGCCAGCATCAAGTTTTCGTCGAGGGATATCAGAAGCGCTGTCTTAGATATCGAGATTGAAGCGGATAGCGTCAACACCGGAAGCCATGTGAAGGACAACAAGTTGAAGGGTCAGGATTTCTTTAACGCAAAAGAATCTCCTTTGATCACTTTCCAATCGACGAAAATCGTTCAGACCGGTCCAAACACATTTGACATCGAGGGTAACTTCACTATTCGCGGCGTCACCAAGACGGAGAAACTCACTCTCACGAGCGACAGCAAAGGAACACCCACCGGCAGTCTCGATGGCACCATGGCTTTCGATCGCAAAGAATACGGCATGACGAGCGGCATCCCTTTCATCAAGATCGCCAACCGCGTGGAGGTAAATGTTCGACTGAAGTGGCGCCGTATCAGCGGTCCGCCACCAGTTTTCCAACAATAGCTTGCGAAGACAGAGCTCAGTATGGGAACTGAAGATATCGGTCCTTAAGATTTGCCTGAACGCTGCGTTTAGCAGAGCAAGGGTCGTCCTCAAATGAGAAGGCACTCGGGAATGCACGAGCGAATTGAGGTCCGTAAATGAGCAGACACGTGAGCATCTCACCAGCCGAAGCCGCGGACCGCCTTGCGATCCGGGAACTCGTCGAAGCTTACGCACATTGCGCCGATCGTCGGGATGCCAAGAGTCAGATGGCTCTCTTTAGCGCCGACACGCACTTCGTGGTGTACATGAATGCTAAGAATCCGACTCCCTCACAGGAGCTGCACTCGCGCGAGGCGCTCGCTCCCGTGTTCGCCGATCTAAACAAGTACGTCGCCACGATGCACTTCGTCGGACAAAGCACAATATTGACGCTGACGGCTGATCGAGGCACGGGGGAGGCTTATTGCCTGGCGCATCACCTCACCGTCGACGTTGAAAAACGGCAGCTCATGATCGCTGCGCTCCGCTATTACGACACATTCGTGAAGGTGGACGGCGCATGGTTGTTTGCGGAGCGCCTGCTGTATGTAGATTGGATCGAGGAGCGCGCACTTTCATGACACTGACAAACCGAGTGGCGCCGTGAGCCTCTTTTGGAATGCGAGAGACTGTGGATGAACGTTCCGAAAAGCGGGCCAGAAACACCTAGTTGAATGATTAACCCACGTCGGCAACTTCAAGAGAGCAATCGGAAGTAGAGTGATTCAAAGTCACCGCATCTCGGTCCTTGCGCCCCTTGGGCTCAGCCTGGTCGCTCTAGTGTGCACGATCATTATTTATCTGGTGCCACTCAGGGCTACGGTCAGTCTTATTCGTCGTGAAAGAAGTCGCGGTAATGTCGGTACGCCCTGGACCGATCTGGGGATTTTTGCTCGTGTCGTGTTGTACGCGTCTCTCACGCACCTGTTAGAGATTGCATTTTGGGGGCTATTGTTCATGATCTGCGGAGAGTTTTCAGACTTCGGAACCGCCTTTTATCACTCA
>DATNKB010000085.1:0-4274 GCA_035603595.1 Candidatus Dormiibacterota bacterium
TGTCTTGTCGGGGGTTTCTGGTTGGCTTTCTTTTGCCTCGCGGTCTGAGGGGAGCTGCATCACCCAGCAGCCTGCAGTTTTTCCGGTTGTTGCGAGCTGAATCGCGCCGCTTTTCTTCAACATGTCGAAGGCAGCATCCCAGAATTTCAGGTGCAGAATTTCGCTTTCCTGGGTGAGGAGGTCGTAATCGATTCCGAGGCGGTCGAGTGTTTCGAGATGGCGATGAACAATAGCCGTTGCTACCAATTCGGCCATTCGCGCGGCTTCTCCCTGGCCCTCTTCGATTTCTTTCAAAGTGCGGGCGCGGAGTTCGAGACGCGATTTATCTTCCGCGAGAAACTGCGTGACCCGGGTGTAGAGATCCCAGCAGACATAATCGAACCTGGGCGCGAGAGTGAGCGCGCGCACGTCGTCGATTGATTTCTTTTCGAGATGCAGAAACCCGAGAACTACGTCCGCGACTTGGACGCCGGTGTTGTCGATGTAGTTCTGAATTTCGACGTTCCGGCCGGCGTGGCGGAGGAGGCGCACGAAGGTGTCGCCCAGCACCGCGTTGCGCAGGTGGCCGATGTGCGCGGCTTTATTAGGGTTAATCGCGGTGTGCTCAACGATCGTTTTGGGTGCATCCGCACCGGCAGCCGTGGATTTCTGCGTGGACTCTGCGAGCGCGCCTCTAAAAAATTCTGTGCGGTCGAAGAAAAAATTCAGATAACCGGCGCCTGCCACCTCGACTCGAGCGACGCCTGGAATCGGCTTCAACGAATTCGCAATTTCCTGCGCCAGGGCACGCGGCGGTTTCTTCAGGCGCTTGGCTAGTTCGAAGCAGACCGGCGAGGCCGCTTCGCCCATGGCAAGTTTCGGGGGGCGCTCGGTGGCGATGGGCACGTCGGTCTTGTAACGCTCGTGGATATGGTGCCTTAGCGCTTTCCGGATCCGGTCTTCGACAACTTTGTACACAAGCCTCCTACGGGCGCTTACGCGCTGAAAGAATCCCGCGATTATAGGGAATGCGGCGAGGGGCGTCAAAGCGCGAAGAGGCACCGGCTGGCGACGCTTCCAGGCCTGGGAAAATGAAAACAAAAACTGCAATTTCTTTGCGATTAGAAAATTTTAGATCGCTGATTCTTATGGGACTTAGGTGGAATTCTAATTCCAGATTTGCGATTAGAAATTTGAGGTGTTTTGGGAGCTTTGTTTCGCCCACGCTCCGGAGAGCGTGGGCTGAGGATCGCGGGGCGTCTTGGTCCTCGCTCATGGCCTAATCCCGTAAGCCCTTTTGGGACTTAATTCGACCTTCACAAAAGTAGCATAGTAGTAATCCATAGGCAAGAGCGAGGGCTCAAAAACTGCTATAATCTTTAAGTGCTTGAGTCCGTCCGGAAACCATCCGGCTGTTGACCGCACATAGGAGATGAATGAAAACTATGAAGTTGAAGGTCGCGTCCGAAGATTAAGGCAACGCCGAGAATACCGCCCGATTACCCCGGAGATCGATCGTCATCGAGATCTCGAAAGCTTCGACATTGAATTTTCCCCCGAAGGATTAGTCCAAGAGCTTACCGCGTACAACTATTTGGGAGAACTCGACTGCCGCGAAGTGTGTTCTTACGACGTAGAGCAAAGGCTTACCGGCACTCTTAAGTATGACAGTCGAGGCAACTTAGCGGCCGTGATGAGCTACGAGTATTCGGACGGAGGCGGACGAGCGGAGTGGAGCGAGCGCAGCATTGCGGGGAATTTGTTGGCGAGCGGAGTGGAAGAATATCGCGGCAAAGACTTGATTTCTATTGCGAGATTCCGGGCAAACGGCCTGCTTTTTCTTCAAAAGAAGTTTGAATACGCAGAGGAGAGGCTCGCTAAATCTGTCTCTGTTTACTACCGAGTTGAAGGAGGCGTTGGCGAGCGCTCGATATCGACCTACGATTCCAACGGACGGCTTGCGGAGACGTATGGACTAACGCCAGACGGCGATGCGCTTGGTGACGGCTTGTATCGGTATGAATATGACGCCGAAGGACGCAAGAGCCGGGTTTTATCATTTAACGATTTCTCTGAAAGCGACATACCCAACCACATTTCGGAATTCATCTACAGATGCGATGAGAACGGAAATTGGATCGAGCGCCGAGAACTCAGCGCGTTTGAGAGCGACGATTGTTGGAATGAAAGGGTCACCTTGCGAGAGATCCTTTACTACGTGCGGAGTCGTCCTAGCGCGCGGATTTGACAGGACTTAGAGGGCAGACTAACATCATTTTTTCGGCTTGCCGCGATCATTCCGGCAGTGCACTCATGAAAAGTTCGCGTATCGCCTATTTCGACTGTTTTTCGGGCATCAGCGGGGACATGGTGCTGGGCGCCCTGGTGGATGCGGGAGCGGAACTGCGCGAGATCGAATCGGGGCTAGGGGGACTCAGGCTGGAGAATTGGAGCATATCGGCTGAGAAGGTGCAGCGCGGGGCGATTTTTGCGACGCATGTGAGGGTTGGGTCGAAGGAGGAGCATCATCATCGCGGGCTTTCGGTTATTTTGAAGCGGATTGATGAGGCGCATCTGGCGCCGCGAGTTGCTGCGCGGGCGACGAAAATTTTCGAGCGACTGGCGGCGGCTGAGGCGAAGGTTCACAACATCGAAGTGGAGAAGGTTCATTTCCACGAAGTGGGGGCTTTGGATTCGATTGTTGATATTGTGGGATCGGCGATCGGATTCGAGCTGCTGGGGATCGATGAGTTCGCGTGTTCGCGATTCGATGTTGGCCGGGGACAGGTGAAGACAGCGCACGGGGTGCTTCCCGTGCCAGCGCCGGCTACAGCCGAATTGCTGCGCGGGGCGCCGACGTATTCGAGCGGAATCGAGCGGGAGCTTGTGACGCCTACTGGTGCCGCGATTGCGACTACGCTTGCGACGCGATACGCGGAGATTCCACCGATGACGCTGCGGACGATTGGCTATGGCGCGGGGTCGTCTGATCTGAAAGAGAAAGCTAACGTGATGCGGCTGCTGATTGGCGACTCAGATTCGACGCAGACAACCGAATCCGAAGTGGGCGGGCGATGGGATTCGCCAGTTGCCGTGATTGAGACGAACCTCGACGATATGAGCCCACAGATCTATGGGTATTTCGCCGAGCGGGCGCTGGCGGCCGGGGCGCTGGACGTGTTTTCGACGCCGGTGCAGATGAAAAAGAATCGACCGGGCCAACTCGTCACGCTTTTGAGTGAGCCTGAGAATGTGACCCGGTTGATCGATTTGATTTTCAGCGAGACTACGACGATTGGGGTTCGCACTTATGACGTGCGGAGGAAAACTTTGAATCGCGAGTTTGTGGCTGTTGAAACGCCGCTGGGGTCGGTGCGCATGAAAGTTTCGCGGATGAATGGGACGATCCTGAACGCCACGCCCGAGTATGAGGATTGCCAGAGGATCGCGGTTGAGCGGGGCGTGCCGCTGAAGCAAGTGATCGCGGCTGCATCATTTGAATTTCAGAAGCGCGGGGAAAACAGCAAATAGCCGATGCCTGAGACGACCGACAAGAAAAGATTCTATCTTACGACGCCGATTTACTACGCGAATTCCCGGCCGCACGTTGGTTCGGCGTACACGACGATTGTGTGCGACGTGATTGCGCGCTACAAGCGGATGTGCGGGTACGACGTGGCGTATCTGACTGGTACCGACGAGCACGGCGTGAATATCGAGCGGGCGGCTGAGAAGGCGGGAATTTCGCCGGCTGAGCTAGTGGATCGCAATCAGAAGATTTTCGTCGAGCTATGGAAGCTGCTGGGGATTCAATACACGCACTTCATCCGCACGACCGAAACCAGGCATGCGCGAGCAGTGCAGAATCTGATTCGCCGCACCCTGGCGCGGGATAAGGGATTGCCGGCAGAGCAGCGATCTATTTTCAAGCGCCGGTACGAGGGCCGTTACTGCATTTACGACAACCTCTACATCAGCGATACGCCGGAGCCGGCGGACTGTCCTAACTGCGGGCGACCGGGAGAGCTTGTCTCCGAGGACAATTATTTTTTCCGGCTTTCGGCTTATCAGGAGAGGCTGCTCGAGCTTTATGCGAAGAATCCGCAATTCGTGCATCCCGATTTCCGGTTTAACGAGGTGAAGAGCTTCGTCGAGGGTGGGCTGAAGGATCTTTCGATCAGCCGCAAATCGATCAAGTGGGGAATTCCGTGGCCGGACGATCCCGAGCATGTGTTTTACGTGTGGTATGACGCGCTGACGAGCTACATGAGCGGAATCGGATTTGTGGATGGCGA
>DATNKB010000086.1:0-13452 GCA_035603595.1 Candidatus Dormiibacterota bacterium
GATTCTTCAGAACGCCGTGAATCTCGATCCCAGGCTCGCGCTTGCGCACCAGAATCTCGGCATCGAGGAATATCTGGAAGGAAACCGAGACTCGGCGTTAACGTCCATTTCCGAAGCGGTGAAGCTCGATTCGAAAAACGGCTTCGCCCGTTATCTTCGCGCGCATCTCACTTTCTTCGGCGCCGGCGGCTTCCCGCAAGATTCGCAGATCGAGGAAGACCTGCGACAAGCGGTCGCGTCTCAGCCCGACTTTGCACCCGCGAATGCCCTGCTTGGTCTATATCTCTCCAGCCGCCGTCAAAATGGCGACGAAGCATTGATATACGCGAAAAAAGCGGTCAGTTTGGAACCTGGAAACACCGAATTCATCTACGACCTGGCGCAAGTACTGGCGCAGATGCAGCGGTTCGACGAAGCACAGTACGTCGCAGAACGTGCGCGCGCCAATTCCCAGAACGCGGAGTATCGCGCGAGAATCGACCAACTCATCGTCTATCTCCAGAACGCTCGCAGTATCGCCACCCGCAATGCGGATCAAAACGCTGCGCCGAAACCACATGCCATTCCGGAAGCCGTGCCCCACCCTCCGGTGGCGCAGCAGGACGCGGGCAAGAACGAGCCGGACAACTCGCGTGATGTAACGGGCGTGGTGATGCAGGAAAGCTGTGCGGGCGGTTTGAAGCTACAAGTAGCAGTGGCTGCCGAGTTATTCACATTTCGCCTTCAACCGGGCGCGCACTCGGCAATCCGCATAATGGCGAAACCCGCGCAGGATTTTGATATTTGCAAATCTCTGAAAGGCACGCAGGTCGCGGTGCGATTTATTCCCGATGACGCGAACAAAAATAGTGGTGCCATCGAGCAGTTGACGATCTTAGCCGCTGACACACCTGCTTCCCCAACTGTTCCGAAACAGCAGCCGGCAGCCTCCACCGCAAGACCTCTCCGTCTCGAACCGGGTGCCCGCGGAGCACAGTCCGTGAACGCTACTTTATCTGGCCGAGTGACCGCTGTGGCCTGCGATAAAAGCGAGATGAGGCTCACGCTGCTCGTGCGCGAATCCGAATTCGAACTGCACTCGCGAGACTACACTCGCATTCATTTCGAGCAGTCCGTGCCGTTTGATGCAGGGGAATTTCAGCCTTGTGTCCAGCTGAAGGATCATGACGCGACGATCGAATACGTCGTCACCGAGAAAGAAAAGTACGACGGCGAGATCCAGTCAGTCGAGGTAGGCAAGTAGGTTTCCAGTGGCACAGGTTTACCCTGAGCCTCGAAGGGCACTCTTGTTTACCCTGAGTACCGAAGGGCCTGTGCGCCTTTCTTCTCACTACCGCTGCTGCTCAAAAACAATCCCACCGCCCGCAACTGTCATCGCCACGTGGGTCGAAAGAAGATCGCGCGGTGGAATGTGCGTGATGTCCACAGGAAACACCACAATGTCGGCGAGCATGCCCGGCGCAATCGTTCCCTTCCGCTTTTCTTCAAACTCCGCATAAGCCGAACCCGCCGTATAAGCGCGAAGGCAATCGTCCATCGGAAGTTTTTCCTGCGGCTGCCACCCGCCCGGCGGGCCGCCATCCGGAAGTTCTCGCGTGGCGCAGGCGTAAATTCCGCGCAGCGGATTGATCGGTTCCACCGGATAATCCGTTCCGAACGCCAAGTGCACGCCGTCTTGTTCCATCGTGTGCCACGCATAGGCGCCCTTCACACGTTCGGGACCGAGCCGATCAATAGCCCATCGTTCGTCGGTCAGCACGTGCGACGGCTGCATGGACGCGACAACGCCCAGGGAAGCGAATCGCGCGAAATCGGCCGGCGCCACCACTTGCGCGTGCTCCACTCGGTCGCGCCGATCGCGCGGACCGTTTGCGTTTGCGGCTGCGGCAAACGCGTCGAGAGCGATTTTGTTCCCGCGGTCGCCAATCGCGTGAAGCGCGATTTGGAATCCAGCGCGATCACGCTCCACCGCCATCCGCATAAGCGCCGCCGGATCGAGGCGCAGAATTCCTGAAGTGCTCGGATCGTCCGAATAGGGTGCGAGCAGCGCTGCCGTCCGCGAACCAAGCGACCCATCGACCAGCGCCTTCAGTGCGCCAGTCTTCAGCCACGGATCTGTCGTGCCTCCAGCCCGTCGCATCTCTTCGAGACGGGACACCGGCACAGTAAACGGAAGCCATTCAGTGATGCGGATCTTTTGTTTGCCGTCGCGCTTCAATTTCTGAAACGCCAGGAAATTCTGCCAACCGTAATTGTCGCGGTCGTCCGCCGCTGTTACGGAATTGTCTTGAATCGAAGTGACGCCATTTTGCGATGCCTCATCCATCACAAGAGCGAATGCACGAAGGCGCTGTGCTTCGGAAAAAGGAGGAACGCGATCGTAGACAAGATTCATCGCCGCATCCTCTTCCAGCATTCCAGTCGGCTCGCCCGTGGCAGGATCGCGCTCGATATGCCCGCCCGGCGGATCGGGCGTTTCACGAGTGACACCGGCGATTTTAAGCGCTCGAGAATTCACCACCGCGACATGGCCATCCACGCGTTGGCAAAATATCGGATGCTCGGTCGAGATCGCGTCAAGATCCTGCCGGCTGGGGAATTTCTTCACAGGCCACAGCGTGTGGTCCCATCCGGGAGCGATGATCCATTCGCCCGGCCCAAACTCTTTCAACCTCGCGCGAATCCCCTGCTGAAACTCTTCGACAGATTTCGTGCCTCTCAAATCCACTTCCAGCTTCACGTACGCACCCGCCGCAAGATGAGCATGAGCGTCATTGAAACCGGGCATCGCGAACTTTCCATGCAGATCGATCACGCGAGTATTCGGGCCCAGCCAGGATTTTATTTGTGCATCGCTATCGGCCCCCTCGCCCGCGATCGCGACAATGAATTCTCCGCGAATCGCCACAGCGCTCGCCCACGGTTGTGCCGCGAGACCGGTGTAGATTTTCCCCCCGGAGAGAACGAGGTCGGCAGGCGCCTGAAGTGGCGAGGGCTGCGCAGCAGTTTGCGAGAGTTGCGCTCGGCGCGACGCAGCAAAACTTGACCCGAGCAGCGAGTGACGCGGCAACAGAAATTCCGCCGCGGCCAACACGGAAATCAGAGCGAGAAAGAAGTACTCGAATTTCCGCCGGGACATTCTAGGGCTGTACTCCGGCGAGAGCTACAGCGATGAGCATCACGCGCTTCAGCCCCAGTTCACGGCCGGTCGGGTCGTACCACTCAGCCAGCGTGTGCGAACCGCTTCCCTTCCCGCCGCCGCCGATGGCAACGGCAGGAATTCCTTGCGAGAGCGGAATGTTTGCGTCGGTGGAACTGCGCTCGAGGCGCGAACGCGTGCCGAGAAAACGGTCCACGTTGCGCACCGTTTCAAGAAGCGGCGAATCCTCGGCCAGCTTTCCCGATGGCCTGGCTCCCAGAGAATTAATTTCCATCTTCAGCGAATCAGCGCCCGTGCGGCTCGCGGCGATTTCGTCTTTCATGCCCGCTTGCATCGAGTCTCGCAGCGCGCTTTCAAGTCGATCAAGCTCGGATTCTTCTTCCGATCGGAGATCGATTTTCACTGTCGCGCGCGAAGGAATCGAATTCACCGAAGTGCCGCCTTCGATCACTCCGAAATTGTACGAGCTGCGAGGGTCGTCCGGCACTTTGACTGACGAAAATTTCACGATGCCGCGCGAAAGAGCCGTGATGGGATTTGGCGCTCCAAAATCCGACCAACTGTGGCCGCCGGGGCCGGTGATCGTCACCTCGAAACGGCGTGAAGCGATTCCCTGCGTGGTGACGTGCTCGATAGAAGGCCCGTCGATCGCAATCACGGCGGATAATCGCGGACCGAATTCGTCTACCAGCGCGCGAATGCCGCGAAGATTTCCCTCGCCTTCTTCCCCCACGTCGCCCGCGAACACCAGCGTCTTTGTTGTGCGCACGCGTCCCTCCGACAGTGCGCGCGAAACACCGATTAGCGCCGAGAGGCCCGCACCGTTATCCGAGATGCCCGGAGCTTCCAGGCGTGAGGCGCTGCGCTTCACGGTTACATTCGTTCCAGTAGGGAATACGGTATCCAGATGCGCGACCAGCAATACCACGTCCTTCGAACTCGAACCCGGACGTTCACCGATTACGTTGCCGATCTTGTCTACGCGGACGCGAAGCCCGTTGGTTTCGAATAATTTTCTCAGAGCGTCGCCGCGCCGCGCTTCCTTGAATTCCGGCGCAGGAATTTCCGTCAGCCGAATCTGCTGATCCGTCACCCATGCGGCATTTTTGTCGATCCATTCGATGGCGTGAGCGCACGTGGGATCCTGCGCGAGTTTCTCAATGGATTCGTCGGCGGCGCGGGCTGAGAGAGTGGCCATCACCAAAAAGATACAGCAGATGGAGGTGAGTTTCACGAGATTCGTTCGCGAATTTCTAGCGCCCGCAGGCCGCTCTGCGTGCCGCTGTGATGTAAGCGCGGATTTGAGGGGATCAATTTGTCCGGGATTTTCCCGCCGCCATGGCAGGACCGATGAGAGCGATGATCTCGTCTTCGGTGAAAATGCGTTCGGATTTTTTGGCTGCGTCAAAAATTCGATCCACAAGCTCATCGGTCGCCGGAATGCCGCGTTTTTCGAGCCAGTAGATCACGTTGGAGCGTCCGCTCAATGGGCCGATCTCGATAATCTGCTCGAGGCCGAAATGGTGTGACGGAACACCGCTGTAAATCAAGTTGGCGAGTTCTTCGTCACCTTTTTTATAAGCCTTCACAATCGCAGCTGCGTGCACGCCCGTGGCGGTGCGAAACGCATCGCGACCCACCACCGGATAGTTCGGCGGTATCGGCGTGTGCGTCGCTTTCGACACGGTGGTCGAATATTTCTTCAAATTAGAGAGATCTTGATCGATCAAGCCGAGCAGTTTCAGATTCACGAGCATCAGTTCCATGGGCGTGTTGCCGACTCGCTCCCCGAGCGCGAGGGCTGCGGCGTGAACCTGGTCGGCGCCCGCGGCAATCGCAGCGAGAGAGTTTGCGACTGCCAGGCCGCGGTCGTTGTGTCCGTGCCAATCAACGCGAATTTTTTCACCGGATGGCTTCACGACTTCGTCTATTACGAATTTCACGAGATTGTAGGCGCCGCGAGGAGTGGCATGGCCGACGGTATCGCACAGCACGACCGCTCGAGCCCCTGAACGGATCGCGGTCGAATAAAGCGTGATCACTGTCGAGGGATCGGTGCGGATCGTGTCTTCGGTAACGTACATGACGGGAAGACCCGCGGACGCGGCAAATTTCACCGCGTCTTCGGTGGTGCGCTGAAGATGATCTACCGTCCAGTCTTCTACTAGACGCCGAATTGGGCTTGATCCCAGAAACGTGGCTGCTTCGAGCGGCATGCCCACTCTTTCCGAGATTTCAATAATTGGCTTGATGTCGTTCTTGTGCGTGCGCGCCGCGCAATTCGGTCGAATTTTCATTCTGGACTGAACAATTTCGCGCGCGAGAGCTTCGGTGTCCGCATAGGCGCGAGGACCGGCGCCGGGGAGACCGATATTCACGGTGTCGATTCCGAGCGACTCCATCAGGTGAAGGATTTCGATTTTCTCAGCGATGCTCGGATCGTGCACCGACGGATTCTGAAGGCCGTCGCGAAGGGTTTCGTCGTTCATCATCACGCGGCGGCCAGTGGGGATTTCGGCGCCGGTGAATGTGTTCCAGTCGTGGATGAGTTCCCTTTTCATGTTTTTTTCGCGTGCGACTTTAATAGCGCAGCGTGTAGCTGTGCGGCATCTTGGAGCGATCGGGTTTGTAGATCGTTTGGCAAAATTCGCAGCGATAAATTTCCGCCTGCTTGCCAACGAGCGCTTCGATTTCTTTAGGGTAGTCGTACCAGCGCTTCAGGTGGCCGCAGCAAAGTTTGCCTTTCGCGTCTTTTTCATCGCAAGCGCGTTGCGTGGCTTTCTTCGGCTTCACTTTGGGCGGAGCGGGCGCTTCGGGTTCGGTGGCAACAGCGGTTGCAGCGGGCGCAGCAGCGGTTGATGCAGGGGCGGCTGGCGCAGTGGCAGACGCAGGCGCTGGCGGTTTCGCAGCCGGAGCAGGAGTTGTGGCCGGAGCCTTTGCGACCGGAGGCGCCGGAGCACCAGCATCGGTTGGCGCCGAGGAAGCCGCAACTGCTGGCGGAGTTGAAGCAGGCGCTGCCGGCGTTTTCGCCGGAGCATTCAGCTGCGGCGGAGTTTCCGGTGCGTTTTCGTCTGGCATCAAATTGCTCCCCTTTTTATCGACTTCAATCATGACAATTCAAATCCGCCGACGCCGCGAAATCAGGCCGCGCGCGCCGCGCTTGCCCAGCATCGCTTGAAGCCGGCGCTTCCAGCTTGGCGCGAACATGAGTTCAACCACGCTGCCCGCGGCTGCGGCAAAATCCTCGCTGTACCCATACCACCAAGGTTTCGCGTATAGCGGCAACCGGTCCGCGTCCACGTATTTTACTTGAACCATTTCGAGCAGTCCAAGGCGCGAATGTGTGCGTCCCCAACCGCTGAAACCGGATCCACCATGCGGCGCTTCGGAAATTCCGTAGTAGCTCGCCACATCATTGATCATCACGGAACCGGCTCGAATTCGCGATGCGAGTTCCCTGCCGCGGCGGGCGTTCCGCGTCCAGATACTGGCGCTCAGGCCGAACGGCGAATCGTTCGCGAGGGCGACGGCTTCGTCGGCGGACGCCACGGAACGAATCGCGAGCACGGGGCCGAATGTTTCTTCGCTCATCAGTTGCATTGAATGGTCCACCTGCGTGACGACAGCGGGCTCGAGGAAATTCGGACCGAGATCGGAGCTGCGGTGGCCGCCTGTGAGAATCCGGGCGCCACGCTGTTCGGCGTCGCGAAGCTGCTGTTCAACTTTTTTGAGTTGGCTCTCGCGAATCATCGGGCCGATATCGGCTTCGGGGTCGGCGGGCGAACCCAGGCGCAGCTTTTTGGTTTTTTCAACGCACAGCTGAGTGAACTTTTCGGCGATTGGTTGCTCGACGTAAATCCGCTCAACGGAAAGGCAGGCCTGGCCGCAATTCGTGAAACCGCCCCAGACTGCCGCACTTGATGTGACGTCGAGGTCGGCGTCGGCGAGAACGATCATGGCGTCTTTGCCGCCGAGTTCGAGCACGGACGGAATCAGTTTGCTGGCGCATGCTTCCGCGATTCGGCGTCCGGTGGCGACGCTTCCGGTGAAGAACACCTTCGCTGGTCCCGCTTCGATGATTGCGGCACCAACCTCGCCGCCGCCTTGCAGAATCTGCACCAGACCTTTTGGAAAACCGGCGCGATCGATCATTTCGCCGACCAGCGCGCCCGTGGCAGGCGTGAGTTCCGAGGGCTTCAGCAGCACAGCGTTGCCGGCGACGAGCGCCGGAATCAACTCCGTCATCGGAATTGCGAACGGGAAATTCCAAGGAGAGATAATTGCGACGACACCTTGCGGATCGAATTCGAGCCAACCGGATCTTGCTTTCAGTGCGATGTTGTGGTGCGGGACACGCTCCGGACGCAGCCAGCGTGGCGCTCGGCGAGCGAGGAAATCAGCAGTGTCGAGCGCGAGAAGCACTTCCGCGAGGATCGCTTCGGCGCGGGGCTTGCCGGTTTCGCGAGTGACAATGCTCGCAATGTTGTCGCGGCACTCGAAGATCGCGTCGCGCAGGCTTCGCAGCATTGCGCAGCGTTCCTGGAGCGGCCGTCCCGACCAAGCTTTTTGGGCCGCGCGCGCCGTTTCGAAGATTGCTGGAATCGTGCTCAGAGGCGTGGCTGGGATGCGCGCCACTACTTCGCCGGTGGCTGGATTTACGGAGTCTATAAAGTCTTGGGCGGTGGTTGATTGCGCGCCAAGCGCTTGAGGGGAGACTGCCATTTCTACTCGGATTCTAACCGATTTAGATGGGTGACGGACAGCCTCTTGAGAACTCACGGGGAGACCCGCCGGCGTCCGGGAGCAAACCCTGGAGGATGCCGGAATGTGCGGTTTTGTTGCGGTTAGAAAATGCGTAAGTATTGTTTCTGCGGGGTTTAGTTGAATTTCTAATAATCGACTGTTGCGATTAGAAATTTCGGGTCGAAACTGGATCGGGCTCAGATCGCGATACGAATCGTGAAACAAAAATGCCATCCGTTCTCGATTAGACTTGGCGGCAATGGTTTGTTTTGTTGGGGATGTGGGGATTTCTAATCGCGCGTTCGCGATTAGAAATCCACCGCAGCCGACAGGCCGCGGTGGAAGGAGAACATTGCGAGGCGCAGGAATGGGAGAATCGATGCGGCGCCGGAACCGGCTGCCTGCATCCCTCTGCTCTCGCGCCGAGTTGAGAATAGCTTGCACGACTGACGTTAACATAGAAGTAACTAGGTATCAAGCATAGAAACTCGGGCATTCGATGGGGTCGCCTTCGAGGTTGTCAGGGCGGGGCGATGAGGCCCACGACGAGAAGATCGTCGTCGTGGCTACCGGGTCAAATGCCAATGCGAGCTGTTAGCGGGCGCCGCGACTCACGAGGTTCGGCGGCGGGGGCCGGTGGTGGAGCTGTAGTGGGCGCTGGACCGGGAATTGGAGAGCGAGGCGAGTGAGTCGGTGGGATCTGGATATTCGAGCGAGACGAGATAGAGGCCTTCGGCTGGGACGGTGGGGCCTGAGCGCGAACGGTCGCGGGCTTCGAAAATTTGGGCAATGTCGGCGGGAGCGAGTCTTCCCTTCCCGACTTCGATCAACGTGCCTACTATTTTGCGAACCATGTAGCGGAGGAACGAACGGCCGCGAACTACGTAGGCGAGTTCGTCGCGATCCGGCTCGCGAATGATTTCCGAGGAATAGATGGCACGAACGACCTCGCGTTCGCGGTCGTCGTCTTCGGAGCCGGACGAGGCGGAGAAGGATGTGAAATCGTGCTCGCCTTCGAATTCGCGGGCGGCTTGGGCCATGGCGGCTTCGTCGAGCGGGCCGGAATAGTGGAGCGCGCGCTGGTATTCGAATGGAGGCAGTACTTGGCCGCGCCAGATGCGGTAGCGGTAGGTTTTTCCCTGGGCTTGCCAGCGGGCGTGGAAATCGGGGCCGACTTCTTCTGCGGCGATGATGCGGATTGCGGGCGGAAGGAGGGCGTTGAGGGCTCGCTGGAATTCGGCGGCTGGGAGGGCGGATTGCGTTTTGAAGTGCGCCACCTGTCCGAGGGCGTGGACACCTGCGTCGGTGCGGCTTGCGCCGTGGATGAAGATTTTTTCCTGGGTGATTTGGCTGGCGGCTTCGGCGATGGCGCCTTGGATGGTTGGTTGGCCGGGTTGGATTTGCCAGCCGTGGAAAGTGGCGCCGTCGTAGGCGATGGTGAGTTTGAGGTGACGCATGGTGGATGGCTTGATTATCGCATGGGGGGTGGAGGCGGAGTACTTCGGGAGCGGAGAATCAGCGGCGGAGTGTCCGGGGCTAAAGCCCCGGAATTTCTATCGGGGCTGCATTTCGCTGGACTAAAGTCCAGCTCCCCCTACTGAAGTAGGGGCTCCCACCCGGGGGCGAAAAAGAGCCGACGGGATGCGCATCGAGGCGCGGGCGGGGTGACCCGCTGCGAAAAGAGCCGGCGGGACGCCGGCGTTACGGAAGTGCGGCGGAGCCGGGAATGAGCTGCGTAGTCTGGGGCGTGTTGGCCGCGAATTGGGAAATATCACACTGCGGGCCACAAAGCACACGGAACGATGCCGCGAGTCTGCCAAGCATTGAGCATCGCTGGTGCGTAGCGGCTTGGGGCACAGGCAGGAATGCCTGTGCTACTTAAAAGCGAACTACACGAGCTAGGGCGCGGCGGCTTCAGGAGTGGGCGCGGGAGAAGCGGGAGCCTGGGCGGGTGGGCATGCCGCCGGCGCGACATTGGGGGCATTCGTCGGGCTCGTAGCTGGGGACGTTTAGTTCGAGTAGGGCGCGGGAGGGAACGTTGAGTTCGATTGCGCCGCCGCTGCGATCGATCAGCGCGCCTGCGGCTACGGCTAGGCCGCCTTCCTGTTCCACGACGCCGATTGTTTCGCGAGTGGAGCCACCTGTGGTCCAGACGTCTTCGATTACGAGGACGCGCTCCCCGGGCGTCAATTCGAAGCCGCGACGGAGGGCCATCTGGCCTGAGCGGTCGCGTTCGACGAAGAGGGCGCGAACGCCGAGAGCGCGGGCGACTTCGTGGCCGATGATTACGCCGCCTAGCGCGGGCGACACTACACAAGCGAATTTGTGATCGCGGAAAATTTCGGCGAGGGCGCGGCCGAGAGAATCGGCGTGCTGCGGGAATTGGAGCACGAGGGCGCACTGGATGTAGGTGCCGCTATGGCGGCCACTCGAGAGTTCAAAGTGACCCTGGCGGATGGCGCCTACCTCTTCTAGGAGCTTCAGGATTTCGTCACGTTTCATGGGCGCGCTGGCACGGCGCGTGACTGCATTCTGCGCGCCAGTGCGGGTAGCGTAATGGCGGCGGGGAGAAGTGTCAAGCGGGCGGGGCGGGGGGGGCGGGAGGAGTGGTCGGCTTAGCGAACGGTCGTGTGTGCCAGAGTCGCGGGCGCGGCGTCAAGAAAAACGCACAGGCAGGAGTGCCTGTGCCACTCAAACCCCGGCAAGCCCGTGCTCGCAGATGGCGGCGGTGGAGGCGTCAAGCAACGTGGAGGCTGTCAGCCGAGAGGATTTGTTGTGGCATACTTGGTCGTCGTGATCCTCAAACAAATCGGTGCTCGCATCATCATTGCCGGTCTGCTCTTCGGCGCGATCACGCGAGCGCTTGCATCGCCGAATACTCTCCTCGAGAAATATTGGCCTCTAACAGTGTTCTTCTGCCTCATCGTAGGAGCTGGCATAGGGGTACTTGGCTTCATCCAAAACGTCGAGAAAGAGGTTCCCGTTAGCGACGCTCTAGAGTGTGCGATTTTGTTGGCTAAAATTGACAGGAGTGCGCGGGTCGGATATTCTGCTTGTTTCGGATTACATTGCTAAGGAGCACTGAATGGCTCAGGGTGGGGCTGTAAAGCACAAGAAGAAGACGAAGTCGGTGTTGAAGAATATTCGGCAGGCGGAACAGCGGCAGGTGGTGAATCAGATGAACCGGACGCGGGTGCGTTCGGCGATTCGGCGGCTGCGGACGGCGCTCAGCTCGGGCGATGTCGCCACGGCTGAAAAACTCACTTCACCGACATTTTCGGCGTTGGATAAGGCGATTTGCAAAGGGACGCTGACGGAGAATACGGCGAACCGGTATAAGTCGCGTTTGGCGCTTGCGCTGAACGGGCTGCGAGCGAAGAAAAAGGCGTAGTTCCGCTCGATTCGACCTTGTTTGGAGTTTGCTTTCGAGAGGCGTCCCAGGTGATAGGACGCCTTTTCTTTTGCGCGGGCGAAATTTCGACCGGGAGCCATTTCAGTCTTCGCTGCCAGCTTCCTCAGCTAGCACTTTCTTCATGATTTTTTCGAGCGCCACGAGGCGTTCGACGCCCGGAATCGGTTTTAGCTTTACCTCGCGACCCACTCCCATGCACTGCTCGAACTGCAGGTCGTAGGGAGGCCACGGCGGGTTGGGCTTGGCGTTCGGATTTCCCGTTCTGGCAAACTGAGTCCAGTACCGCCTCATCGCCTCGCCCAACTTTTCCTCTTCGCGAGTCCGGGGCCAGTTGACTGGAAATGCGTCGGCCAGGAAAAATAATTCCTCGGTATGAAAAGCGCCCTGGCTCGCGTAGCCATCCGGGCCCACGAAATCGAAACTATACAGATATGCTTTTTGGCCCGTGCGCGTCATGGCACGCGCCATTGAATAGGCGCCGAAACCAAAGAATTCGGTTTGCAACTGAAGGTAGGCATCCGGCACCTTTGCGTCCGAAGACGCGGGATATACCGCGAGCTCCTCGGCAGAAAACTTGCCGGAATCACGCGCGAGATATTTTTCGTATTGATCGAGTGTGCTTGGATTATTTTTTGAGATGAAACTGGTGCCCTCGTTGGAATTGCTGCCAACAATCACCGGTACGGATGCCTGCCGTCCTTGCGCGAAAATCGTGGCCGGCTGCTCTGGAATCACCCATCCGTCAACGATCGGCGACACGACTACATCCGGATCTACTTCCCAGGCCTGTAAGAGTTGCTCGGCCGGAATAGCGCGAAGCTTTGCCAGTTCGTCAGGACCGCTTGCAATTCCAAAATGGCGTGAGAGTGCGGCGCCTTGTTGCTCGCCGCTGCCATGGATCAAATTGAAAGGGATGGATTTTTTTGAATCAGCGATGAGTGTGGCTTGGCAGTCGCCGCTCTCGAGAATCGCGCCCCTAAATAAACCCGCCGCAAGCGGAGAAGCCATCAACAAGCACGCATCGGTGGCACCGGCTGATTCCCCGAAAATAGTGACCTTCCGCGGATCTCCGCCGAACTCGGAAATATTTCTTTGCACCCATTTGAGCGACTCGATTTGGTCGAGCAGCCCGTAATTGCCAGAGGAGTGGTGCGGAGACTCTCGCGAGAGTGCTTCATGCGCTAGAAATCCGAAGGGGCCAAGGCGGTAATTCAGACTCACCACCACAACGCCCATTCTCGCAAGACCTGGCCCGAGTGGCGGGTCCTGACCTCTACCTTGATAATTTCCGCCGCCGTGTATCCAGACCATCACCGGAAGATTGGCGCTAGGAGAGAATTCGGTGGTCCAGACGTTCAAATAGAGGCAGTCCTCGCTCATCTGCGACTTCGCGAAGGGCGATGTAGCCGGTTGCATACACGAATGGCTGAACTTCGTCGCGTCGCGCGTGCCTTTCCACTTACTGGCAGGTTCGGGAGCTTTCCATCGCAGATCCGCTACAGGCGGGGCCGCGTAAGGAATTCCGAGAAACGCGATCTCGTTGGCGGCAGAACCGAAATTTCCGCCACGCAACATTCCCGTCTCTATTCTTACTGTGGGGGCAGGATTGGAAGACAAGATCCCGTGAGCGGCAGCAGTGAGGAGCAGCGGAAACAAGAACGCGGTCTGTGCGAGCTTTCGATGCCGCATTTTTCAAACCGCGGGGGAGGGGGTTGCTGGCGAAGTGAGGCGCGCGATCAGAAATTCCAGGAAGGCGCGTGGATTGGGGTTGGAAGATTTCAGCTGGCTATCCGCGTCGGCGAGGGCCACGAGACCGGCGAGCAGATCGGCTTTCGGGACACGGTGAGCATTGCGAATCGCGGCTTCCGCATCGCTTGGACCCATGCCCAAGTGGCGCGCGGCTTGGTAGCCGTTCATCGTGCGTGGCAGTCCGCGAGCTTCCACGAGTTTGCGGTAGCGAAATGCGAGCGCGCCAACGAGGCGCACCGGCTCTTCGCCCTCGCGCAGGAGATTGTCGAGAAATTCGAGCGCTTTGGCTCGCTGTTTTACGGCCAGCATGTCGGCGAGTTGCCAGACGGTGTTCTTGCGCGCTGCTTTCACCAGGGCTTCGACATCCGCTGTGGTGATGCGGCCGCGT
>DATNKB010000087.1:0-2226 GCA_035603595.1 Candidatus Dormiibacterota bacterium
ATGGGCAATTACGCTTTGCAGATAACATTTTCGGATGGCCATGCGACGGGAATCTACAGCTTCGAGCATCTGCGCGAAATTTGCCCCTGCGAAGCCTGCGGCAAGGATTTCCGGGACGCACAACCGTCGCAGCCGGAAGCCAACGCCGCGCCTGCTCGGACGAAGGATTGAGGCGACTCTTCGAAACCATCGAGAAACCGTTAGCCCAGCGCGAGTTGCGACGCTTTCCTTGGGAGCCTATTTCAACGTATAGTTCATCCCCTCATCATTTAATAGCGTATGGCATCAAACACCACGGGTAATACATTCACGCCGGGTAGACCCCGTCCCGTAGCCAAAGTCCTCGTGGCCACTACGGCCATGCTGGCGTTCATCTCTTTCTGGCGCGCCGCAGCGATCGTCCTCAACGACCTCGCTTCGTCAGCCTATTACGCGGGAGGTGAGGCCGAACAGTTCATCGGCAAGACTGCTCCCTGGTTCATTCTCGGCATCATGCTGTTCTCGTATGCGGTACGCGCCGTATACGTCGAGAGCTGCAGCATGTTCGTGCGCGGCGGCGTCTACCGCGTCGTGAAAGAAGCGCTGGGAGGAACTCTCGCGAAGTTTTCCGTTTCGGCGCTGATGTTTGATTACGTTCTCACCGGACCGATCAGCGGCGTCTCGGCAGGCCAGTATCTCGTTGGCGTGCTGAACGAGCTGTTCGTTTACGCCCACATTCCGCTACACCTCAACGTCAATGCAACGGCCGCAGCCGTGGCTATCGCGATCACCCTTTACTTCTGGTGGGAGAACATCAAAGGCGTTCCCGAATCAAGCGGCAAAGCCCTTCGCATCATGCAACTCACCACCGTGATGGTGGTGATACTGATCGGGTGGTGTGTCTACACCCTTTACGCCAGGCCCGATTGGCACCTTCCTCCGTGGCCGCATCCCTGGAACATGAAGCTCGACAAAGGCTCGCTCGGCTGGCTCGATCGCTATCAATGGGCGCACATGATAACGCTGGTGGCGATCTTTGTTGGCCTCGGGCACTCGGTTCTGGCGATGAGCGGCGAGGAATCCCTCGCGCAGGTCTACCGCGAAATCGAGCACCCGAAACTCCCGAACCTGAAAAAGGCCGGGCTGATTATTTTCATCTACAGCCTGGTATTCACATCTTTGGTTTCGTTTTTTGCAGTGATGATCATTCCGGATAATATCCGTCCTTCGTTCACAGAGAACTTAATCGGCGGACTTGCGATGCATCTGGTCGGAACTCCTACGGCGCGGCTGGCTTTCCACGTATTTGTGGTCGTCGTCGGGACGCTGATTCTAGCCGGTGCGGTAAATACTGCCATTGTCGGTTCCAATGGTGTTCTGAATCGCGTCTCGGAAGATGGGGTTCTCACCGACTGGTTCCGGCATCCGCACCCGCGCTTTGGAACGACGCACAGGATTGTCAACCTGGTCGTAGTTTTTCAGATCTTGACCATCGTTGCAAGCCGTGGCGACGTGACTTTCCTTGGAAACCTCTATGCGTTCGGCGTGATTTGGAGTTTTTCGATGAAGGGGATCGCCGTCCTCGTGCTTCGTTATACGCATCCTCAGGATCGCGAGTATCGAGTTCCGTTGAATCCGGTGATTTTTGGAGTCGAAGTTCCTATTGGCCTGGGCTTGATAACGCTCGTTCTACTCGCAATTGCAATCGTCAACCTTTTCACCAAACCAGATGCGACGATCGCCGGGCTGACTTTTTCGGCCTTGCTGTTCACTGTTTTTGAGATTTCCGAGCACCGAGTCCGCAAGCGCCAAGCGGGGGCATCGCATGTGGAACTGGATCAGTTCAATCTGGCGCCGGAGGCCGAACTCACGCCGACAAGCGTTGGCGTGGCGCCCGGGAACATCCTGGTGCCGGTGAGCACCTACTACGCGCTGTATCACCTTGAGGCCGTGCTGCGGCGCGTAAGAAGTCATGATGCGGAAGTTGTCGTGTTGCACGTGCGCATGTTGCGGCGCGCCGCCTCAGGTGAGTACGATTTGGCGCCCGATCAGCTTTTCAGCACGATCGAACAGCTGCTCTTCACCAAAGTTTTGGCGGTTGCTGAGAAAGAAGGCAAACCGGTGCGACTCGCGGTGGCTGCAGCCAATGATTTGTGGGAAGGCATCCTGCGCACGGCAGCCAATCTCGAATCGAGCAGCATCGTCAGCGGAAGTTCGTCCAAAATGCCCGTCACGGAGCAGGCGCGG
>DATNKB010000088.1:0-3975 GCA_035603595.1 Candidatus Dormiibacterota bacterium
GCACTTGTCGTTCATCGAGGGAATCTTTTTCTTGCGCCCGGTCTCGTCGTCATCCTTGAAGACGATAATCTTTGCGTCCTGGCCCCCCAGCTCGATCACCGAATAGACTTCGGGATGAAGCTTTTCGACCGCAAGCGAAACTGCCGTGACTTCCTGCACGAATTTCGCACCGACTTGTTCCGCGATTCCGCCGCCTCCCGAGCCTGTCACGAACATGCGGGTATTCTTACGATCGATACCAACCTCGGCTTCCATCCGTTTCAGGAACTCGAGGCTCTTCTCAGGCTGCTTCGTTTCGTGGCGCTGATAATCCTGCCAAAGAACCTGGTCGGTAGCCGCGTCCACGATCACTGCCTTGACCGTGGTCGACCCGATGTCGAGTCCAACCAGAAACTTAGTGACGTGGTCGTGCGGCTTCTGTGCGTGAGGGATTTGCTGCAGTTGCGGCCGGAGCGGGGTGATTTGAACTAGTTGCGAAGTGTTGTTGTCGTGCATCGCGTCCTCATTACTTGAACGTTAGAGCCAACATTATTTTGACGCCCACAGATTCTTGTCCGCTGGGCGACGCGAAATTGCTCAGTAATTTATTCTTCAGTTGCAGGATGCCGCTGGGATCGCGACTCCTGAAACTCTTGCTCTCTTCCAGAACCGCGTATCGCGATCGATCCGATCGCTGACGTGCAGGATGAACTGCGCCGCGGTTCCAGCAACCCCTTCGCGGTGCGGCACGTGATAGAAGGGCCGTTTCAGCTCGGGATGGTCTTCAATATAAGACTGGATCTCTTGCAAACTCTTACCTGTCGATTTCAGGCACTGTTCGAACTCGGCCTTGGCTTTCACCTTGGCTTCTCCGAGCGCCATCTGCACGCGACTGTGCGCGTTGACTTCGCCTTCACCCGAAGTCTCGATAGGCAGGAAGATCATGTCCTTAAATTTATTGATCACGGCGGATTGCACGCCGTCAGACTGCGATGAGGGCATGCAGCCGAAAGGCTTCAGCGCCAGCACCATATGGCACAGCTTGTGGATGGTGTAATAAACGTTCTTTCCAACCTCCAAGTGGCCCTCTCCTCCCCGTGCGAACTGGTTGTAGAACGGATGCGCCAGATCAGCGAGTTCATTCTGAGGTACCAGGTGGTGAGTAACGCCACCCATTTGCTCGATCGTACGATGATAGAAGAAATTCCACATGCGCTGCCCGGCGCCAATACCCCAGAGCTTCTTGCGCAAACCGATGTAGTTAGCGAACTGCTTTTTGGCCTCGTACCACTTCGGGTTCTGGTGTGGCCGATTAACCGGCCATTTCGCTATGGCATGCGCTTTGGCTTGGTACATGAGGTAGGCAACCCAGGTGGCAATCGGCTCAACCAAGACTTGCGCGCCTTCGCGCTCAAGGAACTCGAACATGTGGAAGTTGCCGTCACCTTCCGTGAGCTGGGCCCAAAACTCGCCGGTAATTTTCACCACCGGCTTCACCTTGGTACGGTCCACCTCAATTGAATTCAGCTTTTCACGGGCAGCTTGCAGCGCGCTCAGGTAATCCTTGCCCCACATGTTCTCGTGCCATTTGCCAAATACGTTGAATGTATTGCGCAAGATTTTGTTGCTCTTGAATTTCGCCTTCGCCCAATCGGGTGCCGCCTGTTCGATTTCGAACGATTTGCGATTCTTCAGGTCCTCGCACAATCCATCCACCGCCTCACGGAAGATGCGATCAGTCTCACCCTTTGTCACTTCGAAAGGCCGAATTTGGTAGATGATGTCGTTGATTACGTCACCCAAGTGCATGGCGTTCAACATACCGAAGCCGAAATCAATGGTAAATTTCAGCCCCGGCTCTCCGGATTCAGCTTTGATTCCGTCGCTGTCTTTGAACAACAGCACTCGAAAGCCGTCAAAGCCCGCATTCTTCAGTGCAAAGCGATACTCCGCCTCATACATGCCAAAGCGGCATGGGCCGCATGAGCCAGCAGTAAAGAAGACGTAGTTGTCGAGAATCTGCTGGCGCGAGACACCTTCCTTCTCCAGGAATTGCAAGTACTGCACCAGATTGCCTACCGTGAAATAAGTGGGATTACACTGCCCATTATTTCCGAACTCCTTCCCGGTTTGGAAAGCGGGCACGTCCGGAACCGGAAGCTTCTCGCAGCGGTAACCGCATCCCTGGAAAACGGCGCGGATCAGGTCTTCATGCTTCCAAGTGAAGCCGCCAAACAGAATCGTCACTTGGTTGCGCTGTTCTGCTGTGAAGGCGCGCTCAACCGGCCGGTGGAAATGTTCAGGCTTGTCAAGGCCGGCAATTTTTCGCAGCCGCGCGCGTTCCGCCTCTAAGCGCCTCTTAATCTCTATCTCAGCATCATTGCCAATCTGGACGAGGTTTGTCGCCATGAAGCCCTCCGCTACGCTAAGATTTTAGTCACTGTTGTAAAACGGAATATTGTGCTGTTGGTAGTAGTGTGTGGATGCCGGATTGCGCGACGCCAGGATTCTTCAGAGGGCAGGCTGGTGCGGAGTGTTGGGCGGAGGGTCCCGCCAAAACCTTCGAATCTGTTACTTAACACCATCCAAACCCCGGAGACTGAGCTAGGATGTCCGACTTCTGTTTCGGAGGTTAGATGCACGCCGAAGCAGGTCCGGTCACTTAAATCGGCGTGCTTAAGAGAGCTGCTACGTACCCACTTGTGCCCGCCGCCCAGATTTAAATATATGCACGCTCGGCACCTTGATGCAACCCTATTTCTTTGATATCCGGGAAATTTTTCTTCTGGTTCGGGCATTCTTGGCCCTTTCCATCCATCGACAAACCGTCGCTCCAATACCGTTTGAAAGGATAAATTCAATCTGGCTTCCATGCAGAAGGCAGGCTAGTGGCGGAAGTGTTTCTGAATTGTCTCCGAGCGTAATCACGAAATCGGAAAGCAACGTCCGCGGGGAATCATGTGTTGGGCTAGAACTTGAAGGAATACCTGGGGACGATGCTAAGTCTTCTGGGAATCCTGCACTGCTTCTTTAACGGCCTGCTTCACGGCTTTCTTGACAACCTTCTTTACGGTTGATTTGAGAATCTTGTCGTGGACCAGCTCGTCGCCCGCATTCGCCACGACCTTCCTGACGGCCTTCTTAACAGTCTTGGCGAGCGGACGCAGCTCGTGAACCAGAACCGCAACGGCCTTCTCCGCCTTCTCCTCTTCTCGATCTGCTGTTAAATGATTTCTGGTTTTAGGGACTTTCTCTTCCTCGCCGTCGCTCGTACCCCAATCGGACTCGAATGTAGCGAGCAGTTTTTTAACGGCCTTCGGTTCGCGAATAATGAGTCCGACTTCACGACGGGAATCCAATTCAGCCGCACGCAGACTTTGACTTCCCACAAAAGCCTGCCGGCCGTCACGGATAATCGTTCGAGTGTGAAGACGCATTTTCTTCAACTTGCGCACAGGAAGGGCAGCGCCACTCTTGATCTTCCCAATCACGCGTATTTCCACGCCCGCTTTAGCTTGTACCCGCAAGACACTGATCATCTCCTTGTCTGAGATCTGCGGATCGTAGATGAGTAGCTGCTTCTTTGCCCGTTCAAGAAACATCCGCAACACCTTCCGAGAGTTCGCCGGACTGACTACAAACGTATCGGAGGACGCTGAATAGGGACGCCTTGCGCAGTCGGCTTCAAAAAGTTTAACGGCCTCTTGGACGAGAGCTGCGTTTTTAGTCACGATTCCGAACCCACGACTGTGAACGATGTCCAGGTGTGTAAAATTGAACGAAAGCAGAAATAAAACACGGCGATCGATGATGATCAACTTATCGTGGTAGCGAATCAGGTCGCGAGCGCTACGCGCCACCGTGATCCCGGCCTGCAGGAATCTCATCTCGAGTTCCCGCAAATTCTTTTCGCCGCCGCGGTTTACATCCGCAATGAGCGCGGTGACTTTGATCCCCTTCGAGACCGCTGCTTTCAGAGCCGTTTCGATATCGCTT
>DATNKB010000089.1:0-3875 GCA_035603595.1 Candidatus Dormiibacterota bacterium
TGTCCCACGCAAGCGTTTCCTGAACCATATGTCCTCGATGCTCGACGCTGCATTTCTTACCTCACTATTGAGCTTCGCGGTTCGATCCCCGAAGAACTCCGCCCCAATATAGGCCGAGCCGCTATTGGCTGCGATATATGCCAGGACGTGTGCCCCTGGAATCGCAAAGCGCCCGCATCGCGCCTTACTGAATTTCTGCCGCGTAAGATTGATGCACGGGAGAACAGGCAAGAGAGAGCAGACGGTTGGCACTCGCTATTTTCGCCTGAGCTTGAATGGCTCGCATCGCTCACGCAGGAAGATTTCAGCCGAATATTTCGCGGCAGCGCGGTGAAACGCGCGAAGTGGCGCGGGCTAGTGCGTAACGCTTGCGTGGCGCTCGGGAACTCCCACATTGATCGAGAATCAGACACTTATCAACGTATTTCGTTGCTGCTCAGCCGTCTCGTGGATTCAGACGACGCGTTGATTGCCGAACACGCACGCTGGGCCCTTCGCCAACTTGCCCTTCGAGAGCCACTCGTTGGCTTTTCGAGCGAACTCCGCTAGATTTCTCATTCGCAGTCAACGAGCAGGCTTAGCCCACGACTGGAGGTTGCAATGTTCATTGCGGTCGCCCCAATCTTTCTACAGACGCTCGAGCCGCATTTCAGCTTCCCTCAGGGAGCTGCAACCGAACAAATTGCGCTGCGCTGGATGCATTTCGTCGGAGGTTTCATTTGGATCGGTCTGTTGTACTTTTTCAATCTGGTGGGTTTTCCTACCATGAAGCAACTCGACGCATCGGTTAGAGGGAAAGTATTTCCGGTGCTGATGTCGCGTGCAATGGGCTGGTTCCGCTGGTCGGCCTTTTGGACTGTCGCAGCAGGCCTGCGTTACTTCTGGATGATCCTGGCCGCCGATGCGCAAAATGCCGGAAATAATCGCCTGGCTCTGCGCTGGTTCGGTGAGTGGCTTGTGATTTGGCTGGTGGCCTACGCTCTGATCTATCCGTTCCAACTTCCGAGTAAGGGAGTCCTTGACAATCCATGGGTGCGCACAATTGCGATCGCAGCGATCGTAATCGCAGCTTCGTGGATCGTTCTCGATTCAAATGCCGGGCCGCAATCCTCGAATAGCCACCTGTCAATCAGTGTCGGCGGAGGCATCGGTCTGCTGATGCTGATGAATACTTGGGGCGTGGTGTGGCGCGCGCAGAAGCGGCTGATTGCGTGGACACGCGCCAGCGTGGAGCAAGGCACGCCGATGCCCGCAGAGGCCGAGCGCCTGGCGCGTTGGGCTTACATCGCGTCGCGCGTGGGATTCTGGCTATCTTTTCCGATGCTTTTCTTCATGGGCGCCGCAGATCACTACCCTTTTCTCAGTAGTATCACGGACTGAGGCCCGGCGTAACGGGGCGGCGATTTCGGGCGTCTAAGTGTTAAAGAATCGGAGGCCCCGTGATCACTCGCCCTAGATTGGGCTTTCCATATTTCTTGCGGTGCTGCTTATCGGAACTCCTACGCTTGCGTTCGACGATCCGCTAACGTCCACGTCAATTCGCGATGCATACATGCTCGGGAATCGTAAGGATTTCAAGACCGCCGAATTTTTCGCCCGTTATAAACATTTCTTGCCGGCGCCGGAAACAGGGCCTCACGTGGCTGCGATTAGCGTCGAAACACCGTACGGCCAGATCGTCGAGTTAGGCGAGGCAGCGCTAAACACCGATATTCAAGGAGCGGAGGAAGAGTGGGTCGGGAAGACTTTCCCGCTTATCGTGCGTGTGGGAGTTGATCTGACGGATACCTATCCGGGGCCACCTCCCTGGAATCCACGTGCGCCTGGAATGCCGTTGCCAAATTTCGAACGTGATTTTGATATTCAGCTTATTCAAAACCACAAAAAGATTCCCCTGAGGTCGACCCAAGTCTATTTGCTTTATTCCGATGCGGTCGCGAACATATACCAGATTTCAGGAGTCATCATTGAATTGCGGTACGACACCGAGTCAATCGATCCCTATGACGAAGCGACCATCACAGTTCACACCCCAGATGATCAGCATGTTGAAACGAGTTTTGAGTTGGGCGACCTTCGGTAGTGTCCGATTTCTTCGAGGTTCTAAGATCGCCAGCGTAACGTGACCGGGCCGACCATCGGATGGCGCATCGGCGTTCCTGTTCGCTGGGATTCGAGATACGCAGATTTCAAGTCGAAATACCAGCGCGCCTGGCGGTCAGCATCATCTACCAGCATCATGCGGTCGCCGTACTGCAATCCCAGCGCCTGTTTCTCGATTACTTCCACGTCTTGGCGAATAAAACGCGGTCCAAATACATAAATGATGAAGGGCACGACCGGAAACCACGGAAGAATATTCCACGCTGCGCAGAAATCGAGCCGGCAGAGATTTTGGCGGATGGGCGTTACGGTGGTCCGACTCGTCAGCCAGTATCGCCCGGCGCGAATCATTTCGAAGCGCTGATTAGGCAGAACGAAATCGATCGTTGTGGTGGCGGGTTCGCCGGTAATAAGTTTTAGGATTTTATACGGGGCACTGTTGACCGATGGCGCATGTGGGCTCATGCGAAATCCGTTGGGAATCGGCTCGAACTGCTTTGATTTTTCACGAATGCTGCGGCGCGACCGCCACCACCAAGCCTGATGAACGAAAGGGCCGTGCGCTGGATCCATCAAGCCGATGATTCCGTGGTCCACGGTGCACGGCAAATCGGCCCAGAGATGCGCGACTTTGAAGTGGTCACTGAAAGTGGGAAGGCGAGGGACTTCGGGCAAACTCGGCTGCTCGGCGGGCGGTGTCGCGCGACCTTCTGGATTGGTCATAAACGCCCATATGTACCCGTCGTGCTCCGCACAGGGGAAGCTGCCTGCGTGGATTCGCTCACATTTCAGTTTCGAATCTGCTGTAAGCGACGGGATCACAAGGCACTCGCCGGTGTGCGCTTCAAACTGCCAGCCATGGTAGGCGCATTCGACGGCTTTACCGTCAAATTGCCCGAAGGAAAGGGGAAACGCACGGTGAGGGCAAACGTCGCGGAGGGCGAAGGGTTTGCCGGCAACATCGCGACCGAGAACAAGCGGGACATTTAGCAGCATTGCGCGCACGAGCTTGCGTCCGGTGACATGCTCGCTGCGTAGCGCCGGATACCAAAATCCCCACAAGAATTCACTGCCGGAATCTGCTGAATTGAGGTTCGAGTTGGAACTCATTCTGAGGTCGACCGTTGTTTAGGCGATGACACTTCGAGCATATTGGCTCGGTCATCGTAGTACATCCTTCGAGATTCGCAAAGATTCAGGCGCTCGTTCGCGGCTTGATGCCTTGACACTTCGTGGAGTGAACCTTAGCATCGAATATTGCCTGCGTGCCGGCGTAGCTCAGTGGTAGAGCGAGGGTCTCATAATCCCTAGGCCGTGGGTTCGATTCCCCCCGCCGGCACCATCAAAGGCACTAACAGCCACGATATCAGGTAGGCCGCAACGTCTTGATTTCCGAGATCAGTCAGCGCGGGATGCGTATGCGCGAACGGGTTCAGCGATCGCATCATTGAATGCGGGTACGTCGCCTGGTTCTCTGCCATTCCCCAGTTGCCATCAACTGATGGGCTACTTGTTCTGATTCTTTCATCTTTCGCGTAAGTATATGTACGTTGAAGAGTTACAGGAAGCAATCCCGCCCGGTTAATGGTTTGCCCTGATGTTCAAAAGCTCGCTAGAACCTTATCGTTGGGACAGTCTCGGAGTCGGACCGAAAATACAAAAGGAGGAGTCATGCTCGCTGCTATCGCCGCCGTGTTGCTCGTGTTGTGGTTGCTGGGATTTATCGCATTCCACGTGACGTTCGGAGCGATCCATCTGCTGCTCGTGATCGC
>DATNKB010000090.1:0-2440 GCA_035603595.1 Candidatus Dormiibacterota bacterium
TGGGCGCACGACGACAACGTCGAATGCGTACAGCCGGGCGGAGAATTATTGCTCGGTTGGGACGAAGTGCGCGGCAGCTGGGCTCGTATTTTTGCGAACACCAAGCGTGTGCGCATTGCGCTCAGCTCGATTTGGATTCGGGTTGAAGGCGATGTCGGCTGGGTGGCCTGTACCGAGCACGTTACCACCGCTTTCACCGATGGTTTCGACGAAGCCGTAATACAGGCGACGAACATTTTTGTGCGCACCGGGAACGACTGGCTCCTGGTTGCCCATCACGCGTCGCCGCTTCCAGCACCCACAAGCTCCACAGTTCAATAGCTGTCCTGCTATTTAACGACATCAAAGCCCGCTCGCTCAAAATCAATTTCGACAGTGCTCTCCTCGTAGGAATATCCTTCGAGTAGTTCCAAATAACCGTCCTTCAGCCAAAGAATGAAACCCATTCCATGCCGCAGACCATCAATCCGCATCGCTGGCCCGTTCCTCAGGCGCTCACCCCCGACCGGAGCACTAGAGCCGCGGTCGACGGCAAAAGAAGTGTAAAAACCAGCACCCGTATTTTTTCTGCTCACGAGAACAGCTGCCGAAAGCTGAGCTTCGAGCGCTGTTCGATCTCGATCAACCGATTCCTTCTCGCAAATCGCACGAAGTACCGCCGATTCGAGTGGCGTAAAGCATGATTCGGTTGACGGCATGCGCTGTATGATAGACTGAAATCTTCTAAATTGAATTTCGAATGAAGTTGTTGGACACAAGGGCCCGCTGTACGACTTTTCGTCCTTGTGATAATCTAATCCCTCAAAGACGCAGCGAACAACAGCGCTAACTCCGAAGAACGCAACCACTGCAGCGGGTCCGACGGTCTTGCGCCGCGTCATCTCAGCCCTGCGCCGTGAAGAGCGTCTCGCGAAAGCGCCAGGATGGATCCCATGACGGCCACATCGGCAGCTTTGCCCAAAACTGCTGAGCTTCGCCTCGCACATTCGCCCGATAGCGACGACGCTTTCATGTTTTACGCGCTGGCTACCGGCAAGGTTCGTCTTCCTGGCGTGAAATTCACACATATTCTGTCCGACATCGAATCGCTGAATCAGGCCGCGAGCAAGGAAACCTACGACATCACAGCGGTGAGTTTCTACGGCTACACGTTTGTCGCCGACAAGTACATTTTAATGGATTGCGGCGCGAGTTTTGGCGAAGGGTACGGACCGATCGTGGTCTCATCGCACCCAATCAAAAAGACCGACCTCGCAGGACGCAAAATTGCGATTCCCGGCGCGCTGACAACCTCCTATTTGGCGCTGAAACTCTTCGAACCCAACGTCGAAGTCGTCACGATGCCGTTCGACAAAATTCTGGATGCCGTGCAGGCCAAAGAAGTGGAGGCAGGCCTGCTGATTCACGAAGGCCAGCTGCTTTTTTCGCAAATCGGTTTGCACCGCGTAGTGGACCTTGGCCAATGGTGGCAGGAAACCACGCAACTGCCACTGCCGCTCGGCGCCAACGCGATTCGCCGCTCGCTCGGACCAGAGCTTGGACTGCAGGTGGCACGAGTGATCCGCGATAGCGTTTCGTACGCCCTGGAGCACCGCGACGCGGCACTCAACTACGCAATGCAGTTCGCGCGCGACATGGATCCTGTCCTCGCCGATAAATTCATTGGCATGTACGTGAATCGCTGGACGCTCGATTACGGAGAAGAAGGGCGCCGCGCCGTTCGCGAACTTCTGGATCGAGGCAAAGCCATCGGCCTAGTGCCGTCGTCCTTCAAGGTAGAGTTCCTTTCCGACGCCGCATAGAATTCTGGGCCGCGCCGCAACCGGAGATTGTCTTCCGAACTTCGCTGCCTCAGCACGCCCCTGTTCCGCTGCACCCGTGAGAAGATTGAGTTAGCCACATGAAGAACCTGATTCAACAGGGCCTCGCCCTTCGCGAACTTCTCCGCGAGCGCATCCTCGTACTGGATGGCGCGATGGGCACCATGCTGCAACAGGAGAACCTGACCGCCGCGGATTTCGGTGGCCCGCACCTCGAAGGCTGCAACGAGAACCTCAATCTCACGCGGCCCGATGTGGTTCTCGGGGTTCACCGCAAATACCTGGAAGCCGGTGCGGACATCATCGAGACGAATACTTTCGGCAGCACGCCTCTCGTTCTCGCCGAGTATGGTCTTGGCGATCGGGCCCGAGAGATCAGCCGCCACGCCGCGGAACTGGCGATGCAAGCGGTAAGCCAATTCGCAAAAGGCTCAAAGCCGCGTTTTGTAGCAGGCTCGATGGGCCCGACGACGAAAGCCATCAGCGTCACCGGCGGCGTGACATTCTCGCAGCTCCACAAAAATTATCTCGAGCAAGCCCGCGGCCTCATCGAAGGCGGCGTAGATGTACTTCTCCTCGAAACCTGCCAGGACACGCGCAACATCAAAGCCGGCATCCTC
>DATNKB010000091.1:0-2255 GCA_035603595.1 Candidatus Dormiibacterota bacterium
GTCGGCGAGTCCTAGTAGGACAGCCAATACGTTGCCGAAAACATCGCCCTCCTCGCCGAAGAACGAGAAATTGACGAAGCTCAGGTACAAATCGCGATTGCGTCCCTGCTGCAACACGTAATCGTTGAGCAGGCGGGCGCGGCGATATTCGGCGATGTCCGCGGAGAAAGGATAGAAGAGCCCGTTGAAATTTTCGCGCGTCTTCGCCGCGTGGTCGATGCGAAAAAGCCGCTTCACGAAATACCACAGTGCATTCGTATAGAGAACGAAGCCGGAGCGCGGCATGATGTCGGCCCAGTCGCTGGCCTCATTTTGCTGCAGCAGATAGAAGCGTTGATGCTCCTGTGCCAAGAGCCACTGAGTGGCCAGATTGACGCGCTTGGCGTATTTTCGCAGGAAACCGCTGGAACCGTGGTGCCGATCCAGAAACGCCAACGCAATCAGCCACCATAGCGTCGAATCAATGCATCCCAGATACCAGAAATCAGCTTCCTGTCTTTGTACGTCCACGAATTTCGCAATCTGTCCATTCGGTGCTTGATGCTCCGCCAGGGTGTGTAGACCCGCCGCCGCCGCTCGCGCCAGCGACTGATCGCCTGAGAGCACCATTCCGATCGCGCAGACGGCCGCGTCTCGCCCGAATATTGCCGTATACCCGCGCTTCTCAGCCTGCAGAGTGGGTGAGGCAGCGAGGATGCCGTCGGGCGTCAGATTTCGCTTTAACAGATCGACAGATTGAGAGTGGCAGGCAGCGAGTAGGGATTGATCATCTGGATATCTCGTAATATTTGTCTCCTGCTATTGTCGCGATCTATTCGACTCTGCGGCGCTACGCAATCGCTCTGACGCCTCCTCTATCTTCTCAACCATGAGATCAAACATCTCTTTGCGGCCGAATCCGGGCGAGATTGGAGAAAGTACCTCAACAACAATGGTTCCCGGCGGACGCAGAAATTTGCGTCGTGGCCAGAAGGCTCCCGAGTTCAAGGCGACCGGGACGCATGTGACGTCCAGAGCCGAATACAAATGGCTGATGCCGGTTTTGTAGTTCGCCGCTTGACCAATCATCGTTCTCGTACCTTCCGGAAATATCACCACCTGCTTGCTTTGTGTCAACGCGACGCGTGTGCCTCGGACCATGTTGTCCAGCGCGCTCTTGCCTGTGCCTCGCTTGATCGGAATGCAGCCCAGGCGTGCGAGAGCCCATCCGAAAAATGGTATGAACATCAGTTCGCTTTTCAATACAAAAACTGGGCGATCAAAGATCGCGAACAGCGCGCAGGTATCCCAGACCGACTGATGCTTTACGGCCAGAAGGCAGCCGCCCTGCGGAATGTTCTCTTTGCCGCGCACTTCATAATTCACGCTGCAAATTACCCGGTACATGGCGAGCCAAGCACGCGACCAGAATCTCGTGAACGGCGGCAAAGATTTCGGCGAAATGAGCGATATGCCGGTCGCCATCACCGCGCTGACAGCGAAAAAGCCATAGAACAAAAGCGAAAATATGAGGGAACGAAGAATTAACATGGAATCGGGGGAGGTGATTGGACGATGCGCCCCACATTACATTAAGAAGATACACTACGTCTCATCCCTACCCAACCTCGGAGGTTCCATGAAGCGAGTCACTGGCATTGGCGGCATCTTCTTCAAAGCGAAAGACGCTCCGGCATTGCAAGCTTGGTACAAAAAACATCTCGGAATCGATGTCCAAGAATGGGGTGGCGCAGCGTTCAATTGGACCGATGGTGAAGGTAAGCCTTTTGCCGGAACAACGGCCTGGTCGATTGGTTCGGCGCAGGGCGACCAGTTTGCGCCCAGCACCGCCACCTTCATGGTCAATTACCGAGTGGAAGATCTCCACTTACTGGTCAAAGCTTTGCGTGTAGAAGGCTGCAACGTGCTCGAGAAAATTGACGAGTCGGAGTATGGAAAGTTTGCCTGGGTCATCGATCCGGAAGGAAATAAAGTAGAACTATGGCAACCGCCTGCCGGCCAATGACAAAAGGACGGTCGCCCCCGCGCCACTCGGACTTCGACATCAGTCGCTGCCGGTGCAGAGTTCGCCGTACAACTCCCCGTCGAAACCCGTCCCGTTGTTGACGATGGCCCCGGAGATGAAAAATACGCTGCGCGGGTTTGCGAAGATTCCCGTTCCCGAGGCGGGCCGCTCCATCTCGGTGAAAGAGGCCGTCGCGGCGTCGAGCACGCCGAGATCGTGCGTTATGAGCGTTCCTCTGCGCGTTCTGATG
>DATNKB010000092.1:0-3324 GCA_035603595.1 Candidatus Dormiibacterota bacterium
CAGCACTCGCAAGCGCTCGACGTCAAAATCGACGTCGCCGGCTCGGCAACAGTCCGCGACTTGCTCTCGCATATCATCTTCGTCGATCTACTCTTTGCCGAATGGCTGTTAGGCGAATCGACCACGACTGCCGCCAAAATCAGTCCAGCTCGATTCACCGACAGCATTGACAAGACCTCTCCCGATGCCATTTTCTCCGCCGCGGATTCTGCGCTCTTGACATGGCGAAAAGTTCTCGAGAAGACGCCCGACGAAAAATGGGACGAGATGCTGTCCTTTCCGGCGCCCACGAAAAACATGAAGGCCAGCCGCCGCAAATGCTTTACGCACGCGTTTCTGCACGGGACGCGGCATTGGGCGCAACTCGCTACCGCTCTGCGGCTAGCCGGTTATAAACAGGACTGGCAGCACGATTTCATCTTCAGTCCCGCAATGCAGTGACTCCCGCGTGCGAACGAGAGGCGAGATTTCCACAGGTGTTCTTGAAACTCAGACGCCGGCGTGTGTATTATGAGCTTCCGAAGAATCGGCGGTAACACATGGTCTTGCTCAAGGGTCCACGGCTGGTGTCGCATCGAGGGAATTTGATTAAAGCTAGAGGCGTTTGCGCGGCCGGACATCGAAGTTGCGGACTGTTCCACTGCGAACGATGTCATCAGGTGGTATGCCCCCGGTGCGTGACTGCCCATCGCCGGGAACACTTTCTGCTTCGAATTGACCCCTTTTTTGCGGATGAAAAAGCGTCTTGATCGATTTGCCCGAGGTCTACGATTGCCGGCGAACCGTGGTACCGTGATCTCGGGGATTCTAAAATCCGCGTATGCCGTTGCCTCCAGAAATAATTGCAGCCCACGATAGAATGCACCAAGCAGAGGCTGAACTTTGCGCCGATATTGATGACGTGCATCCAATCGACCTCGCCCGCCGTCGCACGTTGGTTTAAAAGCTGCAGAATAGGATTCAGGAGTATGAGTACGCTGTAGCTGAGTTGCTGCCACATCCTTAAATTCCGATCGACAATTCATTCCCTTGTATTCTGATTCAAGGTACACGGTGTCGCTCACTAGAGTAGTGTCCGACAAAGCGACGAAACCGCGTTCATGGAGTGCGTAATATTCGGCATCTGCCTCTAAGTCAGCGATTATGAGCGCCGTTGCGTGTCCCGTGAGTTTCTGGCCCATAACAGAAAAGAGAGTGTGTTCGTGTATCCGGTCGTTTTGCTTTACCAAGGTGTTTCTCCTCACCGTTCCCATCGGAGCGACACCGCTGAGCTAAACCGCTGGCGCACCAGTGTCCCAAGAGGTGTCGCCGCTGAGTCGGCGCACTTCGATAGGCGCGAACTCGGCTTCAAGAAACCGGCCGGCTATCTCCGTCGCCCTGTCAAGGCTAACGCAAGCAACCAAGTAGTAACCGCCGAGAATTTCTTTGTCGCCGGCGAAAGGACCATTTGTGATGACGGGTATTCGGCGCTCCGTGCGCACGATCTTCGCGTTGTCCAGAGCCAGTTCCTTGTGGTCCAACAGTTCGCCCGAGGCGCTAAGTTCGTTCTGCAACGCTCTGTGAGTCCGTCCTATCTCATCAATCACATCCTGGGTCAAAGAGTCCCAACCGGCTTTGTTGCCATAGTTCATCAACATATACTTCATTACAAACCTCCAAGCCTCTAATCGCCGTTGCGATTCCTGTATTTTCAATTCGGCACAGAATCCGAACTGGCTTCATTAATTGCGGTCGGCTTTGGCAGTCACGGTAATGTCAACGTGAGCGCCTTTTTTGAGCCTTACGTCATCGCCATGTTCGTCCGTCAAAGTATTTTCAATTCGGAGATTTCGATATCGTTGATCGGTTCCGTCAACGGCAATCTGAGCCTTTTCCGGTTGGCACGTCTGCGGAGACGGAATTATCTTGTTTACAATTCCGGGCATCGTCGTGCTTGGCCGTTCCGGAATTCGCGAAGTATCCAGATTCAATTCCGCTATCTTCGCGGATCTAGCCATGCGCGGCATTGCCATTTCCTTCGTGACGCTGGCACGCGTCGCGTCATCAGAGTGTGTCTTGCTTTTCTTATGCGGCATGCTCACATCATGACAGTCGCGGCGGCATCCATACCGTCCCATTTTGCACATTTGCGAGATATAACCCCGCATGTTGGTGACTAGGGGGGCCGGCGGTACAAAACGCCTCCGCAAGCCCAGCAGAAGAACTCCCGCGAGAAGGTAGGCTTGCGAGGGCCGGGAACTCGGACTTGACCATTTGAAAACCGAAGTCCCGTTGACAATTATTCGGGCTGTGATCCACGAGATATAATTGTCCATGCCCTGGCTGCCGCTTGAGTCTTACCTCGTCGCTTAAATCAGCTTTGCGACCATATGGCGAGCCGGAGAAGGTTCTTGGATTCCCGGATTGTCAGGCGCTATTCGGACTAAGTGTGCAGATTTGAACAGATTCCTCACTCCATCAGCGCTACAAAATGCATGTGTCTTCTATGAATCAATTCTCAGGCCCGCTCGGTCGGAGGGTGACCGAGTTGATCCCTGCGAGAACCACAGACCGCGCCGCCGTGTATTCTCCTTGGTTTGGTAAATCGGTGGTTTTGCTCGTCGCAATCCGTGGATGCCAAATCCCCATGCCTTGCAGCATCGTCAGTGAATCTATTGCCGACGTGTGCATTCAAATCAAGTACGGATGGGAGATGGACGTACGAAAGGAACTAATTCTAGCTGTTGAAGAATATGTCGTCGCCTTGGACAACCGGATACATTAGTCCGGAGGATTGACGCTATTGATCTAGCAGAAGCGGAGGGAGTATGCATTTCGGATATTTCTCCATTGGCCTAGGCTTGGTTGCCGCGCTCGTGATAATTACGAGCATAGCTATGTTTCCAGACATCGTTCGCTACATCAAAATTAGCCGGATGTAAAGTAGGGGCGTTTCGGACGGAGGCGAGGTTTGGATCGCCTCTTCAACGCCTCCCCTAAGATTCTCCTCCGCCTTCCCGACGTCAAACCGCCCATCGTGGGTGTTTCCGAGCGGTCTGCAGTAGTTTTCAGACAAGCGACAACTTGCGTTGGAAGCAGCGACGCCAGCAATTGAGCGATGTACTTATGAATGACCTAAAATACCCGGAACGGCAAACGCATTCCCCGGAAACTTTGACCGAGTTAAGCCCACAGGAATTGCTCCAGCGAATTCATGCGGCGGAAACAGCAATCTTTTCGCGGTTACAGGGAATGCGAATCAGTTCAATCGATCTCGTAGAGGGACAGGCGATCCAAGATGCTTTGGACTGTTTGGTGCGTCTCACGAAAGGCACACTGGAATTC